>CAMWRY010000001.1 GCA_947176775.1 uncultured Bacteroides sp.
GTGTAGGGGCGGATGCGGAGCTGCGCGTTGTAGTAGCGGACGTCGCCCGTCACTTCCTGCCCGATGAAGTCGGGCTTGACGAAGGATTCGTCCTCGAAGGCGAGTTCCACTTCGGCCACAGTGAGTCCCTCGTTCTCGCCGTAGAACTCGTCCACCTCAAAAGTGTGGCGGCCGCTGCGCACCAGGTAGCGCGTCTTGTCGATGATGCCCGGTTCGCAGAGTTTCATCAGTTCTTCGGCTTCCCGCAGAGGAATCTCTTTCTCCCACTCGTAACGGGCGATGCCCGAGGTGCCGGACGGTCCCTTGATGGTGAGATAACCTTGGCGGTCGCGGATGCGCACGCGGACGGTCTTGCCGCGAGCACAGCAGATGTAGCCTTGGGCGATGCGGCTCTGCGCGTAGGCTTGCGACTTGTACTCGCCGGTGACGAGGAATTTGCGTTCTATTTCTTGGGCCACGTTGGTAATTTGAGAATTTGAAAATTAAACAATATCGACTTTCACACACTCCGCGGTTCTCTCATCCTGAGCGGAGTCGAAGAATCCGCTCAGGATGAACATGCCCCCGGAAAGAGGCGCATAAAGAAGGCTATCGCCTCAGCCCCAGTAGGAGTAACCCACGAACATGGCGATGACCAGCACGATGGCCACGATGCCGATGCCTATCATCACTTTCTTGGCCTGCTGCTCCTCTCTACGGCTATACTGCACTTGTTTCTTTTTGTTTTTTCCCATGGTTTTTCTTACAATTTAAAGTTCAACGATGAGCAAAGTAAGGGAGAATTCGGGAAGAAAACAAGCGAAAGGGGGATTTTTTTCCTCTACATCATCATGTTCCTACGGATGGAGAACTTCACGATGGCCATGGCGTTGACGCACTTCAGCGGCAGGTCCATGGGTTCGTGGTGGACGTTGTAGCTCACCAGCTGGATGCAGTCCGGCACGGCGGAGCGCTTGACGTACTTCACCGCCAGATACTCGTCGCCGCCACGGCTGAAGGAGACGAGGTACATTTCGCCGTAGAGGATGTCGGTGAAGTTGTCGATGGACTTGAAGCCCACGATGTCGCCCGACTTGAGGATGGGGTACATCGAGTCGCCCGAGATGCAGAGGGCCCCGTCGCACCGGGGCACGTTGGGCACCACGATTTTGCCCACCGCATACTGCGGCCGGTCTTCGAGCAGCGTCTTCAGGTTGGCTGCGGCCGAGATTTCGTAGAGCGGCACGCAATGGTCGTCCAAGGGGTCGGCTGTTTTCGGCGTGTGAAGAATCTCCACCTCGCCCTGCACCAGCTCGCTGTCGCAGTAGCCGCCCCGGCGCACGGGCGATCCCTTGCCCGTCAGCAGCCAGTTGTAGTCCACATCGGCCAGGCGGCCCAGCAGCAGGGGGAAGTCGATGCTGTTGCGCGCGCTCCAGTTGCTCAGCGTGGAGCGTGATATACCCAGAAAAGTAGCCAGTTCGCTGTCCGTCCTGAATCCTTTCGCCCGTTTGGCGCGCCTTACGATGTCTGCCACACAGAACATCAGGTTTTCATCGTTTGCCATCTCTTTTTTCTCCTGATTCATATTACATTAGCTGTTTTCTAAAAATTATTCTTTGAAAACTCTTGTTTTTAAAATGAAAACATTATTATCTTTGTCGGGACAAAATTAGTCATTAGTTTTATAAATGCAAATTTTAAAAGCTGAATTATGAAAAACATCCGAAAACCAGCAGAGACACTATTGTTTGTCATGACAGACACCAGTGTTCAACCCGAAGGACACCAGTGCCTGAGCCGACAGACTCCAGTGCTTGAGGCGACAGAGGCCAGTGTCTGTCCCTCTCCCCTCACCAAGCGCTGCCGCCGCTGCCAGCGCGAACTGCCCCTCAGCAACTTCTACCTCAAAAACCGGCTACACACCCCCGACAGCTATTGCAAGACGTGCCGCAAGGAGGACAACCGCCTGCGGCGCAAGCAACGCACCTGCCCGGCCGAAGCCGAAAGCAGCACCGCTCCCCGTTATCCGCTGATAACCGGCACCGATGATCCCGAACTGCGCATGAGCCTCATCCGTCATGCCTTGCAGACGGTACGGGCCAGCGTGCTCCGGAAACGGAAACGACGATACGAGGAAGAAGCAAGAATTGAGGATTAAAGTTTTGCAAGTAGTCGGTGTCTCCTTAAAAGCAGACTTCCGCATGGCAATTCTCCTCCTCCCGGGAGGAGAATTGCCATGCGGCGCGCCAACCCATGCGGATATCGAGTGCCTACGGCATACCGAGTACTTGCAAAACTTATCACCTATCACTTATCACCAACCATCTATCACCAACCACCATGCCTAGAATCAAGAAACGGGGACTCGATTATTTCCCCATGAACACCGACTTCATCCAGAACCGCCTGGTGCGCCGCATCCTGAAGCGCGAAGGCGATGCCGCCCTGGCCATACTGCTGGGCACCTTCTCCTACATCTATGCCGACGAGGGCTACTACGTAGTGGCCGACGACCTCTTCTATGACGACCTCTCCACCTGCCTCTACGAGCAGACGGCCGACGACGTGAGGCGCGTCCTTGCCCTGGCCGTGGAGTATGGCATCTTCAATGCCGACCTCTTCGCGCGCTACTCCATACTCACCTCCGCCGAGATACAACGCCAGTACCTCTTCAGCACCAAGCGCCGGAAAACCTCCACCATCGACGCACGCTACTGCCTGTCGGACGACTCCTGCCCCGAAGAGGAAGAGGCACAGAGAAAAAGCACACTGCCACAGCCCCTTACCGGACCGGAAGAGAGCACGGACCGCCAAGCCTCGGCCCACTGCCTGCCGGCAGAATCAGCAGCAACGGCCGTGCCCGATGGCTGCGCGGATGTAACATTTAAGCCCGAAAATGTAGCATCCGGTACACATAGCATAGCACAGAATAGCAAAGCACAGGAAAGCATAGCAGAGCAAAGAAAAGAAAAACCCCTCCATAGTTCCCCCGAAAACGGGGGCACTGAAGGCGCGGACCGGGCGTCCGCGGAGGAGGCATACCCACGCAAGGAAGAGAACCGGCCGGAGGCGAAAAGCCTTGGCAAAGACGAGGAGTACCGCCGGAAAATAGCCGCCCTGCAACCGCCCCGGGACGGACAGAAGCGCAACCTGGAGGGACTCCTGCTCAACCTCCGCCAGTTCAACATAGCGCCACAGGAGCAGTATGCCATCATTCTCCGGAGCAACTTCGGCGCCATCGGCCACCCCATGTGGAAGGGCTTCGGCACACTGCGCGAAAGCCACGGCAAGATACGGCAACCGGGACGATACCTGCTGAGCCTCTGTTAGCGCCCTTGAAGGAACCGGAACTTTTTCATTTTGTGGAACGCTTTCCCTAAATCTGTTTCCCGAATGAAAACAAATCTCTTATCTTTGCAGTGTGATTAAGCTTAAGACACACAAAAAAACGGAACTATTCACTTTAAAACATTTACTATTATGCCAGTACTTTACAAAACTATTCAATCGACCAAAGAGAACAAAGAGGGAAAGAAACTCTACCACCCCCGTATCGTGCACACGGGCACCGTATCCACCACCCAGCTGGCGCGCGAGATAGCCGAATACTCCTCGCTCTCCACCGGTGATGTGAAGAACACGATAGACAACATGGTCACCGTCATGACGAAGCACCTCCACGCCTCGGAGTCCGTCACCGTGGATGGTCTGGGCACCTTCAGCATCATCATGCGCTCCCGGGGAAAGGGTGCCGCCACCGCCGACGAGGTGAAAGCCGCACAGGCCCTGCTGCTGGTGCGCTTCACCCCCTCCTTCACCAAGAACCAGGACAACACCGTCGCCACCCGTTCGCTCATCACCGGCGTGAAGTGCGTGCCCTACAACGCAGCCTCCGGCAATGGCGGCAGCAACAGCGGAGGAGACAACAGCGGAGGCAACAGCGGTGGAGGCGACGGGGACCAAGGCAGTAGTCCGCTGGGATAACAGCCTTGCGCCCGTAGCATACACAACACACAAGCTTTGCACACAAAACTAAATCAGGCTGAACCCATCCGCAGCTCCGGAGCCTCCTCTCCCACCCCCGGCCGGCAGGGGGGGAAGGGAGGATCGGCTTCCGAAGCTGTAGGAAGACGGGTGAACAACGGTTCGAAAGCGGTTAATAAACGGTTCATAAGTTGTTAATAAGCGGTTCATAAGCCATCATCATGCTGTTGATAAGCTATCCGCAAACGGTTTATAAACTGTTCATAAGCCAGCTACCACCTGTTTATAAGTTGTTCATAAACTATTCATCAACCGATATCCTTTACCATCCTTTATCATGCGAAAAATCAACTACCTCGTGGTGCATTGCAGCGCCACCCGGGAGGGGTGCGCGCTCACTCCCGAAGCCCTTGAAGCCGAACACCGCCGCCGCGGTTTCCGCACAACGGGCTATCACTACTACATCCGCCGCGACGGCACCACCGTCCTCACCCGTCCCCTCGCGCTTGTGGGGGCGCACGTGAAAGGCTACAACAAGCACTCCATCGGCATCTGCTACGAAGGCGGACTGGATGCCCGGGGCTGTCCCAAGGATACCCGTACACCCGAACAGCGCACTGCCCTGCGCCTGCTTGTGGCCCATCTTCTGAAGCAGTTTCGCACCGCCCGTGTCTGCGGCCACCGCGACCTCAGCCCCGACCTGAACGGCAACGGAACGGTGGAACCCGCCGAATGGCTGAAAGCCTGCCCGTGCTTCGAGGTAAGCACGGAATTGTGAATCGCTTACATGAAACTCACATTAAACTATCACCCACTATGAAAATAAGCAAAGAAACCTGGAAAACCATCCTGAAAGTCATCGGCGCCGCCATCGCCGCCATTGCCAGCACGCTGGGAGTGAATGCGATAAACAGACCGTAGCGGCCTGATTCAAGAAAAGAAGAGAGAGGTGGAGAAGAGGCTGACAAAAAGCGCTCTTCCCCACCTCTCCTTATACAATGTCCATGCAGCAAACCTATTGCTACGAGTATTCACAAGAGAGATGCCCGACCCTTTACTCGCCGCTTCCGGCAAACTCCATCAGGTAGGCCTTGATGAAGCCGTCTATCTTTCCGTCCATCACGCCGTTCACGTCGCTGGTCTGGAAGTTGGTGCGGTGGTCCTTCACGCGGCGATCGTCGAAGACGTAGCTGCGAATCTGGCTGCCCCACTCTATCTTCTTCTTGCCGGCCTCCACTTTGGCCTGCTCGGCCATGCGGTGCTGCAACTCTTTGTCGTAGAGCATGGAGCGGAGGAGCCGGAGGGCATTCTCGCGGTTCTTGGGCTGGTCGCGCGTCTCGGTATTCTCAATCAGGATTTCTTCTTCCTCGCCCGTGTAGGGGTCCTTGTACTGGTAGCGCAGGCGCACGCCGGACTCCACCTTGTTCACGTTCTGGCCGCCGGCACCACCGCTTCGGAAGGTATCCCACGACATACGGGCAGGCTCGATGTTCACCTCGATGGTGTCGTCCACCAGCGGAGTGACGAAAACCGACGCGAACGAAGTCATGCGCTTGCCCTGAGCGTTGTAGGGCGACACACGCACCAGGCGGTGCACGCCGTTCTCACCCTTCAGATAGCCGTAGGCATAGCTGCCGGAGATTTCGATGGTGCAGGTCTTGATGCCGGCCTCGTCGCCCTCCTGCAGGTTGGCGATGGTGGCCTTGTAACCGTTGGTCTCGGCATAGCGCAGGTACATGCGCATCAGCATGCTGGCCCAGTCCTGGCTCTCCGTGCCGCCGGCACCGGAGTTTATCTTCAGCACACAGTCCATCTGGTCGGCCTCCTCGCGAAGCATGTTCTTCAGTTCGAGGGCTTCGATGGCAGTGGCGGCCTTGGCGTAGGCATCGTCCACCTCTTCTTCGGTCACCAGCTCGTCCTTGTAGAAGTCGAAGGCCAGCTGCACTTCATCGGTCAGGGTCTTCACCTCGTTGTAGCCGGAAATCCATTGCTGCAAGCCTTTCACTTTCTTCATCTGTGCCTCGGCGGCCTTCTGGTCGTCCCAGAAGCCGGGGGCCTGGGTGCGAAGCTGCTCTTCTTCCACCTGTATTTTCTTTCCTTCGATGTCCAGATAGCGGTTCAGCGCTTCGGTACGTTCCTTGATATCTTTCAGTTGTTCTGAGGTAATCATAATGCACATTTACAATTTTAGAGGTGCAAAGGTAAGAAAAAATTGCCCCACAACGGCCAAACAATCAAAAAAATACATACTTTTGCCCCCTATCAACTTAATACATTCATTTTATGAACTATTCATTCGGAAAAACCGGCCTGTCGCTGCTACTGCTGGCAGCACTGAGCTTGGGAAGCTGTACCCAGAAGTACAAGTACGAAACGGTGCCCAACGACCCGTTGAAGGCACGCATCTACACTCTGGACAACGGTCTGAAAGTCTACATGACCGTCAACAAAGACCAACCGCGCATACAAACCTACATCGCCGTGCGCGTGGGCGGCAAGAACGACCCGGCCGAGACGACCGGACTGGCCCACTACTTCGAACACCTGATGTTCAAGGGCACCACCCACTTCGGCACGCAGAACTACGAGGCAGAAAAGCCTCTGCTGGACCAGATAGAGCAGCAGTTCGAAGTCTACCGCAAGACCACGGACAGCATCGAGCGGAAGAACATCTACCACGTCATCGACAGCCTCTCCTACGAAGCCTCCAAGCTGGCCATCCCCAACGAGTATGACAAGCTGATGGCCACCATCGGCGCCAACGGCACGAACGCCTACACCAGCTTCGACGTGACCTGCTACACCGAGGACATCCCCAGCAACCAGGTGGAGAACTGGGCACGCATCCAGGCCGACCGCTTCGAGAATTGCGTCATCCGCGGCTTCCACACCGAGCTGGAGACGGTGTACGAGGAGAAGAACATGTCGCTGACGCGCGACCCACGCAAGGTGTACGAGACCATGCTCTCCGCCCTCTTCCCCCACCACCCCTACGGCACACAGACCGTGCTGGGCACGCAGGATCACCTGAAGAACCCCTCCATCACCAACATCAAGAACTACTACAAGCAGTGGTATGTGCCCAACAACATGGCCGTCTGCCTCTCGGGCGACTTCGACCCCGACCGGATGATTGCCACCATCGACAAGTATTTCGGCACCCTGAAGCCCAACCCCGACCTGCCCAAGCTGAACCTGCCTAAGGAGGAGGAGATCACCGCCCCCATCGTGCGCGAAGTCTACGGTCCCGATGCCGAAAGCGTGGCCCTGGCCTGGCGCTTCCCCGGAGCTGCCGACAAGGATGTGGAGACGCTGGACGTGGTTTCACAAATCCTCTACAACGGACAGGCCGGCCTGATAGACCTCGACCTGATGCAGCAGCAGAAGGCGCTGAGTGCCTACTGCTACCCCATGACGATGGCCGACTACAGCGTGTTCACCATGCAGGGACGCCCCAAGCAGGGACAGACGCTGGACGAGGTGAAGGAATTGCTGCTGGGCGAACTGAAGAAGCTGCGCGACGGCGACTTCGACGAGAAGATTCTGGAGGCCAACATCAACAACTTCAAGCTCTCGCAACTGCAACAACAGGAGAACAACGAGGCGCGTGCCGACTGGTTCGTGGACTCTTTCGTGAACGGCAGCGACTGGGCCGACGAGGTGACTTCGCTGGAGCGCATGTCGCGGCTGACCAAAGCGGACATCGTGGCCTTTGCCAACAAGTACCTGAAGGAAAACAACTTCGCCGTCATCTACAAGAAGCAGGGCAAGGACCCCAACGAGAAGAAGATAAACAAGCCGGCCATCACCCCCATCGTGATGAACCGCGACACCGTGAGCAGCTTCCTGAAGGAGGTGCAGGCCACCACCGTGCAACCCATCGAACCGGTGTTCCTGGACTACAGCAAGGACCTCGACCTGCTCACCGCCCAGTCGGGCATCCCCGTCATCTACAAGCAGAATGCCACCAACGACCTCTTCCAGCTGATATACCTCTTTGATATGGGCAACCGCAACGACAAGGCGCTGGGCACCGCCGCCCAGTATCTGGAGTACCTCGGCACCTCGGACATGACGCCCGAAGAGGTGAAGAGCGAATTCTACCGTATGGCGTGCAGCTTCTTCGTATCGCCGGGCAGCGAGCGCACCTACATCGTGCTCAGCGGCCTGAACGAGAACATGCCCAAAGCCGTGGAACTGTTTGAGAAGCTGCTGGCCGACGCCCAAGTGAACCCCGAAGCCTACGACAACCTGGTGAACGACCTGCTGAAAGCCCGGAAGGATGCCAAGCTGAACCAGGCGCAGAACTTCAGCCGCCTCAGAACCTACATGACCTGGGGACCCCGGAACGCTGCCACCAACATCCTGAGCGAAAAGGAACTGAAGGAGATGAATCCGCAGGCACTGGTGGACCGCCTCCACAACCTGAACAGCTACAAGCACCGGGTTACTTACTACGGCCCCAGCCCGCAGGACGACCTGCTGGCCATCCTCCAAAAAGAGCACCGCGTACCGGCCACGCTGCAAGAGTTGCCCGAGGGCATCGAATTCAAGCAGCAGCCCACCAACGAGACACGGGTATACCTGGCTCCCTACGAGGCCAAGCAAATCTACATGGCGCAGTACTCCAACCGCGGCGAGAAGTTCGACCAGGCCGTCGAGTCGGGCCGACGCATGTACAACGAGTACTTCGGCGGCGGCATGAACTCCATCGTCTTCCAGGAGATGCGCGAGAGCCGCGGTCTGGCCTACTCGGCATGGGCAGGCATGGACAAGCCCGGCTACCCGAAGTATGACTACAGCTTCAGCAGCTACATCGCCACGCAGAACGACAAGATGCTGGATGCCATCAGCACCTTCAACGACATCATCAACAACATGCCCGAGTCCGAAGCGGCCTTCAATCTGGCCAAGGAGGGTCTGATAGCCCGTCTGCGCACGGAGCGCACCATCAAGGACGGCGTCATCTGGAGCTACATCAACGCCCAGGACTTCGGCCTGAACACCGACAGCCGCCTCCAGTTCTATCAGGACGTGCAGAAGGCTACCCTGCAGGATGTCGTCGACTTCCAGCAGAAGTGGATCAAGGGACGCACCTACTTCTACTGCATCCTGGGCGACAAGAAGGAACTGGATATGGAAGCCCTGAAGAAGATAGGCCCCGTAACGGAACTGACAACGGAGGAAATCTTCGGGTATTGATAATTTAACGCGAGCCTGAGATAGGCGATTCGCACAGGCGGCAGGGGATTGAAGGGATCAGGCCGCCTGGGATTAAAGTTATCATGACGCAGGGTATAAAGGGATTATGCCGCAGGGTATTAAAGGGATTATGCCGCAGGGTAATTCTCCTCCTCCTGGGAGGAGGAGTACCCGAAGGGGGAGGTGGTAGGTAGAAAAGAATACCTTTAAAATAATCTTCTTCACTTTATGCTCTCTACCACCCCGCCCTTCGGGTACTCACCCCTTCCTTCCGAAATCCGCCGGCACCTCTCCCCAGCGCTTCGTCTCCCACTTCAGAATCGGGGTTGAATAGGTATTCTCGCGCAGCCACTTCTCGGCACGCTCTATCAGCCGGAACAGCTCCTCGGTACGCTCGTTGCGCGGCAGGCGCGTCTTGCACTTCTTCTGGCGCACCCAGCTGATGGCATTCACGCTGTCGCTGTAGATGGGCATCTCCAGCCCCTTCTGCTTCAGCAGCGCCAAGCCGTGGACAATGGCCAGGAACTCGCCGATATTGTTCGTCCCATACACCGGGCCGAAGTGGAACACCTGCTGGCGGCTCGCCACGTGCACCCCCCGGTACTCCATCGCACCCGGATTGCCGCTACAGGCAGCATCCACCGCCAGGCTGTTCTCTACCACCGCCGCAGGCAGCACTCCCTCCGATGCCGGAACCGACGGCGCACTCCCTCCGGCCGCACCCCTCCGGATGTACTCATCGGGCGAAGCGGCCAACGCACGCTCCGCCTCCTCGCGCGACTCGAAGGACTTGAAACGGGCACCTTCGTAGCCCTTGACCTGCAACTGGCACTCCGTCCATGATGTATAAATCCCCGGACAGACGCCCGACCATACCACGTAAAATTTCTCTTTCTTCTTCATAACAGCAGGCAAAGATAGCGGAAACCCACCGTTCCGCCCAACCGGGCGCGAAGAAAAAACGAACCATCTGCCGCCTCCGCTTGTTACCCACTACAGAGATACTCACAAAAAAATACTCACCCAATAGAAAGAAGCAGGAGAAAACACATCCCCTCGGCACGCCCGAGGCGAAAGAGACCGACGATTTGAGCCCCCGAATCCGTATTTTCACCTGAAAATGTTTACCTTTGCAGGCATCAAAGGCAAACAAAGTTATGATACGTATATTCCTCATCGGCTACATGGGAGCCGGAAAAACCACCCTGGGCAAAGCCCTCGCACGCGAAATGAACCTGCCCTTCGTCGACCTGGACTGGTACATCGAAGAGCGCTTCCACCGCTCCATCCGCGAACTCTTTGCCGAACGGGGCGAAGATGCCTTCCGCCAGCTGGAGCGCAACATGCTGCACGAAGTGGGCGAATTCGAAGACCTCATCATCTCCACCGGCGGCGGCACCCCCTGCTTCTTCGACAACATCGACTACATGAACCGCTGCGGCCAGACCGTCTTTCTCGAAGTCCACCCCGACATCCTCTTCCGCCGCCTGCGCGTGGCCACCCGGCAACGCCCCATCCTGCAGGGCAAGAGCGAAGAGGAGCTGCGCGAATTCATCCGCCAAGCCCTGCAACAGCGCCTCCCCTACTACGAACAGGCCCGTTACCGCTTCGATGCCGGACAACTGGAAAGCCGCCACCAGATAGCGGAATCCGTAAAAGGGGTACGGGAACTGCTGGGGGTATAGTTTGCTATCGGCTTCCCCGGCTATAAATTACCGGAATTCCCCACCTATATCCCTCGGCCAACGTGCATTTCTCGCCCCTAATCGTTGGAAACACAATATTTATGTGTATTTTTGTCCACTTAATAAAAAAGACGAATCAAAAAACACATGTATTGTAACTAGTTAAAACTGAAAACGAGTAGATGAGAAAATGGCGTATTGAAGATTCAGAAGAGCTGTACAACGTAACAGGTTGGGGCACTTCCTACTTTGGTATCAATGACAAAGGTCATGTAGTGGTGACCCCTCGCAAGGATGGTGTCACTGTCGATTTAAAAGAGCTGATAGACGAACTGCAACTGCGCGACGTCACCGCTCCCGTATTGGTCCGTTTTCCCGACATACTGGACAACCGCATCGAAAAAGTCTCCTGCTGCTTCCGCCACGCCGCCGACGAGTATGGCTACAAGGGAGAGAACTTCATCATCTATCCCATCAAGGTGAACCAGATGCGTCCCGTCGTGGAAGAGATGATAAACCACGGTAAAAAATTCAACCTCGGACTTGAGGCCGGTTCCAAACCCGAACTGCATACCGTCATCGGTGTGAACACCGACCCCGACTCGCTCGTTGTCTGCAACGGCTACAAGGACGAAAGCTTCATCGAGCTGGCCCTCCTGGCACAGAAGATGGGCAAGCGCATCTTCCTCGTCGTAGAAAAGCTGAACGAGCTAAACCTCATCGCCAAGATGGCCCGGCAGCTGAAGGTGAAGCCCAACATCGGCATCCGCATCAAGCTCGCCTCCAGCGGCAGCGGCAAGTGGGAAGAGAGCGGAGGAGATGCCAGCAAGTTCGGACTGACCTCCAGCGAACTGCTCGAAGCCCTCGACTTCCTTGAAAAGAAGGATATGAAGGAGTGCCTGAAACTGATACACTTCCACATCGGCAGCCAAATCACCAAGATACGCCGCATCAAGAACGCCCTGCGCGAAGCCTCGCAATTCTTCGTGCAGCTGAACAAGATGGGCTTCAACATCGAGTTCGTCGACACCGGCGGCGGCATGGGCGTGGACTACGACGGCACGCGCTCGTCGAGCAGCGAAAGTTCTGTCAACTACTCCATCCAGGAGTATGTCAACGACGTGGTGTCCACCTTCGTCGATGCCGCCGACAAGCACGGCTTTGCCCACCCCAACATCATCACCGAAACGGGCCGCAGCCTCACCGCCCACCACTCCGTCCTCGTCTTCGAGGTACTGGAGACCGCCTCTCTGCCCCAGATGAACGACGACTGGGAACCCGGCCCCGATGCCCACGAACTGGTGAAGGAGCTATACAACATCTGGGACAACCTGAGCCAGCGCAGCATGCTCGAACCCTGGCACGACGCCCAGCAGATACGCGAAGAGGCGCTCGACCTCTTCAGCCACGGCATCGTGGACCTCAACACCCGTGCCCAGATAGAGAAGCTCTACTGGAGCATCTGCCGCGAGATAAACGCCATTGCCGCCGGCATGAAGCACTGCCCCGAGGAGTTCCGCAAGCTCAGCAAACTGCTGGCCGACAAGTATTTCTGCAACTTCTCCCTCTTCCAGTCGCTCCCCGACTCATGGGCCATCGACCAGATGTTCCCCATCATGCCCATCCAGCGGCTGGACGAGCGCCCCGACCGCGAAGCCACCCTGCAGGACATGACCTGTGACTCGGACGGAAAGATAGCCAACTTCGTCACCTCCCGTCCCGACACCAGCACCCTGCCCCTGCACTCGCTGCGCGACAAGGAGCACTACTACCTGGCCGTCTTCCTTGTCGGTGCCTACCAGGAGATTCTGGGCGATATGCACAACCTCTTCGGCGACACCAACGCCGTCCACATCTCCGTCAACTCCAAAGGCTACACCATCGACCAGCTGATTGACGGCGAAACCGTGGCCGAAGTGCTGGACTACGTGCAATACAACCCCAAGAAGCTGGTACGCACGCTGGAAACCTGGGTGACACAGTCCGTCAAGGAAGGCCGCATCACGTTGGAAGAGGGCAAGGAATTCTTGTCCAACTACCGCTCCGGACTCTACGGATATACGTATTTGGAATGATGGTTTAATGTGGAAACATGCTGGCCGTGTGGAGGCCTGTTATCTGCATGGGGAGGTGAAAGCCTGTTATCCGCATAGGGAGGTGAAAGCCTGTTATCCGCATAGGGAGGTGAAAGCCTGTTATCCGCATGGCATTCTCCTCCTCCTGGGAGGAGGGGAATTACCATACGGCGTGCCGGGTACTAAGAGACTTAGACACATTAAACTCATTAGCACACTAACAAATTAAAATCAAATGGAAAAACTGACTGTTATTAAAGTAGGTGGTAAGATTGTAGAAGAAGAAGCCACACTCAACCGATTATTGGACGACTTCGCCTCCATCGAAGGCTACAAAGTCCTGGTGCACGGCGGCGGACGCTCTGCCACCAAGCTGGCTGCCCGGCTGGGCATTGAAAGCAAAATGGTAAACGGCCGACGCATCACCGATGCCGAAACACTGAAAGTAGTCACTATGGTATATGGCGGACTGGTCAACAAGAACATCGTTGCCGGCCTACAGGCACGCGGCGTCAACGCACTCGGCCTCACGGGAGCCGACATGGACGTCATCCGCTCCGTGAAGCGCCCCGTGAAAGAGGTGGACTACGGCTTTGTAGGCGACGTGGAGCAAGTGAACCTCCCCTTCCTGGCCGACCTCATCCACAAAGGCATAGTCCCCGTCATGGCTCCGCTGACCCACGACGGCCACGGCCACCTGCTGAACACGAACGCCGACACCATAGCCGGTGAAACCGCCAAAGCCCTCGCCTCGCAGTTCGACGTCACCCTCGTCTTCTGCTTCGAAAAGAAAGGCGTGCTGCGCGACGAGAACGACGACAACAGTGTAATCCCCCAAATCACCCCGGAAGCCTTCGAACAGTACGTAGCCGACGGCGTAATCCAGGGCGGCATGATTCCGAAACTGGAGAATGCCTTCCAGGCACTGGATGCCGGCGTGTCCGAGGTCGTCATCACCCTGGCCGCAGCCATAGGCGAAGAGGGAGGCACGCATATCGTGAAGAAGTAACGGCCTCATCCGCGTACCATTTTACGGACTTCAACACGCTCGCTCTAAAAAAAACACACCTGCTTCCTGTAACTTTCCGAGTACTCAACCGTCAATCTATTAGAGATGCAAGAATTCAGCTTTCGCAAAGACATACTTCCGCTGAAAGACAAGCTCTTCCGGCTCGCCCTACGGATTACCTTCGACCGGGCCGAAGCCGAGGATGTAGTGCAGGAAACGCTGATTCGAGTTTGGAACAAGCGCCACGAGTGGCCCCGGTTCGCCTCCATCGAAGCCTATTGCCTCACCGTAGCAAGGAATCTGGCGATAGACCGCAGCGAGAAGAAGGATGCCCAAACCGTGGAGCTGACTCCCGAACTGGAGCAGACACCGGACAACTGGAGCCCCTACGAGCAACTGGTGAGCAAGGAACGGCTGGCGCTGATACACCGGCTGATGGACAAGTTGCCCGAAAAGCAAAGGCTCATCATGCACCTCAGGGATATCGAAGGCAAGAGCTACAAAGAGATTGCCGACATCCTGAGCCTGACCGAAGAGCAAGTGAAAGTGAACCTCTTCAGGGCAAGGCAGAAAGTAAAACAACAGTTTACAGACATTGAAGATTATGGACTCTAACTCTATAGAACAACTCTTGGAACGCTACTGGCAGTGCGAGACCTCGCCGGAGGAAGAAGCACAACTCCGTGCCTACTTCTGCCGGGACGATGTTCCCCGTCACCTGCTTCGCTACAAGGAGTTGTTCGCCTACCAGCAGGCCCAACAGGCACTGCATCTGGACGAAGCATTCGACGCCCGGGTACTGGCCGAGGTAGAGGCACCGGTGGTCAAAGCGCGCCGCATGACGCTGACCGCCCGTTTCATGCCCCTGTTCAAGGCCGCAGCCACGGTAGCCGTAGTGCTGGCGCTGGACAACGTGATGCAGCACTCGTTCTTCACGGAGGTAGGGGAAATGGCTACGGCCGACACCATCGGCAAGCAGATTTCCGCCCCGTCGGTCGCCCTTTCGGACGATGTGCCCCTGGCACACGAAAAGCAACTGATGGACAGCCTGCATCGCATGGACAAAGAGAAGGAGTTCAAGGAGTAAATATTTTCATAAATCTTTTAAATAACATTTTCATTTGCTTTAAAACATAGATAGTTAGTATGCTTTATTAAAACAACTTGAGGCTGTGAAGTTTCAATTCTCTCAAAATCTTATAAAAACTAACTAAAATAGATGGGACACCGCGTGATGCAGCGTCCCTTTTATTTTGTCTTCCGGACACACTCTCCCCCAAAGCACAAAAGACTTCCTCACGGAAGCCTTTCGCCATTTTTTTATTCATACAAATTTCAGAGAGAATTCGGTTTAGGTCTAATCAATTAATCTACTCAAGTTTCGCAAGTTCTTAAACTTGCTTTCAGTGAACAAGTAAACAAGGGTACAAGGTTTTCCTATCTGCTTGTTTTGTGAATAAGATGCAGGTAGAAACCTGAATCACTTCGCCTCGTTGCCTCGTTAACTTGTTTACTGACAGCATATCAAAGATATGCGAAACTTAAATTAATCTATATCTTTTAACCTGTTGACGGAATTAAATCAGCAAGGAAATGCCTTCTGCAATTCCCCCTATATTCCCTGGTTTGACAGACACTTGCCTCTGTCGGCTCAAACACTTGTGTCTGTCACGTTGAACACAAGTGTCTGTCACGTTGAACACAAGTGTCTGTCAGCCCACCTTTCGATATCTGGAAATCATCATGTTAAGCGATTCAAGTCCAATATTGGAAGATAACTCAAAGTTTATACAATCCCTTCTTGGGATAGTCCAGCTCCGGATTGCCCTTGTAGCCCACACTGCCGCTTCCGCTGGTGCGCACTTTCAGGAAATCCGTGGCGTGGCACTTGATATCGCCCGAACCGGCCACGCTGGCAGACACCTTCCGGGCCACGAAGTCGGAAGCAAACAAGTCGCCCGAACCGGCTACGTTGTATTCGGCCTCCTGCGTAGTGCCGCTCAGCTTGATGGTACCCGAACCGGCCACGGACGATTTCGCGAAACGAGTCATCACGTTGTGCAGTTTCGCGTCGCCCGAACCGGCCACGGACACTTTCAGTTCGTCGCAAGCAATGTCGCTACAGTCGATGTCGCCCGAACCGGCAATAGAGATGCCCAGCCCCGTGCAGGCGATGTTGTCACCGCTGATGTCACCCGAACCGGCTACGGAGATATTGAGTTCATCCGTCTTCAATCCGTTCTTCAGCTCCACGTCGCCCGAACCGGCCACGGAGATGCCGTTCAGCGTTTCCGAAGAGACGCGCACCTCCAGCTTGTCGTAGGAGACGCTCACGTTTTTCTTAAAGCCTACGTAGAGCGTATTGTCCTTGACGCGGATGTCCAGCAGGTCCACGATATTGTCCGAGGTGTAGACTTCCACGCCCGGTTTGCCGGACTTCTGCGTGTAGAGCACGTCGGGACTGCCGGTCACGCTCAGCTTGGTGAAGTCGTCCACCTTAATATTCTTGGTTACATAGTTCTTGCTTGCTTTCACGGTCTTGCTGTTCAAACCGCCGGAGCGGTAGGTGTGTTGTTGCGAACAAGCGGTCATACTGAATGCCAGTAAGGCGATGGTGATAAATGATGTCAGGGTTTTCATATTCTTCTATGATTTTAGTATTTATACATAAGACGTAACCTGTCCCGGAAAAGTTGCATACAAAGATGCTTTTTTCTGAAGCCATCCCGGGCACCCTACTTCATTCAACTCCCGTGCCAAAAGCGTAAAGCATTGATTCCTAACATACACACGTTTTCTCAGGGTGTCCGCTATCGGACACTCTGTTCGCTTTTGCAGAATGTTTGCCTGCGATTATGAAACGTTCACTTGCTTTTCCGGACAATTCTTCGTTCTTTTGTCCGGTAGTTATAAATGCGAATGAATACTATACATACATTGGAAGACAAGGAACTGGGCATACTGTTTATCCGGATGAACACCCGTGCACGCCGCCTTACGTTCCGTACCAAGGAGGATGGCATCCACGTGACCGTCCCTCCCCGAACCTCCCTGGCCGAGGTGGAAAGAGCCATCGAGGAACTCCGTCCGCGCCTGAAAGCGGCCCGGCAGAAACAACCCCCAAAAAGAGTGATCGACCTGAATTATCGCATCGATACGGAATTCTTCAAGCTGACCTTGGTGAGCGGACAGCGCGAACGCTTCCTCTCCCGTTCCGAGCTGGGCGAGATGCAGATTGTATGCCCACCGGATGCCGACTTCGCGGACGAGAAACTGCAAGCCTGGCTGCGCAAGGTGATCGAAGAGGCGTTGCGGCGCAATGCCAAGATTATCCTGCCGCCCCGTCTCTACATGCTCTCCCTGCAACACGGGCTGCCCTACGAAAGTGTGAAGATAAACTCCAGCAGCGGACGTTGGGGAAGCTGTTCGGCACAAGGCAATATCAACCTTTCCTACTACCTCGTCCTTCTTCCCCCACATCTGATAGACTATGTGCTGCTGCACGAACTGGCGCATACGCGCGAGATGAACCACGGAGAACGCTTCTGGGCCTTGCTCGACCGGCTGACCGGCGGAAAAGCCCGGAAGCTGCAAGACGAGCTGAAGGGCTACCGTACCGATTTCTAAGCCACTTCAGCCGCCTCCGAAAAGTTTCATTCCTCGTACATGCTGTCAATCAGCTTCTTGTAGTTCTTTGCCACCACCACACGCTTCAGCTTCAGCGTATTCGTCAGCTCGCCGCGCTCCATGCTGAAAGGCTCGGGCAGCAGCGTGAAGCGCTTCACCTGCTCGTAGTGGGCAAACTGCTGCTGCAACGTGTCGATGCGCGCCCGGAACAGTGCCTGCACCTTGGGATGTTGCAGCAACTCCTCCATGCTGCCATAGGCGATGCCCTTCTCCCGGGCATACTCCTTCACCAAGCCATAGACGGGCACAATCAGCGCCGAAACAAACTTGCGTCGGTCGGCAATAATGGATATCTGGTCGATGTAGCGGTCGATGGCCAGCTTCGTTTCCAACGCCTGCGGACAGATATACTTGCCGTTGGAGGTCTTGAAGAGGTCCTTGATGCGGTCGGTCAGGTAAATCGTGTTCCCCTCTATGCGGCCGGCGTCGCCGGTATGAAACCAGCCGTCGGCATCAATCGCGGCGGCCGTGGCCTCCGCCTTCTTATAGTAGCCCGGGGTGATGGTCTTTCCACGGAGCAGGATTTCATTGTCCTCACCGATTTTCGCCTCCAGGTCGGGCATAATCTCTCCTACCGAACCTATCACAAAATTCTTGGGAAGGAAACAGGATACCGTGGCAGTCGTCTCCGTCAGCCCGTAGCCCACCACCATGTTGATGCCCACCGAGTGTACAAACTCGCACACCTCATCGGGCACGGCCGCTCCTGCCGTGGGGAAGAAGGTACCGTTCTCTATGCCGATGGTCTTTTTGAGCAGGGCATACACGGTCTTCTCGTAGAACTTGTACTTCAGGTGCAGCATCAGGGGCGGCGTCTTTCCTTGGCGCAGATATTCCAGGTTGTGCACCCGTCCCACCTTGATGGCATCCAGCATCATGGCCTTCTTCAGGCCCGTCTCCTGCTCGATGCGCTCCTGCACGCCCTGGTAGACTTTCTCCCAGAAGCGAGGCACGCTGCACATCACCGTAGGGCGGATCTCCTTGATGGTGGTCTGTATGTCCTGCGGACGCAGGTTGACGCAGATTTGCGCTCCACGCTGCAAGCAGACGTAGGCCCATCCGCGCTCGAAGACGTGGGTCAAGGGCAGGAAGTTCATCGAAACATCCTTGTCGGTCAGCGTAGGGATGCGGATTTCGTGTGTGCGGAAGGCCTCCATGTAGTTGTAATGCATCAGCATCACGCCCTTCGGCTCGCCGGTGGTGCCGGAGGTATAGAGTATGTTGGCCAGGTCATCGTCCGAAGCGGCTGCCGTGCGTGCTTCTACCACGTCGTTGTGACGCAGCTCGGCATCCATGGCCAGGAATTCGTCGAAATAGATGGAAGTCGTGTCGCGAGGGTCCTTCACCACGGCACGGTCGAAGATGATGAGCTGCCGCAGGGAGGGACAGAAGCCGAATACGCTGAAGGCAGCATCATACTGGAACTGCTCGCCCACAAACAGATAGCGTATCTGTGCATCGTTGACGATATATTGTGCTTGTGCCGGAGAGCTGGTAGCATACAGGGGGATGGTCACCGCCCGGTTGGCAAACGCCCCGAAGTCGGCAAAGAAGCATTCCGGTTTGTTTTGCGAGAAGATACCGATGTTTTCTTGCGGCTCTATGCCCAGAGCCACCATGGCGTTGGCCGTCTGCCGCACCGTCCGTGCGAACTTGTTCCAAGAGATGGGAATCCATCGTGCAGTTGCATAATCCCTGTACTTCAGGGCCACTTTGTCTCCATACTTCTCTGCCTGGCGATGCACCAAGACAGACAAATGATGATAAATCATAACTCTTTATATTGGTAAATACGGCACAAAGGTAATGGTTTCATTTGAAACTACTTCCAACAACCGGCTAAATCTTTGAAAAAAAGGCATCTTCTCTTATCTGCCATTCCGGTTATTTACCGGCACGTATCACGATATCTTTCAGCACTTTTCCTTCCGTATCGATGACCTTCAGGCGGATGTTCCCATCCTGCAAGTCCAGCCGGGCGGCACATACGGCGCCTTGCTCCAGCACCGGGAAGGCGTTGCCGTCGGCTCCGCATTCATGGTAATGATAGCGGTGGGTATGCCCCGAAATCAGCAGGTCCACATTTGCCTTGTTCAGTATCGGCAGGAACTTGCGGATGGCGTCTTCCCAACCGTACCAGGCTTTCTCGTCCTTCCACTCCTGCCCCATCACCATCGGGAAGTGCGAGAGGATGATGCGATACTTGGCTTTCTTGTACTCCTTGGAGCCGACCACGGACTTGAGCCATTCGGCCTGTTCGGTGCGGTAGGCGTCATAGTCGGTCAGTCCGGCATACACCCAGTGATTCTCGGCCTTGTCCTCGCCGCTGTCCAGCATGACAATCATCACGTCGCCCAGCAGATAGGAGCCATAAATCTTTCCGTCGCGCTTGGGGAAATAGGAGGAGTAGGTACGTGCCAGGTTGCCGCGCGTCTCATGGTTGCCCCTCACTACCTCGAAGGGGATGGACGAGGCGAACAGCTTGACGCTGGTGTCGATGAACGAGGTGAACGGAGCTTCCGGATTATCAATATAGTTCATCATATCGCCCACATAGAAGAAGGCATCGCACGTCTTGTAGTCGGCCAGCGACAGCAGTTTCTCCAGTTTCCGGGGATTGCTGTGCATGTCGCTGGTGATGAAGATGGAGCCTCCCTGCTTGCGTGGTTCGATGGTGGAGAAGGTGTGCCACTCTGTAGCGATGCTGTCGCCATAGACCACCTTGTAGGGCTGGAAGCTGCGCATCTCCTTGGAGATGATGCGATAATCGTATCTCGTGCCGGGTTTCAGCTGTTCCACCCGGACGGAGCTGAAGGTGTTCCAGGCCTCTTTCAGCCCGTCCTTCGAGTTGTAGTGCCTCACCGCTTCGGCTTCCGGCGCATCGTGCGGCTTCAACTCCACCCAGGAGAAGGCTTTCTGGGAGGTGGTGAATACAACGGTGGCTCCGTCTTGGGTGACTTCTTGCAGGTAGGGGCCGTGATTGACTTGGAAGGCGGATTGGGCTGATGCCCCGAGAAGGGAACAGGTCATAAGTAGGGATATTACAATTTTCTTCATAACAGTTATGTTTTATAATCAGACGTTCTGGGTGATATGGCAAACCGACATAAATGGGTTTCATTCATGCCGGTTGCCGTTCGTTAGAAATTCATATAAGATTGATAGATTGAGGTTAGTTTGTGGAACATCGAGTCACTCTTTACGTTCATCAGATTTTCTCGTATGCCTTGAAGTAAGATACTTGGGCATGTTTGCCGTTGGTTTCCGTTATCACCATCTTGACATAACGGGCCTTAACAGGCTCGGCCAAGCTGATTTCTTCGTAAGGAGGAATCAGCGGACTTGTGCTGCCCTCTACGACCGTACCGTCGGGAGCCGTCCAAGGCAGGTCGAAAGAGAATTCGCCCACTTTGGAGAAGTTCTCATTGTCCACACTGGTATAGATATCCATGTGCTTCACCGTGCCATAGTTATTACCGTTCTTGGCATAGTGCCTTCTACCGATTTGGAACATGTGACATTCCAGTTCTTCCTTCATGTCTACGGTAATATGCCACGGAGCTTCTATGAAGCTGGGCGAATACTGGTCGTGCCAATAGGTGGTCCGGTCGTCATTGAACAGGCTGGGATATCCGCCCCCGTCGCTTGCCTGGCAAGAGTTGCCGGTAGCCGTCCACTTGGTCCAGTCGTACTCTAAGTACTGCTGTCCTTCGAACTTCTGAAGCACCGTGAAAGTAGTCTCGCGATAACCGCAACGGGCCTTCACCTGGGCCGTGCGGAAAGAGGCTCCCGTATTGGCCTGTGTAGCCGTGACGCGAATCTCCTTGCCGCTGGCACTTACCGAACACCATTCGGCCGCCTCTTCGTCCACCGTCAAGGTGATGGGCGACTTGATGTCCGTATCTGCCGTCAAGGTGACCGTAGAATTGAGCGATGCTTCTACTACCGCACGCTCTATCACGATGTAGCCTACATAGGGCTGCTCCATCTCTTCGCAACTCTGAATGAGAAACGCCAAGAAGAATAGTATAAAATAGAATGTTCTTTTCATTGCTTTCATGATTAAATCGGTTCGTTATCTGATAAATGAGTAATTAAGGATTCTGCTCCAGCTTATAAGGATAGGCATCATACTGTGCTTGCGGAATGAACTGGCAGACTGCCGGAGAATTGTAAGGAACTTCCATGAACTTGTCGCCGGCAGATGTGGCATGAGAACCCGGGTATCTTCTGTCCAACGTTCCACGCTTGCGGAACACATCGAAACGGCGAAGTCCTTCCAGCGCAAACTCCAGTCGGCGCTCTTCTTCTACAATTGTCTTGATGTCTTTCGGCTCGCCGGCCTCGGCTGTCTTCATGTTTTCAACGGTCCACTCCGGAATACCTGCCCGGCGGCGGATGATGTTCACGTCGTCCAGAGCCAACTGAACCTCACCTTTCTCCGCATTGGCCTCGGCACGAATCAAGTACATCTCCGCCAAACGGGAAATGACGGGCGAGTAAAGCCACTTGTACTCCTCTTGATAGGAATTCTTATTGTAGGCATACACCAGATACTGCGACATCTTGCCATGCTTGGTAGCTGCGTCAAACACCTTCGGCTCGATGCGGCCGATGTACTTCGTGCCGTCGCTGCCCAAAACATAGTAGCGCTTTCCTAAATTGTAAGGCTCGCTCTGGATGTATTTGCTTTGGAAGCTACCGGCCTGATTGTCTGCAATGACAAACTGCCCGTCCTCTTTGGTTATATTCAGCTGCGTATATTTATAGCCGGCAGCCTTGGCCTCTTTCTCGCTATAGACGAATGTCCAGTTCTCGTACCTCTTATCCGGATAGCCATACACGGTAAAGTCCTTGACGCCATCTTCTACAAAGCGTTTCACCACATACTTGCTGCGGAGGTCGAGCGGCATATCATTTTCATCCAGATGAAGTTCCAACAACCTTAAATAGGGGTCGGATACAGCAATCTCTTCCAAACCGCTTCCGTCTATCTTGATGAACTTATTTCCTATACCGGTATCCTTGTCTTTCTCCTTCACATGGCGGATGGCAAAGATGGTCTCCTTGTTGTCCTCGGGCAACCATTGTGCATACTTGGCGTAGCGTTCGCCCTGCTCCAGGGCGAAACGGCCGGACTTGATGACATTATCCGCCATAACATAGGCATTCCCGTAGTCGCCCATGTAGAGATATACTCGGGCCAACAATGCTTCGGCAGCCTCTTTGGTGGCAAAATTGTTGTTCTTCGGAGTGAAACCGGCAGGCAGAGTCATGTCTACAATGGCATCTTGCAGGTCCTTTACAATCTGGTCGTACACCTCGGCCACCGTGGACCGGCTCTTGGGCAGGCTCATCACATCCGGATTGCTGTCCAGCTTCAAGGGCAATCCCGGATTGCTCTGCGGATTATTGGAATAGGGCTGGGCAAATTCATTGACCAGATAGAAGTAGCACAATGCACGCAAATAATGGTTCTCGCCTCTACGGATGATGTTCTCCCGGGAAGCGTTCTCGCCCAAGTCGTTGACCAGTTCAATCACCAGATTGGCGTTGCCAATGGCGCGGTATCCCAACTCCCAGGTATATTCCGTGTTGGAAGTGGCAATGTCACGGGTATAGTCGTAAATCTTGAATGTACTGCCATTGGAAGTACCGGTCCAGGAAACATCGTCCGAGCCCAACTCACGAAAGGCAAAGCCATAATTCACCACACCGCTTCCCTTCATGTGGCGATAACTGCCAAACGTAAGTTCGGCTATATTTTCCGAAGAGATGTCTTCGCTCATCACACCATCATACATCTTCACGTCCAGACTGCATCCGGTCATTGCTACCGACAAGCTTAATGCGCTTACTATATTTTTCAATTTCATGTTATCTGTAGTTTTTAATGGTTTAAGATTTAGAAAGTCACATTCAGTCCCACCGTAAAACGTCTTACACTGGGGTACGCATTTCCCGAGCTGGCCTTACCGTTGTACGAGGAAGAGTAGAGCACTTCAGGGTCGATGCCCGAGAATTTAGTGACAGTAAACAGGTTCTCTCCACCCAAGTTGATTCTTGCCGTATTCAGGCTCAAGGGCTTAATCCACCGCGTAGGCAGGCTATACGATACCGAAAGCGACTTCAACTTGAAGTAGTCACCATTCTCCAGATAGCGGGTAGATTCGCCATCGGCACTGTTGTTGCCACCGGCGATGAGTTGCGGATGGGTAGCCTTGTCGCCCGGCTTCTGCCAGCGGCTCCAACCATCTGCCAGCCTCATCGGCGGCTGAGAGGTACGGCCTGCATCGCGGTCGAGTGCAGCGGCACGGGCGCTATTGTAAATCTTAGCTCCGGCACTGAAAGTAAAGTTGGCATTCACCGAGAGGCCTTTCCAAGAGAAATTGGTACCTACGGCACCGTTCACCTTCGGAGTAGGAACAGCATCCAGCAACTGACGGGTAGCCTTATTATAGTCACCGGTCACGCTCTTTTCTCCGGTCTCGCTATCTACCACGAACCACAACGGACGGCCGGTCATAGTATCCACACCTGCCCATTCGCGCATGTACCAGTTCATATAGGGATAGCCCTCGGCCGTTGCCTGCGTATAGAGTTCGTCGCCATTAGGCATCTTGGTCACTTTATTCTTATTATACCCCATGTTAAAGGTCAAATCCCAATAGAGGTCTTTCGTTTTGACGATTTCGGGAGTGATGGAGATTTCAAAACCCTTATTGGTCATGCTGCCATCATTGGCTGTCTGACGGTTGTAACCGCTGACTGCCGGCAAATGGCGAAGATAAATCAGGTTCTTGGCCTTACGGTAATATCCATCGACGGTAATGCTCACACGGTCGAACAGGCGTATGTCCAGACCGTAGTCCAAACTGGCGGTCTCTTCCCAAGAGAGGTTGGGATTACCGGCATAATTGGAGAAGAAGGCAATCTCTTCGGCATACTGCTGGGTAATGTCCAGCTTGGTGGTCCATTCATAGGCTCCTCCCGGTTCGTTACCGGAGATACCGTAAGAGAAACGGGGCTTCAGTTCGTTAATGAAAGCAAGCCCTTCCATGAAAGCCTCTTTGTGAAGGTTCCAGCCGCCACCGACCGACCAGAATGTACCCCAACGCTTGTTAGCACCGAAACGTGAAGAACCGTCACGGCGAACCATCACCTGAAACAGGTATTTGCTGTCGTAGGTATAATTGGCATTAAAGTAAACCGCCGCATTCTTACGCTCGGACTTGGTACCGCCGGCAGTCTGGTCGCCGGCACCGGCACCAATCACCTCCGCACCCGAATAGATGTTCTTGGCCTGTCCCCAGTTGCTATAGCTGCGAGCCTCATCATAGTCATAACCCAAGTAAACGTCCATTTCATGGAAGTCGGCAAAGGTATGGGTCATGTGCAGCATCTGGCTGAAGTAAAGGTGGCGGCTGTTGGCATTGTCGTTACGCACCTTTCCATGGTCGGCACCTTGTCCGTAGTCTTTGGGGTCGGTATATTGTTCGCTGTAGCTGTTGGTGAAGCTCACCTGATTGTTGGATTCATACTTCAGGAAATCAAGTATTTTATAGTGAAAGCCCAAGTTGATGTTCATGGAGTTGTTGCGGTTTCTGGTCCAGTGGCGCTGGTAGTAGTTCATGTAGTTATAGCCGCCGTCGGAATACCAGTAATCGCGTGGGTCGGCCGTAGCAGCATCCTCTTTGAGGGGAAGTCCTTCCTGCCCTGTCTTCAACTCTCCTTTCGAGTTATAGGGAGAATCCCACGGTGTATAGCTGGCATAGCTCAAGGATTGCTGCTGGTCGAAGGTCTCTCTGTAGCTCAATGCAAGTCCGGCCTTCAGAGTCAGACGGTTGTTCACCACATAGTCCGTATTGGTGCGCAAGGTCAAGCGGTCGTAATCATACCCCTTGATGGCACCATCCTCCGTATAGTAGTCGGCTGAAATATAGGAACGGATTTTGTCGTTACCATATTTATAAGCCAAGTTATAGTTTTGAGTCGTAGCCACCTGGGTAGCTTCTTTCCACCAATCGAAATTCTGATTGCGCAGATAGGGCTGAAACCAGTGCTGCTCTTCCAATATGCCGGCATTTGTGAAAGCCTCTTTCAAGTAGTCGTAGTATTCCGCACCGTTCATCATGCGAAGATTACCGCGTTGCAATTCGGAAAGACCGAACTTCGCACTGGCCTCGAACGAGGAGGTACCGCTCTTTGCACGCTTCGTTGTCACCTGAATGACACCGTTGGCACCCCGGGAACCGTAAAGCGCAGTAGCCGAACCGTCCTTCAGTACCGAAATAGATTCGATGTCATTGGGGTTAAGATCTGCCCCCGACGAACCGACCACCCCATCAATCACCCACAAGGGAGACTGATTGCCACGGATAGAACCTACGCCACGCACACGAATGCTGACGTCGGAACCCGGCTTACCCGACGTTGGGGTTACTACCACGCCTGCTATTTTACCTTGCAACATACCCGATACGTTAGGCGAAGTCACATCTTTCAGTTTATCGGATTTCACCGAACCGATGGCACCGGTAATGGAGCTTTTCTTCACCGTGGTATACCCCACTACCACCACCTCATCCAGCAGCTGCGTATCTTCCTTCAAGACAATCAGCATATCCTTGCCCTCCCGGGCCTCGATTTTCTGCGATTGATAACCGATGTAAGACACAATCAGTTCATTGGTCTCAGCAATATCCAAAGTAAAGTTACCATCCATATCGGTAATCACGCCATTACCCGTACCCAACTCCATGATGGAAGCGCCGATAATGGGTTCCCCGTTCACATCTTTCACAACTCCGGTTATCTTTTGCTTCTTGATGCGGCTCTGTTTGGTCTGCTTGGTAATCTTCTTTATAATGATGTTCTTCCCCTGAATCTCATAAGTCACATGCTGGCCTGCCAGAATCTGCTTGATGGCTTCGTCCAGCTGGGAAGCATTCACCGATACATTCTTTTTGACATCCAGGTCATCGGCAATATATACAAAGGAGTATCCGCTCTTTGCCTGAAGTTCACTCATTGCTTTTTTCACTGATACATTCTTGATTCTCAATGATATGCTTTGCGAATACACACTAAAATTCAGGCATAGCAATGCCCCGGCCATAAGCATGGCCTTTTTTCCGTAATTCATAAATTTCAGATTTTAAAATTAAAAAAACGAGGCGGAAGGTGCTTTCGAAGAAATTTTTTAGTACTTTTGTTTGATTTCTTGAAAAATATCCCTCACAATTACATGTTTTTCCAAGAAGTAAGCATAAAAGTCGGAAGGTCTCGCACACCTTCCGGCTTTTTGGTATCCTACTTCAATCCTTTTACTTTAAGTAGATTCATTTATCATTTGCTGTCATTTTTAAGGTTATACAAAAGTTTATATTAATACAAAATTATATCCTTCTCTTTCAGTACGTAATGCACTCTGTTTGTAGCCGACAAAGCATCCAATATATCTTGCAGGCTTTGCTCCGTGCCACTGAAGTCTCCATAAAGCCGGACATTCTTCAAGGAGTCGTCGGCAAACGTTATATTCACGCCATAGTTGCGTGCCAACACCTCGGCCACTTCGGACAGCGGTATTTCCTGGAAAGTCAGCCGGCCCTGCGTCCACTCTATCGGAGCGGTTTCCATGGATTCCTTTACCATCACCCCGTTCTGCTTGTCCAGCTCCACGCGCTCATTGGGAGAGAGTATCACTTCCGCCTCTTTTCTGAGGAGGTTGTTCAGCGCCACTTTTCCCTCTATCAGCGAGACGGATGCCTTCTTGTCCTCCGGATAGTCGCGGAAATTAAACTTGGTGCCCAGCACCCTCACCTCCAAGTCCTTGGCCTGCACGCGGAAGGGCATCCGGGCGTTGTGCGCCACTTCAAAGTAGCCTTCGCCTTGCAGTTTCACGAACCGCGCCTCGACACCGAAGTTCTGCGAATAGGTGATGTGCGAACCGGCATTCAGCAGCACCAACGTCCCATCGGGCAAATGAAGCCGCGTCTGCGAACCCACCGGAGCCTCTATATGCACCTCTGCCAAAGCGTTGTGCAGATGCCTCTCTCCGCCACGAAAGGAGAAGTAGGACACCATGCCCAGCAACAGTATGGCTGCGGCGTATTTATAGCAGCGCTTCCAGCCTGTCCGTCCCTTTCGGGCAGCCTGTTCGTGCTTCTTCCGGTCGATGCGGCTCTTGAAAGCGGCAAAGGCTTTCTCCTCGTTGTACCTGGCCGGTTCCTGAGGGTGCAGAGATGAAAACCAGATTTCCCGATACCGCATGAGGTACTTCCGGTTGGTTTCGGATTCGGCCATCCATGCGTCCAGCGTTTCCTGCTCTTCCGGAGTCAAGCTGCCGGAGAGGGAGACAGAAATCAATTCATCAATGTATGCTTGCCTTTCTTCCATTGTTCAAGGGGTTCTATGAGTAGAGACGATTATTTGGTTTCAAAGGGTAGTGGGACGAGCCACTTTTTTTCGGTTTTTAATAGAACAAAAGCATGAGCAGACAAAGGAGGTATCGTTCCAGCTCTTCGTAAAGGATGGCCAATGCTTTCTTTATGTGATACTTAACCGTGTTCACGGAGATGCCCAGTTCTTGGGATATTTCTTCGTACTTTTTTTCTTCGAAGCGGCTTTTCAGGAAGACGCGGCGGCACTCTTCGGGTAGCGAGCCGATGGCCCGGAGGATTTCTTCTTCGAGTTCGCGCTCCAGCAGCGTGCCCAGCGGATGGCTGTCCGACAACAGGGAACGGGCCGGAATGGACGCATCGGTATCCAGCGCGGAGAAGACAATCTCGTTCTTTTCGTAGTTGGAAGACAAGTAGTCGAGGCAACGGTTGCGAACCGCCCGGGTCAGATAGCTGCGCAAAGAAGAGCGGATGTCCAGGGTTTCGTGCACTTCCCAGAGATGAAACATCACATCTCCGACCAGAGATTCGGCCAAATGGTCGTCATGGACATAGCCATAGGCCACATGGCATAAGAAAACATAGTGATGCTTATAAAGATACCTGTAAGCCTCCTCATTGCCTTGCTTCAACATTTCCTTAATTAGTCTTTCTGCATCTTCCATAAGATTACATCTACCATGTATGCGTTATCGCAAATTACGAACGGGAAACATATCCGGTGCAAAAGTAAGAGTTTTATTCGGAAATGCAGCCGCTTTTTATCCCATATTTCTTGTCCATATACCGGATTCACTCTATATTTGTTCCCGATAAATTATCATAAACTAAATACTTACTAACATGAAAAAGATTTTCGCATCAGTGGTCATTCTGGCTGCTTCGTTGAGCGGTCTCCATGCCCAAGACAATCTGAAATGGGGAGCAACAATCGGTATGAACTCCAGTAACTTTTCTATCACGGGCTTCGACAGCAAGGTAGGCTTCCATGCCGGAGTGAAGGCGGAAGTGGGACTGCCGCAAGTCTCCGACGGGGTCTACCTCGACCTGGGCGCCCTGCTTACGCTGAAGGGAGCCAAGATAGACGGAGGCTCTGCCGCTTCTATCAAGTTCAATCCTTACTACTTGGAAGTACCGGTGCACATCGGCTACAAGTATGCGGTGAACGAGAACTTTGCCATATTCGGCAATGCCGGCCCTTACCTGGCCGTGGGCCTTTTCGGCAAGGCCAAAGTAGAGGGAGACCTTGTTGACGAGCTTGACGTAGAGAGCAACTCTACCAATGTGTTCGGCGACGATGCCATGAACCGCTTCGACCTGGGACTCGGGCTGAAGGCCGGCGTGGAGTTCAACCAGAAGTTCCAGATTGCCATCGGCTACGACTGGGGGATGATAGAGAACATCAAAGACTCGGGCAACAAGAACCGGAACCTGATGCTATCGCTCAGCTGCTTCTTCTAAACGGATTGAAAGTTTGCAAGAACTTGGCGCAAGCACCTCCAAAACCCGAATAAACAACTCGCAACAGGATGCTGCATCAGGCACATAGTATATAACCCATTCAACCATTTATGACTTACGACATACCTACTTTAACCTCCGAGGCAATCGGGCTGCTCAAGTCGCTGATTGCCATCCCTTCCCTGAGCCGCGACGAGGAGAAGGCGGCAGACTATCTGCAAAACTACATCGAGATGCAGGGCATGACAACGGGACGCAAAGGCAACAACGTGTGGTGCCTCAGCCCGATGTTCGACCTCAAGAAGCCGACCCTGCTGCTGAACTCGCACATCGACACCGTGAAACCCGTCAACGGATGGCGGAAGGACCCTTTCAAGCCGACGCTGGAGAGCAACGGCAAGCTGTACGGACTGGGAAGCAACGATGCCGGTGCCAGCGTGGTGAGCCTGTTGCAGGTGTTCCTGACGCTGTGCCGCACCAAGCAGGCCTACAACCTCATATTCCTGGCCTCGTGCGAGGAGGAGGTATCGGGCCAAGGAGGCATAGAGTGCGTATTGCCGGAACTGCCGCCCATACAGTTTGCCATCGTGGGCGAGCCTACGGAGATGCAGCCTGCCATTGCCGAAAAGGGGTTGATGGTGCTGGACGTGACCGCCACCGGACGCTCGGGACACGCGGCACGGAACGAGGGGGACAATGCTATCTATAAGGTATTGGACGACATCGCCTGGTTCCGCGACTACCGCTTCGCCAAAGAGTCGCCCTTGCTGGGCCCGGTGAAGATGAGCGTGACGATGGTGAATGCCGGAACACAACACAACGTCATCCCGGACCGCTGCTCGTTCGTAGTGGACATCCGCAGCAACGAGTGCTACAGCAATCAGGAGTTGTTCGACGAGATACAGAAGCACATCGCCTGCAAGGCACAGGCACGCTCCTTCCGGTTAAGCTCTTCGCACGTGGCACCGGAACATCCGCTGGTGAAGAAGGCCGTCAAGATGGGACGCACCCCCTTCGGCTCGCCCACGCTGTCGGACCAGGCGCTGATGCCTTTCCCCTCGCTGAAGATGGGGCCGGGAAAGAGTGCCCGTTCGCATACGGCGGACGAGTTCATCTTCGTCAAAGAGATCGAGGAGGCGATAGGAATGTATCTGGAGATGCTGGAAGGGGCAAGGATAGAATAGCCCCCGTTCATTCTTCATTCTCAATTCTTAATTTCCCCCTACCGGTTCAGCCACAACTCCGGATTCAGCTTCTCCTTCTCCTTCCGCAACTGGAAGTGGAGTATGGTGCGCCCGTTGTCGGCCTTGTTCGAGAAGATGGGGCCGAGGGACTGCTTGGTGGTGACATCGTCGCCCTGCTTCACCAAGGCGGACGAGAGGTTGCAATAGACAGAGATGTAGTTGCCGTGACGGATAAGGACATTGAACAGGCCGTTCAGCTGGAAGACGGCAGCCACCTTGCCGTTGAAGATGGCACGGGCCTGGGCACCGGGCTTGCCTTGGATGTCGATACCTTTGTTGTCCAGCTTGACGTTGCGCAGCCCCTCTACGGCATACTGGCCATAGTGGCTGGTGATGATGTAGGCACCGGTGATGGGCATCGGCAGTTTGCCGCGGTTGTTGACGAAACTGCCTGAGAGTTCGCGGTCGGCCTTGCTCATGGAGTAGGTCTCCAGGGGCTGGGCCGAAGGCCGGGTGGAAGCGGACGAAGAAGAGGCGGTGGCCGCAGATTCGCTCTTCCCGGCGTTCGTCTTACGGGTGGCGGACTCGCGGCGTGCTTCGGCTTCGGCACGCTTACGGGCTTTCTCCACCTCCTCTGCTATCAGGCGGTCGATGCGTGTGTTGAGCTGGGTGGCTTCGCGGCGTTTCTTGTTCAGTTCGTTTTGCAGGCCGCGCTGCTTCTTTTTCAGGTTGTCCACCAGCAGTTTCTGTTCCTTCTCTTGCGCTTCCAGACGGGTTTTCTCTGCTTCGCGCTCTTTCAGCAGGTCCTCTTTGGCGCTCTTCACCTGTTGCAGTTCGGTCTTCTTGCGGTTCACTTGCTCCTGCTTTTTCAGCACCTCTTCGCCTTGCAGACGCTGGTAGGTGGCATACTCGCGGACGTAACGCATGCGGCGGTAGGTCTGGGCCAGGCTTTGGGCGGAGAAGATGAACATCAGTTTCTCTTCCACGGAGCGGTTCTTGTAGAGGTACTGCACGGAGGCTTCGTATTTCTTCTTCTTCTCCTTCAGGTCGCGTTGCAGACGGGTCAGCTGGCGTTCCAGGGAGGAGAGTTCTCGCTCGATGGATTCCACATCGTTGCTGATGGCAAGGATGTAGCGTTTGCGCTCCTCTATCTGACCGGTGAGTGCGGCCAGGCTGTTGAGCTGGCTACCGACGTCTTGCTTGGCGGTTTTCAGAAGCGATTCCGACTCGGCTATCTGTTTCTGCAGGGCACCGCGCTTGCTCTCCAACTCCTGAATCAGTTTGTTGGACTGGGAGAAGAGCGAGGCGGAAGGTAATGACAATAACAGGAGGAAAAGAAGGAATGGCTTCATGATTTTCCGGTTTATAAGTAAGTAGATAAAAGAGGTGTTTGATCACTCCTTAGTAAGAGAAAGCAGCATCCCCAGCAGTTCCTCCAGCGCTACCTCCTTGTACTTCGGCGACAGCTGGGTGGGAGTCAGCGTGAAGGGCTTTTCCGAGAAGTTGGAAAGTTCTATCTTCCCCTTTTCCAGCGAGGGGATGCCCAGCTCCTTGGCGGTGAGCACCTTCTTGCCGCCGGGCTTGGAGGCGGCGTAGAGCAACTTCTCCAGATGGGCGAAGTCGGCCTTCTTGGGCAGGAGGCGCTTCAGCTGCTTGCGCGTGGCGCGGACGTAGCGCTTGCCCATGCGGTCCACCAGCAGAATCTCGTTCGGGGTGACCTCCATGCGTGCCACCTCCGTGCGGAGTATCGGCATCAGGAAGGAGAGCTGCATGCACTCCTCGCGTTTCAGCTTCATGGTGCCGTTCACGGTGAGGGTGTTCTCCTTGTGGGGCACCGTAAGCTGCACTTTGGAGGAGAGGCAGGCGGATTCGCCGGACACACCGGCCGTGCGCGAGGTCTTGCAACCGGCCAGCCCTACGGCCAGCAGAAGCAGCAAGGACCACAGGCGGAGGGTCCTTGCAGCAAGGTCATTCAGCAGATTTGGTTTCATCGGATATATATTTCTTTTTCTGTATTTTCTGTTTCAGCGTATCAGAGCGGTTGCCCTTGTCCCAAGCCTGTTGCCAGTACTTCAGGGCACCTTCGGCATCGCCCGTCATGTAGTAGATGTCGCCGCAGTGTTCCAGCACCACGTTGCTGCTCTCCTGGTCGTTCTTTATCGCCTCGTCGATGTAGAGGCGCGCTTCGGCATAGTTGCCCTTGACGAACAGTATCCAGGCGTAGGTGTCGAGGTAGGTGGCGTTGGCAGGCTCGGCCTTCACCGTCTTGTAGCTCATCTCCTCCGCCTTGTCCAGGTCGCGCCGCTCCACGGAGAGGTAGTAGGCATAGTTGTTCAGGGCACTGATGTTCGACGGGTTGTATTTCAGGGCCGCTTCGTAGGCGGCATAGGATTCCGACCGGCGTTGCTGCGAGTGGTAGGCATCGCCGATGATGGCGTAGAAATCGGAGACGACCTCCTTCTTGCTGTCGTCCTTGACGTGCGGCAGGGCCTTCAGGCAGGTGGCGAGGGCATCTTCCGAACGCTCCGCCTGCAGATAGCCGATGGCCAGGTAGTAATAGAACTCCAGCATGTCGGGATTGGACTCGATGCCGGCTTCGCACAGAGTGATGACTCCTTGGTAATCTTCCTGTCGGATGGCCTCGCCCAGCAGCGTCATGCGCGCCGCCGTGTTGGTGGGGTCGATGGACAGCACCTGGCGCAACACGGGCCAGGCCTGCGAGTCCATCCTCTTGGAGATGAGGTACTGCGCATAGAGCATCGGCAGCTGGGCATCGTCGGGGTCCTGCTCCAGGATGCGGCTGAAGAGGGTGACAACGCGCGTGCTGTCCTTGCCGGCCTGCTCGTTCTGCACGATAAACTGCCGCATCACGTTCAGCTTCGTGGCCGAGGGCACCTTGCGGTTCAGCAGCAGCGTGTCCAGCTGCTGTTCATACAGCTCCTTCTGCCCGGTCTCTTCGTAGTAAGAGGCCAGCGAGTACATGGCCATGGCGTTGTCCGGCTCCTCGGCCAGCACCTGGCGGTAGATGTCGTAGGCTTCCTGCTTCTTCCCGTTCTGCATATAGACATCGCCCAGCACCACCCGGTAGCGCTGGTCGTTGGGGTACTCTTCCACCAGACTCTCTATCTCGCGGAAGGCGCTCTTGTCGTCCTTCTTTTGCAGGTAGATGCGGAACTTCTCCATGCTGAGCTGTTCGTTCTTGCCCATCCGCTCTTCGAGTTTGTTCAGGATGCCGATGACCTGGTCGTAGGCCTCCTGGCGGTTGTAGATTTCCAGCAGGTTGTAGAGGGGGTCCAGCTTGTCGGAGAAGCGTCCGGCCATCTCCTCCCACAGGGCGGCGGCCTTCGCCATCTCGTTCTGCTGCATGTAGAGGTTGGCCAGGCCCTGGGCATACCAGTAGTTGTCCGGTGCGTTCTCCACCGCTTTCTCCAAGGCGGCCTGTCCCTGCGGCACCTGCTTGAGGTAGAGGTAGTACTGGGCCATCTCGTACAAGGCCGACGAGGCGTTCGGATTGATGGCCAGGCAGTGCTGCAACAGGCCGAAAGCGGCCGTATACTCCTTGTTCACCTTCAGGCGAGCCGCTTCCAGGAAATAGTAGTCGTAACGGCGCTGCTCCTCCTCGGTGAGCAAGGGCAACTGGGGCTGCGGCTTCGGCAACTGCGCGAGGGCGGCCCTTTTCTTCTCTCTCTTCTCCTTCTTCTTAGCCGCCAGATGGTTCACGGCCGTGGTAGCCGCGTTGCTGACCACAGTGGTAGCCGCGCTGGTGGCCGCACTGCCCACGGCGCCTTTGACGGCTCCGCCTATCAGCAGTCCGCAAGAGGTGAGGCAGCAGGCGCATGCCCAGAAGAGTGCTATGATTTTAGCTCTGATTTTCATCTGTTTAACTATAGATTCTCACACCAATATTGTTTGTCGTGACAGACACTGGTCTTTGTCGCGACAGACACCAGTGTTTGTCACGACAAAGGCCAGTGTCTGAGCCGACAGACTCCAGTGTCTGTCAGACGGGGTTTTCTTCCCTTATTTCTTGCCCGTATGGCCGAAGCCTCCGGCGCCGCGTTCCGTGTCGTCCAGCGCCTCCACCACCTGCCAAGAGGCTTGTTCGTGGCGTGCTATCACCAGTTGGGCAATCCGCTCCCCGTCTTCGATAACAAAAGTTTCGGTGGAGAGGTTGACGAGAATCACGCAGATTTCGCCCCGGTAGTCGGCATCGATGGTTCCGGGGGAGTTGAGCACGGTGATTCCCTTCTTCAGGGCCAATCCGCTACGGGGGCGCACCTGCGCCTCGTGCCCTTCGGGAAGGGCGATGTAAAGCCCCGTGGGCACCAGGCAGCGCTGCATGGGGGCCAGCGAAAGGGGTTCGTCGAGATTGGCACGGAGGTCCATTCCTGCAGAAAGGGGGGTGGCGTAGGCCGGAAGCGGATGCTTCGATTTATTGATGATGGGTACGTTCAGCATGATGCGATTTACAGTTTGTAGGTTCTTACTCCTTATTTAATTGGGCGAAAATACGGCTTTTAAAGGAAATTAGTCCTACATTTGCAGTTAAATAATAAGAAAGGAGAACCGAATACTCCCGAAAACAACAAAGAAACTCAAATCGCTATGGATTGGAATACCCTCATCTCTGCCAAACGCTTCGGACTGGAAGAATTTCATCAGGAACGCCACGAAAACCGTTCGGAATTTCAACGGGACTATGACCGCCTTATCTTCTCCGCCCCCTTCCGACGGCTGCAAAACAAGACGCAGGTATTCCCCCTGCCCGGCAGCATCTTCGTACACAACCGGCTGACGCACAGCCTGGAGGTGTCGTGCGTAGGCCGCTCGCTGGGCAACGACGTATCCAAGGCGCTCCTTGCCCGTCATCCGGAGTTGCAGGGCAGCTACCTCAGCGAGATAGGCTCCATCGTCTCTGCCGCCTGCCTGGCGCACGACCTGGGGAATCCGCCCTTCGGGCACTCCGGCGAACGGGCCATCTCCACCTTCTTCTCCGAAGGGAAGGGCATCGCCCTGAAGGAGCAACTGACCCCTGCCCAATGGGAGGACCTGACGCACTTCGAGGGAAACGCCAACGCCTTCCGCCTGCTCACCCACCAGTTCGAGGGGCGGCGCAAGGGGGGCTTCGTGCTGACCTACTCCACGCTGGCCAGCATCGTGAAGTATCCCTTCGCGTCGAGCCTCGCAGGCAAGAAGTCCAAATTCGGCTTCTTCACCACCGAGGAGGAGAGCTTCCGACGCATCGCCCGGGAGCTGGGCATGAAGAAGCTGAACGATGCGCCGCTGCGCTACGCCCGTCATCCGCTGGTCTATCTGGTGGAGGCGGCCGACGACATCTGCTACCAGATGATGGACATCGAGGATGCCCACAAGCTGAAAATCCTGACTACGCAGGAGACGCAGGAGTTGCTGCTCTCCTACTTCTCGGAAGAGCGCCGGGCGCACCGCCTGAAGACGATGAAGATTGTGAGCGACACCAACGAGCAGATAGCCTACCTGCGCTCCAGCGTCATCGGCCTGCTCATCGGCGAGTGTGTGCAGGCTTTTGTGGAGAACGAGGAGAGGATTCTGCATGGCGAGTTCGAGGGTAGCCTCATCGACCACATCTCGCCTCTGCCTGCCGCTGCCTACCGCCACTGCGCCGCCCTCTCCCTGGAGAGGATTTACCGCTCGCGCGACGTGGTGGACATCGAGCTGGCCGGTTTCCGCATCATCAGCACCCTGCTGGAGCTGATGATGGATGCCGTGTGCTCTCCGGAGAAGGCGTACTCGCAACTGCTGATCAACCGCGTGTCGAGCCAGTACCATATAAAAGCGCCTGCACTCTACGAAAGGGTACAGGCGGTATTGGATTATATCTCCGGCATGACGGATGTCTTTGCTCTCGACCTCTATAGGAAGATTAATGGGAATAGTTTGCCGGCGGTGTAAAATCTGTTCACAAGAGCCACGTCTCAGCACACCACCCTGTTCACCCCCGACGTAATGCGGCAAGCCTCCGGCTCGCTCTCGATGAACGACTGGATATGACGTATGCGCTTCTCGGCCAGAATCTCGTCCACGGCTATCAGGATGCCGGTCTCCTCCACGTCGCCGAAACCGTAGTTGATGGCGGTGCCGAACATGCGCATGGTGGGACTGAGGCTCATGTAGGCATTCACCAGCGGAGGGATGTTGTAGCCGAGCTTGCGGATTTCGCTGTTCAATATCTTATAATCTTCCTTGAAGGAGTCCTTGCAGAAGAGGGCTTTCAGCTCGTTCTCGTCCGACTCCAAGACGAGCGGCTTCATCGGGGTAATCAGGTTGTCCTTGTCGGCGAAGTGCTTGTGCAGGAAGTAGAGTATCTTGTCGCGGCTCTGGCGGTGATAATTGGGGTACATGGTCACCTTGCCGAAGAAATACTTCACGTTGGGCATCACCACCGTCAGCGCGCCCAGGCCGTCCCACAGGTTGTCCAGCGCAAAGAGTCCCTTGCTGTCGGAACGGGTGGACTGGTACTCCAGCGTGACGAACGAACGACCCAACTCGATGGTCATCGGAAGATAGTCCTTCAGGAACTTGTCCGAGAAGTCGAACATGTGGGCAGTGGCCAGGATGGGGGCGCCGTGCTCGTCGAAGCGCACGTCCGTGCCCAGAATGTAGCGGTAGCCGCCCAAAATCTCTTCAGCCTCCGGATTCCAGACAATCAGCTGCTTGTAGGGGTTCTCCATGACGTCGTACTCGTCGATGTCCATGGACTTGCCTGTTCCTCCTCCTGCCGCGCGGAAGGCAATCTCGCGCAGGCGGCCTATCTCCTTCATTGTGTTCGGGGCATCTTGGGCGGTAACGATATATATCTGGTTATGACTTCTGTTGGTCATGCGCAAGCGCTTTTCCTCGGTCAGCTCCGCTTTCAGCAGTTCTTTGCTTATCGGTGCAATAACATCTTCCATATCTTTCTGTTAATGGTTTCTTCTTTCAATGTAAATACAGTGTTTCTCTCTACAATTTATATACTATGTCCTTCACGTACTGCGCCCATTCGGCCGGACTCTTCGACTTATCGAACGTCTGCCAGGGGATAGGCTTTCCGATGGTGATGGTGAATGTCTTGTGACGGTTCTTCAGCATTTCATCCGCCAGGTAAAGCATGGCGATGTTGAATTTGATACCCAGCGCATTGCACAGGTTGGCAAGGTTGTAGAAGAAATTGGAGTTTCGCCCCTCGAAGTGGATGGGAACCACATCGCGGTGGGCCTCGACGCTCTTCACGATGAACGTTTTCTTCCAGTCCAGGTCGCGGATGACCCCGTTCTGCCTGCGCGAGCAGAGTCCGGCAGGGAACATGATGAGCTGGTTGTCCGAAGCGAATCCGGCCTCCACCATCCGTGGGAAGTCCTTGGCCTGCCTGCCGGTCTTGTTGATGGGGATGCACAGCGGCGCCAGTCCGCGGAGGTTCATCAGCAGGTCGTTCACCATATACTTCACCTTACCCTCGTAGAAAGTGCCCAAGACATAGCCCAAGGCCACGCCGTCCTGTCCGCCCAGGGGATGGTTGGATACAAAGGTGTGCAGCCCCTCCTTGGGCAGGTTCTCTTTCCCCTTCACCACGATTTTGGCATCGAGAAATTCCAGGCAAGCTTCCAGGAAATCGATGCCGACCTTGTCTTTCGACTCTCGCAGAAAGACGTTCAATTCCTCTTGGTGAACGATGTGTTTCAGATAAGAAACCACGAACTTGGGGATATACTTAGACTGCTTCGGAGCTTTCTCTCGAAGTATCTTGTCTATGTCAATCAAAAATAAAGAGTCGTCAGCCATTCTTCTTTTGATGAAATGAATGTGCAAATTTAACGCATCTTTTTAATTAATTGCAAAAAAACGACAGAAAACTACACCCGAAATCTATCAAATGACACCCAAAATCTATCAAATGACAGTTTTTCCCCCGAAAAGTACGCCCGAAACCTGCCTGTCCTACAATGCACTGAAAGCTAACTGAAATCGACCGGAATCTACCAACTGTTTGTTTTCGCCCTAAAGAGAGTTTGATTTCCGTCGGCCGAAGAAAAGAATCATCCATAATTTTGCAGCACAAGAAAAACGAACAATAACCCTTTAAAAACATCCATTATGAATACAAGAACATTTACCCAAGACTTACTCGCAGTACAGAACGATTTATTGCGCTTTGCCTACAAACTGACGTCCGACCGTGAAGAGGCCAACGACCTGTTGCAAGAAACTTCGCTGAAGGCCCTGGACAACGAAGAGAAGTACACGCCCGACACGAACTTCAAAGGATGGGTATATACCATCATGCGCAACATCTTCATCAACAACTACCGCAAGGTGGTGCGCGACCAGACTTTTATCGACACTACGGACAACCTCTACCACCTGAATACGCCGCAGGACCTTGTACAAGACAGCACGGAGAGCGCCTATGACCTGAAGGAGATGCACCGCATCGTCAACTCCCTGCCGCGCGAGTACAGAGTACCCTTCTCCATGCACGTTTCCGGCTTCAAATACCGCGAGATTGCCGAAAAGCTGGGCCTGCCGCTCGGAACCGTCAAGAGCCGCATCTTCTTCACTCGCCAGAAACTGCAACAAGACTTGAAAGATTTCCGATAATATCTTCCGTTTCAGAGAAATAGAATAGACAAGGAATATTTTAAGAATCAGACAAGAATTATGCAGAAGAATATAGAAGTTTCCTAGTAGAACAGAAATGAATGACAAAAGAGCGAAACATTTCTGTTCTACTATGGAAGCGATATCCGGGTAGTGCTACTCCCATTCCGCAATTACCCGACAGATACCCGCAAGATAGCATCCGCACGTATCATCCTTGTCACAGCCCACTTATTCAAGTTCGCTTATCCAAGCATTTTCGCCATCTGTCCGCCGACCGCGATTACCTCCTCCTCACCTCTCGCACCAACGCCAAAAGCGGCAAGCAACCAAAGCTGCAATCATCGGCCGGACCTCCTAAATCCCCCACCTACAAGAGTTTCCGAAAGTAGCTTCATTATCAAACAAATAAGCTATGAACAAGGTGTTGAAAACTTCTTCCTAAGATTTTAGTTAAAAGATGGTGGGGAATTGTGGGGAAATGTGTACTTTTACCGTCGCTTTATAATAAGGTAAATGATACAGTTCTTAGGTAACATAGAAGCCAAGGCGGATGCCAAAGGAAGGGTCTTCATCCCGGCCGTCTTCAGAAAACAGCTACAGGCCGCCTCCGAAGAGAGGCTTGTGTTGCGCAAGGACGTGTATCAGGAGTGCCTGGTGCTATACCCGGAAAGCGTATGGTTTGCCACGCAAAACCAGTTGCGCCGCCGACTGAACAAATGGAATGCCCGGCAACAGATGATTTTCCGCCAGTTCGTAAGCGACGCGGAGGTCGTGGTCCCCGACGGCAACGGACGTATCCTGCTGCCGAAACGCTACCTGCAGATGGCAGGCATACAGAGCGACATCCGCTTCATCGGCATGGACAACACCATAGAAATCTGGGCCAAGAATCGCGCCGACCAGTCGTTCATGAGTCCCGAAGAATTCAGCGAAGCCCTCGGGGAGCTGCTGGGAGAAGAGGAAGAAGAGATGCCGGATAACGAGAACGGCCTGGAATATCCGAAAACCGGCCTGAAAACCTGAAACATATACAAACAACAGATGATGAAAGAAGAAACGACATATCATATACCCGTATTGCTGATGCCGAGCGTAGATGCCATGAACATCCGCCCGGACGGCACGTATGTGGACGTGACCTTCGGCGGAGGAGGACACTCGCGCGAGATTCTGTCGCGGCTGAAGGAGGGCGGACGCCTGCTGAGTTTCGACCAGGACGAGGACGCGGAACGCAACATCGTGGACAACCCGCACTTCACCTTCGTGCGCAGCAACTTCCGCTATCTGCACAACTTCCTGCGTTACCACGGTATCGGGCAGGTGGATGCCATACTGGCCGACCTCGGCGTATCGTCCCACCACTTCGATGACAGCGAACGGGGATTTTCCTTCCGCTTCGACGGGGCACTGGACATGCGCATGAACAAGCGTGCCGGCCTGACCGCCGCCGACATCGTGAACACCTACGAGGAAGAGAAACTGGCCGACCTGTTCTACCTCTATGGCGAACTGAAGAACAGCCGGAAGTTGGCCTCCGTCCTCGTCAAGGCACGCGCCACGCAGCGAATCGCCACCATCGGAGAATTTCTGGAGACCGTCAAGCCCCTCTTCGGCCGCGAACGCGAGAAGAAGGAGCTGGCCAAGGTGTTCCAAGCACTGCGCATCGAGGTCAACCAGGAGATGGAGGCCCTGAAAGAGATGCTATATGCCGCAACAACAGCCCTGAAGCCGGGAGGCCGTCTGGTGGTCATCACCTACCACTCGTTGGAAGACCGCCTGGTGAAGAACATCATGAAGACAGGCAATGTGGAGGGCAAGGCCGAAAAGGACTTCTTCGGGAATGTGCAGACCCCGTTCCGCCTGGTGAACAACAAGGTGATTGTGCCGGACGAAGAGGAGATAGCGCGCAACCCACGCTCGCGAAGCGCCAAACTACGAATTGCAGAAAAAGTGGAATCCTAAAGTTATGGAAGAGAAGAATACAAAGAATACGAAAAAACATACCTCGCTGAAGGACATCCTCGGAGGGGACATCCTGGCTACGGACTTCTTCCGCCGCCAAGCCGGACTGCTGTTCCTTATCATGGTGCTGACCATCATCTACATCAACAACCGCTATGAATGCCAGATGCAACTGATAAGGATAGACAACCTGAAGAAGGAACTGACAGACATCAAGTATGATGCCCTGACGCGCAGTTCGGAACTGATGGAACGGAGCCGCCAGTCGCGCATCGAGGAGTACATCTCTACCAAGGAGAGCGACTTGCAGACCTCTACCAATCCGCCTTATGTCATCAGAAAATAGTGTTTGAAACCCTAAACTCAGAAAGAAATTGGCTGTAAACAAAAAGAACATAATGACCCGTTACTTCTTCGTCGTCCTGCTACTGGGACTGGTGGGGATAGCCATTGTTGTGAAAGGCGGCATGATCATGTTTGCCGAACGACAATACTGGCATGACGTGGCCGACCGCTTCGTGAAAGAGAACAAGCAGCTGTCTCCCAACCGGGGAAACATCCTCTCCTCGGACGGAAAGCTGATGGCCAGTTCGTTGCCCGAATACAAGATATTCATGGACTTCATGTCCGGCGAAAAGGACGAGAAGCGCCGTAAGAAGGATCAGCACCGCAGGGACTCCATCTGGAAAGCCAACTTCGATTCCATTTGCATCGGGTTGCACCAGATTTTTCCTGAAGTCAGCGTAGCCACGTTCAAGAGCCACTTGCGAAAGGGACGGGAAATGAAAAGCCGCAGCTACAACATCCTGCCCAACCGCAGCAAACGTATCTCCTACATACAATACAAGGAGGTGAAACGGTTGCCGGTATTCAAGATGAACCGATACAAGGGTGGCTTCCACGAGCAGTCGTTCAGCAACCAGCGCAAGCGTCCCTTCGGCACCCTGGCCGCCCAGACCTTGGGACGCGTGTATGCCGACACCGCCATGGGTGCGCGAAACGGCATAGAGCTGGCCTTCGACACCCTGCTGAAGGGAGAATACGGAATAGGACACCGCCAGAAGGTGCTGAACAAGTACATGGACATCGTAGACCGTCCGCAGATTGATGGCTGCGACATCATATCCACCCTGGACGTGGGCATGCAGGACATCTGCGAGAAGGCTCTGGTGGACAAACTGAAGGAGATCAATGCCAACGTAGGAGTAGCCGTACTGATGGAAGTGGCCACCGGCGAAGTAAAAGCCATCGTCAACATGATGAAGGCCGGCGACGGCAACTACTACGAGATGAACAGCAACGCCATCAGCGACATGCTGGAACCCGGCTCCACCTTCAAGACGGCCTCCATCATGGTGGCCCTGGAGGACGGCAAGATAACACCCGACACCGAAGTGGATACCGGCAACGGCATCATGCTGATGCACGGCAGCAAGATGAGGGACCACAACTGGCACCGCGGTGGCTACGGGAAGATCGATGTGACACGCATCTTGGAGGTATCGTCCAACATCGGCGTATCCTACCTCATCGACAAGTACTACAAGGACAATCCTCAAAAGTTCGTGGACGGGCTGAAGCGCATGAGCATCGACCAGCCGCTGCATCTGCAAATCGGCGGCGAGGGAAAGCCCAACATCAAGGGACCCAAGGAGCGCTATTTCGCCAAGACTACCCTGCCGTGGATGAGCATCGGCTACGAGACGCAGGTGCCGCCCATGAACATACTCACCTTCTACAACGCCATCGCCAACAACGGTGTCATGGTACGCCCTAAGTTTGTGAAGGCTGCCGTGAGGGACGGCGAAGTGGTGAAGGAGTATCCCACGGAGGTCATCAACCCCCAGATATGTTCCGAACGCACACTGACGCAAATCCGCGAAATCCTGCGCAGGGTGGTGTCTGACGGACTGGCCAAACCGGCCGGCAACAAGCAGTTCTCCGTATCGGGCAAGACAGGCACGGCACAAATTTCGCAAGGAGCCGCCGGCTACAAGTCCGGACGCGTGAACTACCTGGTGAGTTTCTGCGGCTACTTCCCCTCCGAAGCTCCGAAATACAGTTGCATCGTCTCCATACAGAAACCGGGGCTGCCAGCCTCGGGCGGTCTGATGGCCGGTAGCGTCTTCGGGAAAATAGCGGAAAGGGTCTATGCCAAGGACTTGCGCTTCGACATACGCAACGCCATAGACAGCACCACCAACGTGATTCCTTCCGTGAAAACCGGAGAGATGAACCAAGCGCTTCTGGTCCTGAACCAGCTGGACATCCCTCATCAGAAGGAGTTCTCCGGGTCCAAGAACAAAGAGCAGTGGGGGCATACACAGGCTGCCCCGTCGGCAGTGATCCTGCAACACAAGGAACCGGACTCGGGCACAGTGCCCAGCGTGGTGGGCATGGGAGCGAAGGATGCCGTCTACCTGCTGGAGAGCCGAGGACTGAAGGTAAGGCTAAACGGCGTGGGACGGGTGAAGAGCCAATCCATAGCCGGCGGTAGCCGGATAACAAAAGGACAGACCATAGCCCTGACCTTACGCCAATAAAGAGAATAAAACAAGATTCAGATATATACATATATATAATAAGGTATGAAATTAAGTGATTTGTTGAAAGCGATACAACCGGTTCAGGTGGCCGGAAGTGCAGACACGGAGATAACAGGCGTGAACATAGACTCCCGACAGGTAGAGGCCGGCCATCTGTTCATGGCCATGCGCGGCACGCAGACCGACGGACATGCCTATATTCCGGCTGCCATCGAGAAAGGAGCCGTGGCCATCTTGTGCGAAGAGTTACCGAAAGAGCTGAAAGCCGGTATCACCTATATCCAAGTGAAAGATAGTGAAGAGGCCGTAGGGAAAGTGGCCACCACCTTTTATGGCGACCCTACCTCGAAACTGGAGCTTGTCGGCGTGACCGGAACCAACGGAAAGACCACTATCGCCACCTTATTATATCATACTTTCCGCTACTTCGGCTACAAGGTCGGACTGATTTCTACCGTATGCAACTACATCGACGACCAGCCCGTGCCGACTGAGCACACCACACCGGACCCCATCACCCTGAACCGCCTGCTTGGGGCCATGGCCGATTCCGGCTGCAAGTACGCTTTCATGGAGGTCAGTTCACACTCCATCGACCAGAAACGCATCAGCGGCCTGAAGTTTGCCGGTGGCATCTTCACCAACCTGACACGCGACCATCTGGACTACCATAAGACCGTAGAGAACTATCTCAAGGCCAAGAAGAAATTCTTCGACGATATGCCGAAAGGGGCTTTCAGTCTGACTAATATGGACGACAAGAACGGACTTGTAATGACGCAGAATACCCGTTCGAAAGTCTATACTTACTCCTTGCGCAGCCTCAGCGACTTCAAAGGCAAGGTGCTGGAGTCTCACTTCGAAGGCATGCTGCTCGACTTCAACAACCGCGAACTGGCCGTGCGCTTCATCGGGAAGTTCAATGCCTACAACCTGCTGGCCGTGTTCGGCGCCGCCGTACTCTTAGGCAAGAAGGAAGAGGACGTACTGGTAGCCCTCAGTACGCTGCATCCGGTGGCCGGGCGCTTCGACGCCATCCGTTCGCCGAAAGGTTTCACTGCCATCGTGGACTATGCGCATACGCCGGATGCCTTGGTTAATGTGCTGAACGCCATCCATGGAGTACTGGAAGGCAAAGGAAAAGTAATTACCGTAGTGGGTGCCGGCGGCAACCGCGACAAGGGCAAGCGCCCCATCATGGCCAAAGAGTCTGCCCGACTGAGCGACCGTGTCATCATCACTTCCGACAATCCGCGCTTCGAAGAGCCGCAGGACATCATCAACGACATGCTTGCCGGACTGGACAAGGATGACCTGCAAAAGGTCCTCAGCATCGCCGACCGCCGCGAAGCCATCAAGACCGCCTGCATGCTGGCTCAACCGGGGGATGTCATCCTCGTTGCCGGTAAAGGACACGAAAATTACCAGGAGATAAAGGGAGTGAAACATCACTTCGATGATAAAGAGGAACTCAATGTGCTAATGAGATAATGTACTAATAACAATATACTATTATAAATTATTTAGAGTAACTTAAGAGCTTTGATGCTATAAACTAATTTTAAGTATTTACTAGTTAAGGATATGTTATACGATTTATTTCAATGGTTGAATAAATATGACTTTCCCGGTGCAGGGATGTTCGGCTATACATCGTTTCGTTCGTTGATGGCCATCATTCTGGCATTACTTATATCAAGCATCTGGGGAGACAAGTTTATCAATCTGCTGAAGCGCAAGCAGATTACCGAAACGCAACGCGATGCCAGTATCGACCCGTTCGGTGTCAACAAGGTAGGAGTACCCAGCATGGGAGGAGTTATCATCATCTTTGCCACACTCATACCGTGCCTGCTGTTGGGCAGACTGAACAACATCTACATGATATTGATGCTGATTACCACAGCCTGGTTAGGGTCACTCGGGTTTGCCGACGACTACATCAAGATATTCAAGAAAGACAAAGAAGGACTGCACGGCAAGTTCAAAATCATCGGCCAAGTAGGTTTGGGACTCATCGTGGGACTAACCCTCTATCTCAGTCCACAAGTAGTCATCCGCGAGAACATAGAGATTGAAAAGCCGGGAGGAAAGATAGAAGTGGTGCATGCCGCCAAGGAAATCAAGGCCACGCAGACCACCATCCCCTTCTTCAAGAGCAACAATCTCGACTATGCCGATTTGGTAAGTTTCATGGGCAAGCATGCCCAGGAGGCCGGTTGGGTGCTGTTCGTTATTGTTACGATATTTGTAGTCACCGCCGTCAGCAACGGTGCAAACCTGAACGATGGCATGGACGGAATGGCCGCCGGAAATTCCGCCATCATCGGGATTACTCTGGGAATATTAGCCTACGTATCAAGCCACATCGAGTATGCCGGCTACCTGAATATCATGTACATTCCCGGTTCGGAAGAGCTGGTTATCTTTATCTGCGCCTTTATCGGCGCACTAATCGGCTTCTTGTGGTACAATGCCTATCCGGCACAAGTATTTATGGGCGATACGGGCAGCCTGACCATCGGGGGTATCATTGCCGTGTATGCCATCATCATCCACAAGGAGCTACTGATACCCATTCTATGCGGTGTCTTCTTAGTGGAAAACCTTTCAGTCATCTTGCAACGCCTCTATTACAAGGCCGGCAAGCGGAAAGGCGTGAAGCAACGCCTCTTTAAGCGGACACCGATACACGACCACTTCCGCACCTCCATGAGCCTGATAGAACCGGGATGTAGCGTAGTGTTCACCAAACCGGACAAGCTGTTCCACGAATCCAAAATCACCATCCGCTTTTGGATTGTAACAATTGTACTGGCAGCAATAACGATTATAACATTGAAGATTAGATAAAAGAATTAGTCAATAAGAGAACCCATTGGCACATTAGTAAATTGAAATGAATAGAATTGTAGTATTAGGAGCTGGCGAAAGCGGTGCAGGTGCTGCCGTACTGGCCAAAGTGAAAGGTTTCGACACGTTCGTTTCCGACATGTCCGCCATTAAAGACAAATACAAGCAACTGCTGGACAAGTACGGCATTGCTTGGGAAGAGGGACACCACACCGAAGAACTGATTCTGAACGCTGACGAAGTGATTAAGAGTCCGGGAATTCCCAATGACGCTCCGCTCATCATGAAACTGAAAGAACAAGGTACGCCCATCATCTCTGAGATAGAGTTTGCCGGACGCTACACCCATGCCAAGATGGTATGTATCACAGGCTCGAACGGAAAGACCACAACCACTTCGCTCATCTACCACATCTTCAAGAGCGCAGGACTGAATGTAGGCCTGGCCGGAAACATTGGAAACAGTTTGGCGCTACAAGTGGCCACGGAGCAGCACGATTACTATGTCATCGAGCTGAGTTCCTTCCAACTGGACAACATGTACAAGTTCCGCGCCAACATTGCCGTGCTGATGAACATCACGCCGGACCATCTGGACCGCTACGACCACTGCATGCAGAAGTATGTGGACGCCAAATTCCGCATCACCCAGAACCAGACGCCCGAAGATGCGTTCGTCTTCTGGAACGATGACCCCATCATCAAGCGCGAACTGGCTAAGCACGGACTGCGTGCCCACCTCTATCCGTTTGCGGCCGTTAAGGAAGACGGAGTAATCGCCTACGTGGAAGACGGCGAAGTGGCCATCAACGAACCGATAGCCTTTAACATGGAACAGGAGGAACTGGCACTGCGCGGCACGCACAACCTGTACAACTCATTGGCCGCCGGTATCTCGGCCAACCTGGCCGGCATCCGAAAGGAGTATATCCGCCAGGCTCTGTCCGACTTCAAGGGAGTGGAACACCGGCTGGAGAAAGTAGCCACTGTGCGCGGCATACATTTCATCAACGACTCCAAGGCGACGAACGTGAACTCCTGCTGGTATGCCCTGCAAAGCATGCCCGGCAAAACCGTGCTCATCCTCGGAGGCAAGGACAAAGGAAACGATTATACGGAAATCGAGGAACTGGTACGCGAAAAGTGCTCCGCCTTAGTGTACCTGGGGCTGCACAACGAAAAGTTGCACGACTTCTTCGACCGTCTGGGACTGCCTGTAGCCGATGTGCAGACCGGCATGAAGGATGCCGTAGAAGCTGCCTTCAAGCTGGCCCGGAAAGGGGAAACTGTATTGCTCAGCCCCTGTTGTGCCTCTTTCGACCTCTTCAAGAGCTACGAGGACCGCGGAGACCAATTTAAGAAATATGTAAGAGAGTTGTAGAATGAAAGAGATAAAGGTGATAGAGTGATAAAGGTGATACTACATTATCACGCCATCACATCATCACATTATAAATGAAACCATGGATTTACTAAAGAGCATATTCAAAGGTGACAAAGTGATTTGGATTATTTTCCTTTTCCTTTGTCTCATCTCCATTACGGAGGTGTTCAGTGCGGCCAGCACACTGACCTACAAGAGTGGCGACCATTGGGGGCCGATTACGCAGCACAGCATCCTCCTGATAGTGGGTGCCGTCATCGTGGTGCTGGTACACAACATTCCCTACAAATGGTTCCAGGTATTCCCGGTATTTCTACTCCCAATCTCTATCGGCCTGCTGGCCTTTGTCATGCTGATGGGATTCATCACCGGCGACCGCGTGAATGGTGCCGCCCGTTGGATGACCTTCATGGGTATCCAGTTCCAGCCCTCGGAAATAGCGAAAATGGCAGTGGTCATCGTCACTGCCTTCATCCTGTCGAAAGGGCAGGATGAAGACGGGGCAAGTCCGAAAGCCTTCAAACACATCATGATTATCACCTGCATCGTTTGTGGACTCATCTTGCCCGAGAATTATTCAACGGGAGTGCTACTCTTCGGAACAGTCTACTTGATGATGTTCATCGGGCGTGTCGATGCCAAAAAGTTGCTGATATTGGGAGGAGGGATTGTGGCATTCATAACCGTCTTCATCACCTTCCTGCTGGCCACACCGGACAAGACGCTGGCGAAAATACCAATGGGACACCGTTTTACCACCGTGAAATCCCGTATCGCCGACTTCACCAACAAAGAGGAAGTACCTGCCGCCAAATATGACATCGACGGCAACGGACAAGTGGCACACGCCCGTATTGCCGTAGCCACCAGCCACATCGTTGGCAAAGGCCCGGGAAACTCCGTACAGCGTGACTTTCTGAGCCAGGCATTCTCCGATTTCATCTATGCCATCATCATCGAAGAACTGGGGTTGGTGGGCGGCATATTCATTGTGTTCTTCTACATTGTCTTGCTAATACGTGTGGGGCGCATTGCACGAAAATGCGAACGCACCTTCCCTGCTTTCCTTGTTACCGGAATAGCCCTGCTACTCGTCACGCAAGCACTCTTCAACATGATGGTTGCCGTAGGTCTGGCTCCCGTCACAGGACAACCGCTACCGCTCATCAGCAAAGGTGGTACGTCTACCTTCATCAACTGCGCTTACATCGGCATGATTCTAAGTGTCAGCCGTTATACGGCCAGACTGGAGGAGCAGCAACGGATGCGTGACGCCCAAGTGCCGCTGTTGACGGCCGAAGGGAACACTACGAACCCGATACTGGCAACGGACAGCGAGGCGCAGACGGCGGCAGAACCGACAGCGAAAATACTGAATAGTGATGCGGAGTTTGAATGAAGTCCCTCCCCCGTAGGGAGGGGGAAAAAGAATGATGGAGGAGGTAAATGAAGAAAAGAGAAAGGCTGAAAAAGAAAAAGAAGAACGAAAAGAAATATTAGCTATATGAACAAGAATATGCACAACCATACAAACCAGAGTAACTCTGCCCCCCTCCGCCTCATCATCAGCGGCGGCGGCACCGGCGGCCACATCTTCCCGGCCATCTCCATCGCCAATGCGGTGAAAGAGCTGTGTCCCGATGCAGAGATACTTTTCGTGGGTGCCGAAGGCAGGATGGAAATGCAGCGCGTACCCGATGCAGGCTACCGGATTGTGGGCCTGCCTGTGGCCGGATTCGACCGCAAGCATCTGTGGAAGAACTTCGCCGTACTGCTGAAGTTGCTGCGTAGCCAGTGGAAGGCGCGACGTATCATCAAGGAGTTCCGTCCGCAAGTAGCCATAGGCGTAGGCGGCTATGCCAGCGGCCCGACGCTGAAGATGGCAGGCATGATGGGCATCCCCACACTGATACAGGAGCAGAACTCCTATGCCGGTGTTACTAACAAGCTGTTGGCCCAGAAAGCTTGCAAGATTTGCGTGGCCTACGAAGGTATGGAAAAGTTCTTCCCGGCAGAGAAAATCATCATGACCGGCAATCCGGTGCGCCAGAACCTACTGGACCACTCCATCCGCCACGAAGAGGCCGTACAGTACTTCGGACTGAACCCGGCCAAGAAGACCGTCCTAATCCTGGGCGGCAGCTTGGGAGCTCGCACCATCAACCAGACTTTAACTGCCGGCCTGGACATCATCCGCTCTACCCCCGACGTACAGTTTATCTGGCAAACGGGAAAGATATACATCGACCAAGTAAAAGAGGCTATCACTGCCACGACAGGAGAGGCTGTGCGCAATCCACGCATCAACGCCATCCCGAATCTGTACGTGACAGACTTCATCAAGAATATGGCAAACGCCTATGCCGCTGCCGACCTGGTAATCTCACGTGCCGGAGCCGGCTCCATCTCCGAGTTCTGCCTGCTCCGCAAGCCGGTCATCCTGGTCCCCTCGCCTAACGTGGCCGAGGACCATCAGACCAAGAACGCACTGGCACTGGTAGATAAGGATGCTGCCATTTATGTGAAGGACGCGGAAGCGAAAGACAAGTTGTTGCCGACGGCCTTGGAGACTATAGCCAATCCCGAGAAACTGAAGGGTCTGAGTGAAAATATTGCCAAGTTGGCTCTGCCGGATTCGGCAAGGGTGATAGCGAAGGAGGTGCTGAGCCTCTCCCCCAGCCCCTCCCCCGTAGGGAGGGGAGACAGATAGTATGGCTATCGAGAGACTTAACATTGAATGTGGGTGTGCTTCAACGGAAGAATGGCAATAAGAATGAAAAGAAAGGATTGAAAGAAAAATCAGAGAAAGAACCGAAAGGAGATATTAGATATGAATACAAAACCAAACATCAACCAGAGTAACTTTGCTTCCCTCCCTACAGGGGAAGGGCTGGATGGGTTCTCGTTCTACTTCCTGGGCGCCGGCGGCATCGGCATGAGCGCCCTGATACGCTACTTCCTCTCCAAAGGAAACCTGGTAGCCGGCTACGACCGTACCCCGAGCGAACTGACCGAACACCTGATGGAGGAAGGCGCACAAATACACTACGAAGAGAATGTCGGACTCATTCCGGAAGACTGCAAGGACAAGACAAAGACTTTGGTAGTCTATACCCCTGCCATTCCGCAGGAGCATGCCGAGCTGGCCTACTTCCGTGAAAATGGTTTCAAGATATACAAACGCTCCCAAGTGCTGGGCATGATTACCCGTAACAGCAAAGGCCTGTGCGTGGCAGGCACACACGGCAAGACCAGCACCAGCACCATGGCCGCCCATCTGCTGCACCAGTCGCATGTAGGCTGCAATGCCTTTCTGGGAGGAATCTCCAAGAATTACAGCAGCAACCTGCTATTATCTCCGGACAGTCCCTATACCGTCATCGAGGCCGATGAGTTCGACCGCTCCTTCCACTGGCTCTCCCCCTGGATGAGCGTCATTACCGCCACGGACCCCGACCACCTGGACATCTACGGCACCAAGGAAGCCTACTTGGAAAGTTTCCGCCACTACACCACCCTTATCCGGCCGGGAGGCGCCCTGATTCTGCACCAAGGACTGGAGATGCAGCCCGATGTACAACCGGGCGTGACCGTCTATACCTACGCGCGCAACGAAGGCGACTTCCATGCCGAAAACATCCGCATAGGAAACGGTGAAATCTTCATCGACTTCGTGGCACCGGATACCCGTATCAACGACATCCGGCTGGGTGTCCCCGTCAGCATCAATATCGACAACGGCATTGCGGCCATGGCACTCGCCCACCTGAGCGGCGCCACCGACGAGGAAATCAAGCAGGGCATGGCCAGCTTCCGGGGAGTGGACCGCCGCTTCGACTTCAAGCTGAAGAACGACCAAATCGTATTCCTCAGCGACTATGCCCATCATCCGGCGGAAATAGCTCAAAGCGTGAAGTCCGTCCGCGAACTGTACCGGGACAAGAAGCTGACCGTCATCTTCCAGCCCCACCTGTACACACGCACCCGTGACTTCTACCGGGAGTTTGCAGAAAGCCTCTCCCTGTCCGACGAGGTGATTCTGACAGAGATATATCCTGCACGCGAACAACCGATTCCCGGCGTGACGAGCCAACTGATTTATGACAACCTCTGCCCCGGCATCGAGAAATGTATCTGCAAGAAAGAAGAGGTCCTGAACCTCCTCGCAGAAAAGCACCTCGAAGTAGTGATAGTGCTGGGAGCCGGAGACTTGGACAATTACGTACCCGAAATCACCGAACTGCTTAAACTAAAAATGAAGGATGAAGAGTGATGAACTCTCCATTAAAAAAAGTGTATTATGATTAAAAGGATTCTACTTTCCATCGTTCTGCTGCTAGTCATTGCCTATCTGGCAGTGGCCGTGACAGCCTTCAACCGCAAGCCGGCTTCCCAGGTGTGCCACGATATGGAGTTGGTGATAAAAGATACGATGTATGCCGGCTTCATCACGAAGAAGGAAGTAGCTACCCTGCTGGAGAAGAAAGGCATCAGCCCCGTTGGGAAAGAGCTGGAACGCGTGCGTTCCAAGACCTTGGAGCGCGAGCTTTCCAAGCATCCCCTTATCGACCAGGTGGAGTGCTACAAGACACCGAGCGGCAAGCTTTGTGTCGAAGTGACCCAACGTACCCCCATTCTGCGCGTCATGAGTGCCAATGGCGAAAACTACTATCTGGACAACAAAGGCACCGTGATGCCTCCCGATGCCAAATGCGTGGCACACCTCGCTGTAGTGACCGGAAATGTAGAAAAGTCTTTTGCCATGAGGGATTTATATAAGTTTGGTGTATTTTTGCAGAAGAATTCCTTCTGGAACGCACAGATTGAGCAAATTCATGTGCTGCCCGGCAAGAAGATTGAATTGGTCCCACGCGTCGGCGACCACCTTATTTATTTGGGTAAGCTGGCCGACTTTGAAAAGAAGCTGAAACGTGTAAAAATATTCTATGAGAAAGGATTAAACCAGGTTGGCTGGAACAAATACTCCCGTATCAACGTTGAATTTGACAATCAGATTATCTGCACGAAAAGAGAGTAAGCTGAGTACTGAAAGTAAAAACAACTAATAAACAATAAACGCGCCAGCCCATCGGCACCTTAGCGCCCTTGGCACATTGGCACATTGAAAAGATTATGGCAACAACAGATTTCATCGCCGCTATCGAATTGGGGTCTTCCAAGATTTCCGGTATCGCCGGAAAGAAGAACAATGACGGAAGTATCCAAGTGTTGGCTTATGCACGCGAAGAGGCATCCTCGTTCATCCACAAGGGAATCATCTACAACATCGACAAGACCGCACAAGCACTGACTTCCATCATCAACAAGCTGGAGAACCAGCTGAACAACGCTATTGCCAAAGTATATGTAGGCATCGGTGGACAATCATTGCGGACAGTCAGGAACGCAGTAAGCCGTACACTGGAGGAAGAAAGCGTCATCTCGCAAGAACTGGTAGACGAGATTTGCGATGAAAATCGTGACGCTCCCCTGATGGACATGATCGTGCTGGATGTAGCCCCACAAGAATATAAGATAGACCATACCCTGCAGGCAGAACCGGTAGGAGTGGCCGGACGCCACATCATCGGCCAGTTCCTCAACATCGTGGCACGCACCTCGCTGAAAAAGAACCTGGAACACAGCCTGGAACAAGCCAAAGTGGAAGTGGCCGACGACCTGATTGTTGCCCCGATAGCCCTGGCAAAAGCCGTACTGAGCGAAAACGACATGCGCTCGGGCTGCGCGCTGGTGGACTTCGGTGCCGACACTACCACCGTGCTGGTCTACAAGAACAATATCCTGCGCTTCCTGAGCGTACTGCCGCTGGGCGGAAGCAGCATCACTCGCGACATCACCTCCCTGCAAATGGTGGAAGAGGAGGCGGAAAACCTGAAACTGAAATACGGAGACGCACTCTACGAAGAGGAAGGCGAAACACCTGCCACATGCAAGGTGAACGATGAACGCACCATCGAACTGGCACAGCTGAACAACATCGTCGGCGCAAGAGCCGAGGAGATACTGGCCAACGTATGGAACCAGCTGCAACTGTCGGGCTACGAGAAAGACATCTACAACGGCGTGGTATTCACCGGCGGAGGTGCCAACCTGAAGAACCTCGAAGCCGCCTTCCGCAAAGTGAGCAAGATGGATAAGGTGAAAACCGTACTCGCCGTGCACGACACCCTGCACGGCATGGACGAGAGCCTGACCAAAGACGGCACCCAATGCACCCTGCTGGGACTGTTCAAAGCCGGCAAGGACAATTGCTGCTTGCAGGAAACCGTGGTGGCTCCGCAGCCCGCCACACAGCCCACCACGCATACCGCCACTCCGGAGCCACCGACCGCCGACATCTTCGATGCCGACGAGGAACTCCGCAAGCAGCAAGAAGAGAACCGCAAAAGGATAGAACAAGAGGAAAAGAAGCGCAAGGAGAAGCGTAAAAAGGAAGAAGAGGAGAAGCGCAAAAAGGAAGAAGAGAAACGTCGGAAAGAGCAAAAGAAAAAGCCCAGCCGCTTTGTCTCACTGTTCGAGAAGTTTACAGACACCTTCTTGGACGATAGCACCGACAATATGAAATAACATTCAAACAAAAATCTATAATCATGACTGATATAGTACAATTCGACATCCCGACCGATTCACCGAAAATCATCAAGGTTATCGGCGTAGGCGGAGGCGGCTGCAATGCCGTCAGCCACATGTACAACGAAGGTATAAACGGGGTCTCTTTCATGGTCTGCAACACCGACTCGAAATCGCTGAACGATTCTCCCGTCCCCAACAAGTTGCAGCTGGGCAAAGGGCTGGGAGCCGGAAACGACCCGAAGAAAGGACGTGTGGAGGCGGAAAACAGCATCGACGAAATCAAGGAACGCCTGAACGACGGCACACAAATGGTGTTCATCACCGCCGGCATGGGTGGAGGAACCGGCACGGGAGCCGCTCCCATCGTGGCCAAGATAGCCAGGGAGATGGACATCCTGACCGTGGGTATCGTCACCATCCCCTACCAGTGGGAAGCCGACAAGAAGATTGACCAGGCACTGGACGGTGTGGAGGAAATCAACAAGCATGTGGACGCCCTCATCGTCATCAAGAACGACAAGCTGAGCGAAATCTACGGCGAAATGGACTTTGAAGAGGCCTACGACCGCGCAGACGACATCGTGCTCGTAGCTGCCAAAAGCATTGCCGACATCATCACCATGCACGGCAAGATAAACCTGGACTTCAACGACGTGCGCACCATCCTGAAAAACGGCGGCGTGGCCATCATGGGAACCGGTTACGGCAGCGGAGAAGGCCGCGTGAGCAAGGCCATACTGGATGCGCAGACCTCACCGCTGCTCAACAACAACGACATCTTCAACGCCAAGAAGGTGGCCTTCTGCATCTCCTACAGCTCGGAACACAAGCTGATGATGAGCGAAATGGAAGAAGTGCGCGAGTTCATGAGCCGCTTCAGCCGCGACATCGAGACCAAGCACGGTGTGGAAAAGGACGAAACGCTGGGCGAGAAGGTGAAAATCACCCTGCTTGCCACCGGATTCGGCATGCAGGACATCCACCTCAAGGAGATGGACGAACGCATTGCCACCCAGACCGAAGAAGAGCTGGAACGGATTGCCGAAGAGGAAGAGCGCAAACGACTCCGCCGCGCACGCTACTACGGCGAGGAAATCAACAACAACGCTCCCCGGCACCGCCGCCGCCACATCTACCTCTTCACGCCCGAAACCATGGACAATGCCGACATCATCAGCATGGTGGAGAACTCGCCTACCTACCTGCGCGACAAGACCACGCTGAACAGCATCAAGATGAAAGCCGAACAGGAAGGACAGCTCGCCGCCGAAGCTGCGCAAGAGACAGAAAGCGAAGCAGGAGGAGTCATCACCTTCTGAATCCCGATATGTAGAACCAGAGGAGATGCCCAAGTCTTCACCACGAATTACACGGATTTACACAGATTGCCCACCATGCCTCTGTGCCGGTCCGTGTAATTCTGTGATGAGGTACAGGCACTTCCTCGTAAACTGATAACACTATGGATTTATTTGAAAGAGTCAGCGAAGACATTAAAAACGCCATGAAGGCCAAGGACAAAGTGGCCCTCGAAACCCTGAGAAACGTAAAAAAAGTATTCCTTGAAGCCAAGACTGCTCCGGGAGCCAACGACACCCTGAGCGATGCGGATGCCTTGAAGATTATCCAGAAACTGACCAAGCAGGGCAAGGACGCAGCCGAAATCTACGTGCAGCAAGGACGCCAGGACCTGGCCGACACCGAACTGGCCCAGGTGAAAGTGATGGAAGCCTACCTGCCCAAGCAGATGTCGCCCGAAGAACTGGAAGCTGCCCTGAAGGAAATCATTGCCGAAGTGGGTGCCACAAGCGGCAAGGAGATGGGCAAAGTAATGGGCGTAGCCAGCAAGAAGCTGGCCGGACTGGCCGAAGGCCGTGCCATCTCTGCCAAAGTAAAGGAACTGCTGGGATAAAGGAAAAGAACCATCCACTCCCCCCATTTCAACACTGCTTCCGAAAATCAGACAACACCCTTCTTATACGGAAGCAAAGCTACTCTGAAACAAGACATTAAGACTGCAAGTTTCTGCATACTTGTTGCAGTGTCGCTGCAAAGCTCTTTGCAGTAGCGCTGCAACAGGCTTGCAGTAACTCTGCAACAAGCGTGCAGCAGCTCTGCAACAGGCGTGCAGCGGCTCTGCAACGGGCGTGCAGCGGCTCTGTAACGGGCGTGCAGCGAAACAAACGCCTGCACAGTGCATACCGGCAGCAAGCACCAAGGAAGGCTAATCGAACAGTTCCTTCAGCACCTCCAGCGACTTCAAGGTCGGGAAATCGGGCAGATGCAGCCGATAATATTCGTTGATGACGGCCAGGCAACGGGTACGTTCCTGCCGGTTCATCGTGAAAAGATGCATGGTCTCATAGTTCATGCGCATCAGCCTGCTCAGCCGGGCAGCCTCCTCGGGAAGGATGTAATGGGAGTGATGCTGTGGACGCAAGGAGGTGAAACAGGCATTCTGCATGTCGAAATAATCCCCGGCACGGTAATCCTCCAAGTTGGGATAGAGGCCCAAGAAACGGGAAAGGCGCATCAGAAAGACCAGATGGAAATTGGCAAACCCCTCCCGGCACTCGTCCAGCCAGATGATGGAATGGTAGAGATAGGCAAACAGCGGACGGTTCTCCGCCTCCTCGCGGAGGGCACGATAGAGGAACTCGGAAAGGAACAGAGCGATGGCCGACTTACAGGGGTCATAGGGAAGCGTGGCAAAAGGACAGAGCGACTTCGCCTCCTTTATCTTATATATAGTAGCGTTGGGACGGAAGTCGGCCTCAAGGTCCACCAAAGCCAACGGCTGGAACAGCACCGGCTTCACCGCCGCCTTGCGCGAACGGGGTATGGAGACCATGAAGGAAGCCCGGCCAGCCACCTCCGTATAAATGTCTACGATGAGCGACGCATCCTTATACTTCAAGGCATGCAGCACAATCCCTTGCGTTTTCTGTAACATATCCTATTCTCTTTTAGCAGGTTTCAATCCGAAACAAAGCTACGAAAAAAAGCCCGATCAGAAAAAAAATATATTTTTTCCTGCAAAAGTTTTGGTAATTCAAAAATAGTTCCTACCTTTGCAACCGCAAACGAGAGATAAACACTCTCACAGAGCGGAAACGCTCACCACAGGATGGCCCGTTCGTCTATCGGTTAGGACGCAAGATTTTCATTCTTGAAAGGGGGGTTCGATTCCCCCACGGGCTACAAAATAAAAAATAAACGAATTTAAAACAAAGATTAGTCGAGATGGCAAATCATAAATCATCACTGAAGAGAATCAGACAAGAAGAAAAAAGAAGACTTCACAACAGATATTATGGCAAAACCATGAGAAACGCTGTTCGTAAGCTTCGCGCCACTACTGACAAAGCTGAAGCAGCAGCTATGTATCCTGGCATTACAAAATTGTTGGATAAGTTGGCCAAGACTAACATCATCCACAAGAATAAAGCTAACAACTTGAAGTCAAAATTGGCTATCCATATCAACAAATTGGCTTAAGTTGAAAGTTACATAAAAGATATTAAGAAGCCGGACTTTTCAGTCCGGCTTCTTTTGTCATACACCACCCCCGCCGCCCCGGACCTATGCTAAAAAGCTGTAAACCGGCCGAATTTATCCGTCCGTTTGATACCACATCCCAAGGATTTTCACTATATTTGCTCTGTTATTTCAATAAGGAAAAAGATTATGACTGAAGAACAGATTCACTCCAATAACGGGAGCTATTCTGCCGAAAACATCCAGGTGCTGGAAGGCTTGGAGGCAGTGAGAAAGCGTCCCGCGATGTACATCGGCGACATCAGCAACAAAGGACTTCATCACTTGGTCTACGAGGTCGTGGATAACTCCATCGACGAGGCACTTGCCGGCTATTGCGACCACATCGAAGTCATCATCAACGAAGATAACTCCATCACCGTACAGGACAACGGCCGCGGTATTCCGGTGGACTATCACGAAAAGGAAAAGAAATCCGCACTGGAAGTCGTAATGACCGTGTTGCATGCCGGAGGTAAGTTCGACAAAGGCTCCTACAAGGTATCGGGAGGTCTGCACGGCGTGGGCGTGTCCTGCGTGAACGCCCTCTCCACACACATGACCACCCAGGTGTTCCGCAACGGGAAAATCTACCAGCAGGAGTACGCCTGCGGCCATCCGCTCTACTCCGTCAAGGAGGTGGGCACCACAGACGTCACCGGCACGCGCCAGCAGTTCTGGCCGGACGGAAGCATCTTCACAGAGACCGTCTATAGCTACGACATCCTGGCCACCCGTATGCGCGAGCTGGCCTACCTGAACGCCGGCATCAAAATCTCGCTGACCGACCTCCGCGTGAAAGACGAAGAGGGCAACCCCCTGAAGGAAATCTTCCACTCCGAAGAGGGCTTGAAGGAGTTTGTCCGCTACGTGGACTCCTCGCGCGAGCACCTGATGAACGATGTCATCTACATCAACACCGAGAAGCAGGGCACACCGGTAGAAGTGGCCATTATGTACAACACTTCCTACAGCGAAAACGTACACTCCTACGTAAACAATATCAACACCATCGAAGGCGGTACGCACCTTGCCGGATTCCGCCGCGCGCTGACCCGTACACTGAAGAAATATGCCGAAGACAACAAGATGCTGGAAAAGGCCAAGGTGGAAATCTCCGGTGACGACTTCCGCGAAGGCTTGACCGCCGTCATCTCCATCAAAGTGGCCGAACCGCAGTTCGAGGGTCAGACCAAGACCAAGCTCGGCAACAACGAAGTGATGGGTGCCGTGGACCAGGCCGTGGGCGAAGCCCTCTCCTACTACCTGGAGGAGCATCCCAAGGAGGCCAAGCTGATTGTGGACAAAGTGATACTGGCCGCTCAGGCACGTATCGCCGCACGCAAGGCACGCGAATCCGTACAGCGCAAATCGCCGATGTCCGGCGGCGGCATGCCCGGCAAACTGGCCGACTGCTCCAGCAAGGACCCGGAGGAATGCGAACTCTTTCTGGTCGAGGGTGACTCGGCAGGCGGTTCGGCGAAGCAAGGCCGCAACCGTGCGTTCCAAGCCATCCTGCCGCTCCGCGGTAAGATTCTGAACGTGGAGAAGGCCATGTGGCACAAGGCTTTCGAGAGCGACGAGGTGAACAACATCATCCAGGCGCTCGGCATCCGCTTCGGCGTGGACGGCGAGGACAGCAAGGAGGCGAACATCGACAAGCTGCGCTACAAGAAGATTATCATCATGACCGATGCCGACGTCGATGGCTCTCACATCGACACGCTGATCATGACGCTCTTCTTCCGCTACTTCCCCCAGGTCATCCAGCAGGGTTACCTGTACATCGCCACTCCTCCCCTCTACCTCTGCACCAAGGGCAAGAACAAGGAGTATTGCTGGACGGACCAGCAACGCCAGCGCTTCATCGATGCCTACGGCGGCGGTTCGGAAAATGCCGTACACACCCAGCGCTACAAAGGTTTGGGTGAGATGAACCCGGAACAGTTGTGGGAGACGACCATGAATCCTGAAAACCGCATGCTGAAGCAGGTACACTTGGAGAATGCTGCCGAAGCCGACTACATCTTCTCCATGCTGATGGGCGAAGACGTGGGTCCGCGTCGCGAATTCATCGAGAAGAATGCAACGTATGCCAATATAGACGCTTAATAAATCCAAACTTCGCATCTTACAACGAAGAAAGCTCCGGAGGGGCAGGAAAATCCTGCTTCCGGAGCTTTTTCATATACTCTTCATTTAAGAACTGTCGGAAATGGGAGCTACAGCATCCCCTGCTTCTTCATCTCCTCCGCCACCAGTTCCAGTTCCGCATACCAGTCCTCACCGAACTTGCGGATAAGCGGCTCTTTCAGGAACTTATATACAGGCAGGTTCTCCTTCTGTCCCAAGAGTACGGC
>CAMWRY010000002.1 GCA_947176775.1 uncultured Bacteroides sp.
CTGATTTTGTTTATAAAAATAGAGACTGCCTAACTTTGGTTGTTAGACAGCCCCATGATCCGGAGATGATCCGGAGCAGGTACGGAGTTGATCCGGAGATCATCCGGAGATCATCCGGAGATGGCATATCAAGCATGAACATGATTTCTGGAAAGATTTTAGGTATTTTGTCCTTTCGCTTTTTTTATCTGAACCAGTAACTTTATCATATATTTCTCTTCTTCTTGACTGTTGTTTGTAGCTAAAATACAATGATAAAGCTTTCTTGTGGAGTAATCATTTCTTTAATAATATTTTTTACGCTGAGAGTCGTTTGTGATATTACTGTATAAGGAATAGAAAAGTATATCAAACCGTTGCAGAGTGCTCCCATAGCTCCAAGGCCGCAGCGATGGTGTCATCCATATCCGCATAGGTGTATTGTGCCAGTCTGCCTCCGAATAAGACGTGGCTTTGTTGCTGTGCCAATGCCTGATACTGCTGATAGACGTGGGTGTTTCGCTCGTTGTTGATGGGATAGTAAGGTTCTTTCCCCGGTTCAAAAGCATCCGGATATTCGTAAGTGATAACAGTGAACGGCTGTGTGCCGTACTCAAAGTGCTTATGCTCGATTAAGCGCGTATAGGGTATCTCAAGTTCGCAATAGTTGACTACAGCATTGCCCTGATAGTTGTCCGTACAGTCCAGACGTTTATGTTCGAAACGCAAACTGCGGTATTCCAGGTGGCCAAAGCGGTAATCGAAGTATTCATCGATACATCCAGTGTAGACGATGCGTTCGGCTATGTTTTCCAGTTCGTAGCGGTGTGCCGTGTAGTCGATGCCCGTGCGGACTTCGATATCTTCCAATAACCTGTTTATAAGCTGGTTGTAGCCTCCCACTGGTATGCCTTGATAGGGGTCGTTAAAATAATTGTTGTCATAGGTGAAGCGGAAGGGGATGCGCTTGATGATGAATGCCGGCAGTTCCGTAGCAGGGCGTCCCCACTGTTTTTCCGTATAACCTTTGATGAGGCGGTAATAGATATCCCTGCCGCAGAGCTTCAGGGCTTGTTCCTCAAGGTTGCGTGGCGTGTCGATATGAGCATATTCGCTGCATTGCTCTTTGATTTTGGCTTTGGCCTCTTCCGGACTATGTACTCCCCATAGCTGGTAGAAGGTGTTCATATTGAAGGGAAGGTTATATAGCTTGCCTTCGAAGAGGGCAAGGGGTGAATTGGTATAGCGGTTGAACTCGACCAGATTGTTCACATAGGCCCATACTTTCTGGTTGTCGGTATGGAAGATGTGGGCTCCGTACTTGTGCACATGGATACCGTCCACGTTTTCGCAGTAGACGTTTCCGCCTGTGTGAGCACGCTTGTCTATCACTAAGCAACGTTTTCCGGCCGACCGGGCCTCGTGGGCAAATACGCTTCCGAACAGGCCGGCACCTACAATGAGATAATCGTATGGTTTCATGTCGTTTTTGATTTTTACGTGAGAGTTCGCTTGTCCTATCGACGACGTTTTTCATTCAGGCAGGCTTCTGCCGTTTTCAAAGCTTGCTTTATGAAATGTCCTTTCGCTATTTCCTGCCCCATTCGGTGGGCGTTTTGCCGGAGGGTGGCGTATTTTTCCGGTGTAAGTGCCTGTAACTTCTCCTCCAGTTCACTTAGTGAGTCCACACAGAGGCCCACTTGGTGTGCTTCGATGAAGGGGGCCAAGGCGGCCTGCCGCCAGATGATGACCGGCAATCCGCAACGCAGATAAAGTGACGTCTTATGCGGATTGTTGTACCGGAGGTATTCCCCGAAGTTGCCGCTACAGGTGTGCACGGAGGTGCCATCCCATACCAGTCCAAAGTCGCCTTGGGCATTGGCTATAAGCTGGTCGGAGGGGACGAATCCCCTGTAGTGCAGGTGCTCTGCTCCCTTGGCGCTTTCCACTTCGAAGCCTTTTCCGTACAGATGGAACGAGTACGAGTGGATATAGTCGCCTATTTCGTAGAGGAATGTATTCTTGCGGCGGTTCAGTCCGCCTGCATAGATGATTCGGAACGGTGTCTCCGCAGGTGCCGGAAGACGGACGGGCGCAGAGGAGAGATAGTCGAAAATGCCTAATGTGCCAATGGGTGTCTGGCATCCATGCTCTTCCAGCCAGGATTTCATCGTCGGATTGTGGGCGATGATATAGTCGGCATGGCCGAGTCGTTTGATTTCCTGGGCTACGGTCAGCTTTTTGCGTCGGAAGCTGCCCAGATCGTGGATGACAACGATGATTTTGGCTTTCCGCAGGTGGGCGAGTCGGCATACGAAAGAGAAATATTTCTTCAGCGGATATTGCAGCACCAGGATGTCGGAGTCGTGTAGGCAAAAGGGAGCTTTCAGCACACTTGCGAGGGTGGCGATGAAGGCCAGTATTTGATTCGTGAAGATCGTTTGCCTGAAGCCTACATTTCTGAATCCCATATCGGACATGATTTGTTCGATGTCTGTCTTGGCTTTATTGCCGGCATTTGCTAGTCCTTTGTAATTGCGTGATAAGTAGCAGTTCATTTTTTCCCTTTCATTAACTGTTTTATTTTTTTTCGTTTCTCAAACTTGTCCAGTGCTTTCATGACGCTGTCCACACTCTCCTGCACGTTCCATTCCCTGAGCCTGGCATATTGCTCGGTGATGTACTGCAACAGGTCCCTGCGATGTGTTACTCTTTTGAGGTTGTTTAAGCACTCTCGGGGAGGGAGCGCGGCTTTGAAGATGGAGCGGTTGGTGTCTATCACGGAGAACTGGAAATGGTCTCCGTCATCTTGGTGATACAAGATGTTGCTCAGGTTGGGGTCGCCGTGTAGGATGCCTTTGCGGTGTAGTTGTACGAAGAAGGCAGCCAGTGCGTTGGCCAACTTCTTGTCATAATTGTCAGTATTCGCCAAAGCTTGGTATACGGCAGGATAGGGACAGGAAGGTGAGATGAAATAGCAGTCACTGATAAGTCCGTACTGCTTTTCTTCGATGTAGGCAATGCCTTCGGGAGTATCGATGTCGGCAACGAGCAACTTTTCTGCATACAGATATGCCCTCTCCGCCTTGCTCTTCTTGAAAAAGGTATAGGCTATTCGTTGGATGAGGTGAGGTCGTTTGTACCGTTTCACCATCCACTCGTTGCCACCTGTGGTAAACCGCTTGACAACGTTGCGCTTTTGGTAGACTGTCTCTCCGCTTTCACTGAATATTTCAGGGATTTGTGCGATGAAATCGCCATAAGCGCGGTATTTCGGATGGATAACAACTTTCATGCCTTTACAATTATTTCTATTTTTTCCATAATTTCTCTGGCTGTAATCCTTGCCAGACAGGCATAATCCCCCCTCAGGCACGGCTTGTTGCCGAAGATGGAGCAGGGGCGGCAAGGGAGTCCTTCCGTCACTTGTACCGCATTTCCGTCACTCTGTCCCCATCCCATAAAACCGGCGAAAGGATGCGTAGCTCCCCAGACGGATACTACCGGAGTGGCGGTCAGCGAAGCCAGGTGCATGTTGGCGGAGTCCATAGATATCATAACATCCAAGTGGCTCATCAAAGCCAGCTCCTCGTTCAGTTTCAGCTTCCCGGCCAGCGACAGCACGTTTTCGTAGGGTTGGCTCCATTGCTCCAGTTTCTCTTTTTCGGCCTTTCCGCCTCCAAATAGGAAAATTCTCCACGTTTGGTGGGACGAAGCTTCCTCTATCAGCCGGATAACGGTGGTGTCGGGCAGCATTTTGCCCCGATGCGCCGCGAAGGGGGCGATGCCTATCCACCGTTTTCCATCGTCGACGGGGCCGGTCACGGCTTGGAACAGCGAACAGTCGCCTTTTCCCTCGCCGTAGATAGAGCGGAACATGGTCTTGACGGTATAGCCCAATTTGCCGAATACCTCTTCATAGCGGTCGAAGGAGGAGGGCAGTTGTTTCAGCTCCTTGTGTTCGGGTCTTGCCAGCGCTTTCTTCGCCTTGCGCCCCTTGTCGATGTGCGCCACTTTGGCACCCGAGAGCAGGAAAAGCGTGCGCAGAACTTTACTGCGTAACACATCGTGCAGGTCGGCTACGGCATCGTAGTTTCCCTCCCTTTTCAACTCGCGGAACAACCGATATAGCCCTGCCGGCCCTTTGTACCGGCTGACGTCCACTCCTCGGAAGTGCACATTGGCCGGTGCTTCGGCATACAAAGGCTGCATGAAAGGCTTGCTCAATACCGTGATGTCCATGTCAGGGTATTGCCGAGCCAGCGAGGTGACCACCGGAACGGTCATGGCCACATCGCCGAATGCTGAGAGCCGCAGAACCAAGAGCCTCATTTCTTGCCGTAAAGGACGGGGTTCAGACTCGGGTCATTGTACATCTTCATCTGCTTGTACACTTTCATGTACTTGCTTCCGGTCTCAATGTCGGCTATCAGTTGGTCGATGGCAGTGGACAGGTCTTTCTGTTGTTCCAGCAGGATGTTCAGCTTGGTTTCACACTGGGCGTGGTGTTCGGGAGTGGTGTCTGTGCGTTCCACCTCTTGGCGCATGTGGTAGATTTTCAGAGCCAGGATGGAAAGGCGGTCGATGGCCCATGCCGGGCTTTCGGTATTGATGGTGGCATCCGGTTTCACTTGGATGCTTTGGTATTTGTCCAGGAAATAGCTGTCTATCAGTTCCACCAGGTCTGTACGGTCCTGATTGGATTTGTCTATTCTTCTTTTAATCTTCAGGGCCTCTTCCGGATGGATGTTCGGGTCGCGGATGATGTCTTCCAGATGCCACTGTACGGTGTCAATCCAGTTCTTTAGATACAGATAGTATTCAATGCTTTTCAGTTCGTAAGGGTTCTGGATAGGAGTATCTACATGGTCTTCCTTGTGATAGTCGAGGATGGACTCTGTAAAGATACGGTTGCTAAGTGTTGTAAAGCTCATGACGTTAAAGATTAAATGATAACTATGATTAAATTACAAATTAAAGCAAACTTTCCTATATATCCAATTTATCAGATGGCTTTTTGTACTCTTTTGGAGGAACTACTGCTGCGTGGCCAGGTAGTCGAAGCGAATCATCAGGTCGGAAATGTCGTAGGCCTTTCGGGCAAATGCGGCTTCTTCCGGCGTAGTTTCTTCCCCTTCTACTTCCATCCGGGGACTGACGGCAAATCCTTTTTTATCCGGATCCAAGATGCTATGTCCCAGTCCGGTCCAGCAGTAATCGTCCAACCGGAGCAGGTTCAGCAGGGTGGGGTACATATCTATCTGCCCCATCACCTTGTCGTAGCGCATGCCTGTCGGAGAGTTTACGATGATGAAGGGGGTAAATGCCTTGTCGGATACGATGCCCTCAACGCCCGGAGCGTTGCACAACTCTTCACGGTAGGTGGCCAGTCCTTCGTGGTCGCCGGTGATGACAATCAGGGTCTCATCATATTGTGGAAGCGTTTTCAGGTATTCCACAAATTTGCCTATCGCCTTGTCTGTATAGTGTGCGGTGGTCATGTAGTCGTTCATCTTCTGCGGAATGGCTGGGGAGAAGTGAATCTCCTTCAGCTCTTCGGGCAGCTTGAAGGGGGCGTGCCCCGAGTAGGTCACCAGTTGCATGTAGACATTCTCTCCCGGTTTCCAGATTTCCCCGTCTGCTATCTTCTTGGCACATTGTGCCAGAAAGGAACCATCTCCGGTGCGTTTGTGCGTACCGAAGGCTTCGGTCAGTTCAAAGTCTTGGTAAGCGATGATGGTATCGGTCCCGAAGCTGTAGGCTATGACGCCTTGGTTCCAGGTCGATACTTTGTCGATGGTCAGCAGGTAGTTTCGCGAATGCTTCTTCTGGTGCATAGCCTTCAGTAGAGTTCCGTAGGTATGGTCGGGGTATAGGCTGCTGTAGGTACCGCTGTTGATGGGTAGCATACCGGCGCAGAGCAGCAATTGTGCGTCGATGGAGCGTCCTCCTTTCACTTGGGTCAGCATGTGGGGAGCATACAGTGTAGTAGAGTCTTGCAACAATTTATTGAGGTAGGGAGTGATTTCCTGCCCTTCTACTTCCTGCTCCAATACCCAGCTTTCCAGTGACTCGGCCAGGATAACGATGCAATGGTTACGGGTGTCGATGTCTTCGGCCAGATGCCGATGTTCGGGTTTCTGACTCAGCCACATTTGGATTTCCTGTTCTATTTGTGGCGTAGGTTGTTGTTTTCGGTCTATCAAGTCAAAACATAAGTCTCCGAAGACGGTGTACATGGACGTGGTGCTTGAGCATAGGTAGGCCTGTTGGCGGACGTTGTTGTAGGCTTCCTTGAATCCGCCTTTGGCCAGCGTGGTGACGGCGAACAGCAGCAGGCTGATTCCTAAGGCGCCTCCATAGCACTTGTAGGAGTTCTTTTCAGGTATACTCCTCTTGTTGAGTTGATAGAGGCAGATGCTGGCAAGGGTAGAGAGAGGGAAGAAGATATCATACCAGCGGAAAGAGTCGTAGACGCTTCCGGTGAAGTCGGCCAAATTTCCGGAGAGCCCATAGCTGTCCAGGGGGATGGCAGTGTAGTAGGTGCGAAAGTACATCAGATTGGCAATCAGTAGCATGTCCAGCAGGAACATGACGACTGCCTCGCTCTTCCAAAGCCTGAAGAGTTTGTAAGGAGCCAGGAGCATGAGAGTGGCTATCACCTTAGTTGCATAAAATTCGATGGTAGAGAATGAAGCGAAGGTAGTCGGCAGGCTCCATAAAAAGTCGAATAGCAGGAACTTGAAGAAGAGGGTAGTTCCGAACAAAAATGCCACTTTATCGGTTGCTCCTTGTCGGCTATCGAAGTAATGAAAAAGACTTCTTTTCATAAAATAATTTTTTTAAGTACTGAGTTGCAAAGGTAGATAATTTGAGGGAGAAAAACTTTGTACGTAGCAACATTTAGGAAAAAGTTAATAAAAGTCGTTTTTTTTCTGAATAGATGCAGTATATGAAAAATTCTTGTATTTACTTTGTAGTCGATTAACTTGTGTTGCTAAAACTCCAGCGCCTCTATAGAGTGGAGTATATCAAGTTAAAGTAGAGAAAAACAGACTATTATAAACTAATTAACAGAGTTCTGCCGTTCTATTGGTGAACTGAGGTGATAGCCTAGACAGTGAAATTTTTGAATTTATGAAGAAACATTATTTGTTTTTTGTTTCGGTTGCTTATTCTTATCCCATACTTCGTCCGCTTCAGGACGAAATCTGGAGTAGAGGAGATGAGGTCGCATGGTTTATAGAACCGGATTGTCCGGTTCTGTTGGAAGCGCATGAAAAGTGGATGCGTACGGTGCAGGAAGTAATGGATTATCAGCCTATAGCTGTGTTTGCGCCGGGCAATTACATCTACGACTTCTTTCCGGGAGTGAAAGTCTCCCTGTTTCACGGTTATCCTATCAATAAGCGTGGTGATGAGAAGGACGACCATTTTTCCGTGCGCGGCTGGTTTGACGTCTATTGCACGCAAGGCGAAACCAGCACCATTCCCTTCAAGGCGCTTGAGCGGAAATACGGTTTTTTCAAAGTGTACGAGACGGGATGGTGCAAGGCTGATTCGCTCATTAAAGAGCGTGCGTCCGTTCCTCGCAATATTCGTCCAGTGATACTTTACTCTACAACATTCACTAAGAGCATTACTTCCGCTTCTCATTTGTTTGATACCATCCAAAAATTGGCTTATATGAAGGAGTGGGACTGGATTCTTTCGTTCCACCCAAAGTTCAGTGATTCGGAAGTGCTCAAGAAATACCGGGAGTTGGCAAGAAACTGCCCGAACGTCATCTTCCACGAAGGTGGAGTGGTGGATGCCGCTTTACTGAACCGGGCCGATGTCCTACTATCGGACGCCTCTTCGATTATTGTGGAGTTTATGATGTTGGACAAGCCCGTAGTGACCTACCGCAACACCACTCCTGGCAGCCATTTGCTGAATGTCACTGAAGTAGATGCTGTGGAAGGTGCCATTGAGAAGGCTCTCCAGCGTCCGGCAGAGTTGACGGAACAGATGCGTGCCTACGTGCATCGTCACGAAGGACATTTGGATGGCGAGTCGTCTTCACGTGTGCTTGATGCCGTGAACAATTATATTTGGTATTATCAAGGGCGTATTCGAACCAAACCGTGGAACCTGTTGCGTAAGTTTAAATTGCGCTGGCGAGTAGGTTATCCGTTGATGTCGGCTTTGGAATTGTGGTAACCGGAGTGTGTGATTATGGAGACAAAAGATAAACAACCGCTGATAAGCATCATAGTACCTGTCTATAATGTGAAAAATTACTTGGAGAAGTGCCTGCAATCTGTTTGTGGGCAGACTTACCGTAATTTGGAAATCATATTGATTGATGACGGCTCTTCCGATGGTTCGGGAGAGCTTTGTGATTTATTCGCCCGAAGGGATGGGCGGATAAAGGTCGTTCATCAGGCGAATGCAGGGCAAAGCGCGGCCAGAAATAGAGGCTTGGACATGGCTCAAGGTGAATACCTTGGTTTCGTGGATAGCGATGATTGGATTGAGCCGGATATGTACGAGTTCCTGTATCGCCTGCTAAGGGAGAATGAAGCGGATATATCTATTTGTTCGCACTATATAGAAACGGCAACAAAGACCCGAGTGAAGCACGCTTCCGGACGCTTCTCTTGTTTCTCTTGTGAAGAAGCTGTCCGAACCTTGGTCAAAGACAAGCGTATAAGAAATTATATGTGGGATAAATTGTACAAACGTCAATTGTTTGACGGAGTGTATTTCCCAGAAAATAGAGTATTCGAGGACATTGCCATCTCTTATCGGATATTTTATAGAACCCGGAAAGTGGTGATGCAAGACTCTCCCAAATATCATTATCTGAAACGTGAGGGGAGCACTACGCAAGGCAAGTGGTATAATTATGAAAAAGAATACTTGCTTTTTCAGACCGTCTGCGAGCAGGTGAAGTTTGTACAGGAAAAAGGAATATGGGACAAGGCCGCTTATTGTGTACATAAGCGAGGCATTCATCTGGTTGACCATTTGATGATGCTTCCTCCCTCAGCTTCGATAGATGCCATTATAGAGGATGTTTTAGCCAAGATGCGAGAGTTTGGCCATGTCTCATGGCCGCAATTGGGGATTACGTATCTATGGAAGCGTCGCATGATATATGGCCATCTCAACTCTTATAGACGTATCTACCGTTTGGTGAGGAGATTCTTCAAGTCCAAACGATATAAATTCCAGACATTATAACTTTATAGAATTGTAGTAACGAAATGAATAGAGCAAGAGTTATCGCATTTTATCTACCCCAATTCCATCCGATACCGGAAAACGACAGGTGGTGGATGAAGGGGTTCACGGAATGGACGAATGTAGGAAAGGCACGCCCATTGTTTCTTGGGCATTATCAGCCTAAGGTTCCGGCCGATTTGGGATATTATGACTTGCGAGTGCCGGAAACACGGAAGGCGCAAGCCGACATGGCACGAGAATATGGCATCGAAGGCTTTTGCTACTGGCATTATTGGTTTGGAAATGGGAAGAGGCTTTTAGAGCGCCCGTTCCATGAGGTGCTCTCTTCCGGCGAACCGGATTTCCCTTTTTGTCTGGCTTGGGCCAACGAGTCGTGGAGGGGGTTCTACCACGGCATAAAGAGCAAGGATACGCTGATAACTCAACTCTATCCGGGAGAACAAGATTACATCGCTCATTTTCAGGAGGTGTTACCTGCTTTCAAAGACCACCGCTATCTGACAGTGGACGAAAAGCCGATATTCATGGTCTATCACCCTTTGGATCATCCCGAGATGAAAGAGTTTATTGAGCTTTGGCGTACATTAGCTATGCAGAATGGTTTGAAGGGCATTTATTTCATAGGCCAAACTTACCACCTGAAAGAGGAAAGAGAGCGACTGGCGGAGATGGGCTTTGATGCTATCAATGTTGTGCGCCTGTTTGACTTTGAGAAGAAAGCTGCGCTGGCCTATACCTATGCGAAATGGAAACATAAGCTGTTTCGTATTCCCAAAGTGGTGGAGTATAAAAAGGCCAGTGCCTTCTTTGTGGGTGATGAAGAGCAGGAAAAGAACATCATACCTACCCTTATTCCCAATTGGGATCATTCTCCGCGCTCCCGTGGCAAGGCATTGGTCTTGAATCACGCCGAACCTTCTTGTTTTGCCCGGCACCTGAAAAAGGTAATAAAGCGCATCGAGCATAAGCCTTTAGAACACCGGATTGCTTTTGTGAAATCATGGAATGAGTGGGCCGAAGGAAACTATCTGGAGCCGGATTTGCGTTATGGAAAACGCTATTTGGAAGCATTGAAAGAGGAGGTGGTAATAGGATGACTTTGATGGGAGAAAAGATAGCGATTGTGATACCGGCCTACAAGCATCGCTTTCTCCGGCAGACGTTGGATGCTATTGCCGCACAGACTTGCCGAAGTTTTACGGTTTATATCGGTGATGATGCCAGTCCTCAGAATCTGGAGGAGATAGTGGCGGATTATGCGGATAAGATGGATGTGGTCTACCGGCGTTTTGATACGAATCTGGGGGGAACGGACTTGCCGGGGCATTGGGATCGTTGTATAGCGCTTGCTCGGGAATCGGTTATCTGGTTCTTCTCCGATGACGACTGGATGCCGCAGGACGGGGTGGAACGCATTGTCAAAGCCTTGAAGCATCGTGGCACGGGAAGCGGAATGTTCCGTTTCCCACTGGTTGTCATCGATGAAAACGACCGGATAGTGCACGAAAATCCTCCGTTGCCCGAATATCCGGTTTCAGGCTATCAGTTTCTGCTGGACAAATTGGAGGGAAGAATCTATTCGGCTGCTTGCGAATATGTTTTTACTCGCGACTTATATGAACAGGTAGGCGGTTTTGTGAAGTTCCCCTTGGCGTGGTGTTCAGACGATGCCACGTGGGTAAGCATCGGTGAAAAAGCCGGTGGAATAGTCCCATTGCCAGGTAAACCGGTCGGCTGGCGGAATGTAACAGGCGAGAACATAAGTTGCTCCTCTCGTTATGATAAGGAGAAGATGGCCGCTACAAGGCAATTTATCGAATGGATTTCAGCTTTTTATCCGGACAGGCTTCGCGACAGAGAGCTACGACATGCGGTAAAGAAGTACACCCATACGATATTGCATTATAGTTTGCAGGACCGCTATCGTTTACGCGACCTTATGGGCATGTGTTGCAGTTTGTGGCATATCTGTCCTGCAGTGTCGGTAAGCGTGGCCTTCCGCATGTGTAAGTTGAAACTTAGAAACCGAAAGAACTTATGAAGAAGATACTTTTTATACTCCCTTGTGTGCCTTATCCACTGACTACCGGAGGCAATCAGGCCTTTTTCAATATGGTGGAATACCTCCGGCATACGCTGTCAGTCTCCATATTGCTTTCTCCGGAAGACAAGGAGATGAATGACGTTGAGAATTTAAGGGCGTTATGGCCCGATGTAGATTTCTATCTTTTCAGGGAAGCGGATGCGGAGCCCAAGACCCGTTGCCCCCGATACTATCGCTGGCTGAAGAAACTGTCCGAATCTATTTCCCGAAAGATGCAACGCCAGCAGTGCTCTTTTCAGCAAGAGCGCCCTTATAAGAATATGACGTTGAGGAATTCCTGTTTTAAACCCTTTCCCAAGGCATACGTGGAGTATGTGTCCGACGTCTCGCATCGTGGCTTCGACATTATTCAGGTTGAGTTCTATCCGTTGATTACCTTGGGCTATCTGTTGCCCAAAGACGTAGAAACCGTGTTTGTGCATCATGAATTGAGGTATATACGCAATGAAAACGAGATGGAATGCCTGACTCATGTTACAGATGAAGACAAGATGCTCTATGGCATTGCCAAGGATATGGAGAAAGCAGCTTTGCGTCAATACAAGCATATCATTGCACTGACAGAGACCGACCGTATGTTACTGGCAGACTTGCTTGGACAAGAGTGCCGCATCCATGTCTCTCCGGCGGTGGTACAGATTGGGGCTGCTTGCGACAGAACAGTCAAGCCTACCTCTGTCCGCCTGACCTTTGTAGGAAGTGAAAACCACTACCCGAATCAGGATGCGGTAGACTGGTTTTGTCACGAAGTGGCTCCCTGCCTCCGTGCTCAGGGGGTTGAATTCGTTTTTCAGGTGATTGGGGGATGGAAGAGTCGTTATGTGAGGAGTCTTCAGACGCTTTGTCCGGAAATGAAGCTGGTGGGGCATGTAGAGGATTTGCGAGCCTATCTGAACGGTAGCATCGTCTTGGTACCGATTCGTATCGGTAGCGGCATGCGGATGAAGATACTGGATGCAGTTTCCTCCATGGCTCCTTTTGTGACTACGACCAAAGGAGTCGAGGGAATCGACTTGCGTCACAACGAAGAGTGTTTGATAGCAGACAGCGCCGCTGATTTTGCAGCAGCGATTATCCGTTTGAAGGCAGATGAGAACTTGCAGGCCAAGCTGGCGACGCAGGCGTTGGAGCGTCTGCATACGCTTTATAATCCTCAGGAAATGTTGGCGAGAAGGCTGGCCGTTTATGACGAAATATGGCAAAATAGTACAGGGGATGATGTTAAATGATAAAACTGCTATTCGATGGAACAGTCACTGTCAACGGATGCAAAGGGTATGTGATGGTCGTTGCACCTCTCCCTTCTCCTTAAGAAATAGCCTGAAACTTTTTTTCGTTCTCTTGTTTTCCGCTATCTTTGTGCCCTTAATATTCACTTAACTGCAACCCATGAAGGAATTTCTGCAACTGATGCGGCGCTTTGTGTCGCCCTACAAGAAGTATGTTGGTTGGGCTATTGTGCTCAATGTGCTGTCTGCCGTGTTCAATGTATTTTCGTTTACCTTGTTGATTCCGATTCTCAATATCCTTTTCAAGACGGGGGACAACACACAGGTCTATCACTTCATGGGGTGGGGCAGTGGTGGCCTGAAGGAAGTGGCGGTGAACAATTTTTATTATTACGTCACGCGGATGATCGAAGTGTACGGGCCGCAGACAACACTGTTGTTCATGGGACTTTTCCTTGCCTTTATGACGATGCTGAAGACTTCCTGTTATTTCGGCTCTTCGGCGGTGATGATTCCTCTTCGCACGGGTGTGGTACGTGACATCCGTGTGATGGTCTATTCTAAAGTGATGCATCTGCCTCTCGGTTTCTTTTCCGAGGAGAGGAAGGGAGACATCATTGCACGTATGAGCGGTGATGTGGGTGAGATAGAGAACTCCATTACCAGTTCGCTGGACATGTTGCTGAAGAATCCGATTCTGATTATACTTTATTTCTCAACACTGATTGTGACTAGTTGGCAACTGACGCTGTTCACCATTTTGGTATTGCCCGGTATGGGTTGGCTGATGGGGAAAGTAGGCAAGAAGTTGAAGCGTAAGTCGCTGGAAGCGCAAGGCAAGTGGAGCGACACGATGGCGCAGCTGGAAGAGACGCTGGGTGGGTTGCGCATCATCAAGGCTTTCATTGCCGAAGACAAGATGGTAGACCGCTTCAAGCAGTGCAGTAACGAACTGCGCGATGCTACAAACAAGGTGGCCATCCGGCAGGCGCTGGCACATCCGATGAGTGAGTTTCTCGGTACGTTGCTCATCGTATTGGTGCTGTGGTTCGGGGGATTACTCATCTTGGGCGAGGGTACTTCGCTGGAGGCTTCTACGTTTATCTTCTATATGGTGATTCTGTACAGTATCATCAATCCGCTGAAGGACTTTGCGAAGGCCGGCTATAACATACCCAAGGGGCTGGCGTCGATGGAGCGCGTGGACAAGATTCTGAAAGCGGAGAATCCCATCAAGGAGCCTGAATGCCCTGTCTCCTTGGATGGATTGGAAGAACGGATTGAATTCAAGAACCTCTCTTTCAGCTATGACGGCAAGCGCGAGGTGCTGAAGCATGTTGACCTGACGGTGCCCAGAGGAAAGACCATCGCTTTGGTAGGGCAGTCGGGTTCGGGCAAGTCAACGTTGGTCGACTTGCTACCGCGCTATCACGATGTGCAGCAGGGGGAAATCACACTTGACGGGGTGAACATCAAGGAGTTCCGCATCCACGATTTGCGCGCATTGATTGGCAACGTGAATCAGGAGGCCATTCTGTTCAACGATACTTTCTTCAACAACATCGCTTTCGGTGTAGAGGGTGCCACGATGGAGCAGGTCGTGGAAGCGGCCAAGATAGCCAATGCCCACGATTTCATTATGGAAACTGAAAAGGGGTATCAGACCAATGTCGGTGACCGCGGCGGCAAACTTTCCGGCGGACAGCGGCAGCGCATCAGCATTGCTCGTGCCATCCTGAAGAATCCGCCTATCTTGATTCTGGATGAGGCTACTTCGGCGCTCGATACGGAAAGCGAACGGCTGGTACAGGAAGCGTTGGAGCGGTTGATGAAGACCCGTACTACGATTGCCATTGCCCACCGCCTTTCCACGATTAAGAATGCAGATGAAATCTGCGTGCTCTATGAAGGCGAAATCGTGGAGCGTGGACGACACGAGGAGTTGCTGGCAAAGGATGGTTACTACAAGAGATTGAACGACATGCAGTCGTTGGTCTGATTGGTGTTTTTGCCTTTATTCCTGTGCCAACTGTTTTACCTTTTCCCCTTCCTTCTCAAACCGATAAGTACCTCCCCGTTCGCTCAGTTCGAACAGCGAGAGCTTTTCTGTGGCGTTGTCCACAATCATCAGGGTACTCTGTTCGGTAAAGCGGCCCACTTCCAGAGTGAAGGGTTCTTCGGTGATAGTATGGTTCACCAGCAGGCTGTCGTTGATGTAGATGGAGGTGGAATCTCCAGCGAAGCCTTTCGTCAGTGTGATGGTATAGGTTTCGATGAAGTTGCGGTTTTCCGCTTTCTGTTGTTGCAGCCTCATGCTCATGTAGACAAAGATGACGACTACGAAAATCACGGCAAAGGCAAGGATGCCGTTGCCTACCATAAACTGTTTGTTGGTATTAAGACGATGTGCCATATACGGTTGGTTTTAAGAAACACTGCAAATGTAATGAATAAAATTGAACCGGAGGATAAACATTTGAACAAATAGGAAAGAATGCTTTGAGGGCAATTCGCTAATATTGCGGTCGTAAAACAAATTGTTAAAGATACTATGAAACTGAATTTCATTTTTGGGCTCTTGTTTTCTGTAGTTGCATTGCAGATGAAAGGGGCTGGTGGAACCCCTGAAGGGCTTCCTCCGTTTGTTCGTTTTCCTGGGTTGGAGCAGGAAGTTTACATTACGCGTGATACGTGCAAGAGTGTAGAGGGACGTTTTCCCGGCTTTTCCCCTTTTTTCGTGATTTATCCGGACAAGCCGTGCGATGCTTCCGAAGCGGCGGCGTTGACGGATGAATTGGGTATTGCGTCCTATGCGCACACCTATTCGGGGACGGTCTGTGTGATGAACCCCTTGGGAAAGGAGTATGATGCGGTGAAGGATTTGGAAGCTTATAAGAATTTCCTGAACAAGATGCGTGTTTTTACTAATCTGAAGATAATCGGTATAGGTAAGGGAGCGACGTTCGTTAATAGAACCATTGCCGGACATGCGGGTGCTGTTGCCGGTATCGTATCGCTGAATGGCCGACCGGCCAAGACGGCTGAGGGTGCCGCCCCCGTTCCTGCTTTTATTGCCGGAACACACAGTCGGCAGGTAGCGGCAGCCTATATCTTGCAGAATCAGGCGGAACCGGTGCGGAAAGAAGACGGGTTGGCTTGTTATGCCAACCGGCAGGAGCCTCTACAGCAGGTTGTGGTGAGTGCAAACAAGTACATTTCCCTGAAAGAAGCTTTTGCGGAAGCTTGGAAGACTTTGCTTTGCAAGAACTACCGTTTCAACAATTACGAACATACTTGGTACACAGGAGCTCAATTCGACCAATATGGTACGTATGAGCTGGAGCCGTATATCATGCCCGAAGATTGGGGAATCACTCGTCGTGTGATGAAGAAAGACCTTATCGGTACAGGCGATTTCCTATGGTATGAATTCCATCCGGAAGCTACCTTGAAGGCAGAAAAGGCTTCTGTGCCGTTGTTGCTTTTGCTGCATGGCAACAACAATGATCCGCGTACGCAGGCTGAGACATCCGGCTTCATTGAGTTGGCGGTTGAGGAGAACTTCATTGTTGCCGAATTGGAGTGGCAGGGCAACGGTTATGCTCCTATGGGGTTGGACGGCATCGAGCAGGTGGTGTATCATCTGTTGAAGACCTATCCGCAGATAGACCCTTCGCGGGTATATGCCGAAGGGCTTTCGGCAGGAGCCGCCACGGCTACGGGACTTGGTATACGCAAGTCGCACGTGTTTGCCGCTGTGGGTGCCCAATCGGCTGGGCTGACCCCCGACCGGTATATGTTCGGTTACAGTGGCGAAGCCCTGATGAACGAGGCGGTGCAGAAACGGGGCAGTGTGGAGACCGCTTATTTCTCTGTGACGGGTACGGACGACGAAGTTGTGCCTTTTGTAAGCGAGAACAATTGGCGCACCAATGCCTTTTTCTGTGCCTGGACTGCCTATCAGACCATGAACGGCATGGAGGTGAGCAGCCGGCCTGACTTTTCCAAAGATGCCACCTTCGGCATAGCGCTGAAGGATAGGGAAGTGATTTCCACCAACAAGCGCGTCACGATGGAAGCGGGAGTGCTTTACAAGGGAAACATTCCGCTGATTAAAGTCGTGGCTGTGAATGACTACGGTCATTGGAACTTCAAGCCTGACGCACGGTTGATGTGGGATTTCATGAAACAATTCTCCCGCGACCCGCAGACGAAGAAACTGGTTTATAACAAGCGATAATCGGCAACTTTTATCGGAAGTAATCTCTATGCAGGCCACGGCTCTTTCTTTTAAGGGAATTAGAGGGAGCCGTGGGTGCTGATAAGGGATGTACAAGGTTTATTGATACTCACTCGGGTTTATGCCGAATTGTTTTTTAAAGCAGGTAGAGAAGTGGGGAAGGGTATTGAAACCGGTCATGTCCGCTATTTCGGAAATGGTATAGGTTCCTTCCTTGATTAGTTCGGCTGCGCGGTTCAGTTTATAAGTTCTGAAGAAAACGCTTGGATTCTTGCCGGTTAACCCTTTCACCTTGTAGTAAAATTTGGTACGGGAGATTTTGAGTAATTCGGCCATCCGCGTGATGTCCAGTTCCGGATTATCCAGTTCATTTTCCATTAGTTTATACAGTTCTGTCATGAAGGCCTCGTCTTTTGGGGTAAGGGCAAGTTCTTTCATCTGGCTTGTCCGGGTATTGTTCGTCAGGAAACTACGCATTTTATCACGGTTCGTCAATAGTGATTCAATCAGGGCCAGTAAGTAAGCCGGTTCAAAAGGTTTGGGCACGTATGCGTCTGCTCCGGTATGCAATCCTTCTATCTGGTTTTCCACGGTGGATTTGGCGGTTACCAGAATGACGGGTATGTGACAGAATTGCAGGTTTGCTTTAATCTCTTTGCAAAGCTGGTAACCGTCTTTGTCCGGCATCAGTACATCGCTCAGTATTAAATCCGGAGCTTCGTCTACAATGGTCTGGAAGATGTTGGTGGAATTGAGTCGGCTGATGATGTGATAATGCGGGGTCAGCAGAATCTGCAGATAGTGCATGATGGCCGGGTCATCGTCTACTATGAGTATTGTTTTCGAACTTGTTTTACCTTCACGGGCAGCATCCGGTTCTATTTTCGCAGGTTCTATGGAAGTATTGTTCAGGAGTGTTTTTTTACCATAGAACCGTTCCTCTTTTGTGTACGAGAAATCGTCTGCGGGCAGAATCAGGATAAACATGGCTCCGTTCCCTTCTTTCCGGTTTGCCGCTTTCAAGTGTCCGTGGTGCAACCGGGCAAGGCATCGGGCATAATAAAGCCCGATGCCGGTTCCCAAATTGTAAGTCCCTTTGTTGCCTTTTATCTGATAGAACCGTTCAAAGATTTTTTCCAGCTGTTCTTCCGGAATGTTTTCTCCGGTGTTGGTTACGGAAATCCGGATATACCGGACGCTTTTGTCTTGTTCTGTCAGGCAGAAGAACTCCTCGGCTTCTTGGCGTGTGACGATGGCGAACGAGATTTCTATTTCACCTCCTGTAGGAGTAAACTTCATGGCATTGGAAAGCAGATTGCTCAGTATTTTCTCTACTTTGTCTTCATCGGCCCAATAGAGGATGTCATGGTGTAATCCCTGAATGCTAAGGGTTATATTCTTGCTTTGGGCATTGATGTTGAAGAAACTGATGATTCGTTTGATGGTGGAGGCAAGGTTGGTCTGTTGGACTTCCAGTCCCAGGTTGTCGTTGTCTAATTTGTTGAAATCGAGCAATTGGTTGACTAGCTGGAGCATCCGCAGAATACCGTCTTGCAGAACATTCAGTAGTTCCCGGTTGGCACTGTATTGGCCGGGGGCGGCACACAGTTGTCTGATGGAACCCAACATCGTGGTCAGTGGTGTCCGGAACTCATGGGATATGTTGGTAAAATAGCTCATGTATGTCTTATTCATTTTCTGCTCTTGTGCTTTTTCTTGTTCGGCACGGCAGGCGGTTTCTTTCTCGATTCTTACGCGCCGCCAACTGTGTATAAGTGTACCGGCTATTCCGATGATTGCCAGAGCATATGCACATCTTGCCCACCAGGTATTCCAAGGAGCAGGTTTGACGATGATGCGCAACTGTTTTTCTTCTCCGATTATGCTTTGGTCTTCATTGGTGATTTTTACTTTGAACATATAGGTTCCTGTGGGAAGGTTGGCATAATAAGCTTCCCGGTTGGTGTGTGCATTTATCCAGTAGCGGTCAATGCCTTCCAATAGGTAGTGATAGTGTATTCGTTCGTATTCACTATAATCCAATGCGGCAAATGATATGCTGAAGCTGGTCTGGCTATGTTTCAGATATACGTCCGGTTGGTAGGAGAGGTCCTTGTCGATGATTGCATTCTTTCCGGGATATACAAGCTTGTTATGAATCTTCAGATTCTCGAAAGTGAGTGGAACATGGTATTTGAAAGGAGTTTCCACCGGATTGAAGAATGTCATTCCGTGAGTGCCGCCGAATACTAAGGTTCCGTTTGAAAGTCGGCAGGATGCACGGTCGTAGAATTGATTGCCGCCGATACCGTCAGTTGCATAGTAGTTGCTGATTTGATTGGTCCGGCGCTCATATTTACTTAATCCGTATAATGTGGATATCCATAGGTTCCCTTGTATATCTTCTTCGATGCTGCAAATCTCTGTGCAGCCAATGCCGGATATAGGAGATAATTTATGATTCTGCGAAGTATATCGTAAAAGCCCGTTATGGGAGGTCCCAATCCAGATATCTCCTTGGCTGTCTTCGTATAATACGGAAGGGATAAATTTAGAACGGCGTATGCAGGCCAGGCTGTCTGCCCTCGAGATGTCCGGTATCCGGATTTTCCATGTATCCGGATTTATTGAACGAATCTTGTTGGCAAAGGAGGCAATCCATACTTCTCCATTGGAGAGGGGACGTAGGGTAGGAGTAAAGGTGAAAAATGACTGGGGATAAAGTGATACGGGTGTGAATACCTTTTCACCTTTTTTCAGGGCATATATTGCCTGGCTGAAGCTGCCTGCCCATATTGTTCCGTTACGGTCTTGCGTTATGCACAGTACGGAAGGGACGGAAAAAATACTCGTTGCTTTTAATTGATTAGACTCGAGCACGCATTTTATGACTTGATTGGTATTGGTGGCAAGCCAGATGTGCCGGTCTTTGTCGTGATAGATGTGTCTGACAATTATATTTTCTGTGTTTTGTGCAGGTAGGATTCTACTGATATTCACAGCTTCTATATGCTTGGTATTCAGGTTGTAGATATACATTCCGTCTTTCAGGGTGGATATATACAAGTTGCAGGAGTCGGCATCGAGGGCTATGATGGATTTTTGATGGAAGAACGAACGCAGATAATTGTTGCTGTTGAAACGCTCCTTATAATGATAGCGTACGGTATAGCCTTGGTCCGGCGAGCCTATCCACAGATTCTTGTGCGAGTCGGTGTACATGCATTTGATGCCATGTTGCGGGACTTCAAATGGAAATCCGTTTTCCTTTTCATGTATGACGGTGTTTTCTATGTGGTTGTAAAGGAACGTATGCTTTTGCGTGCAAATCAGTAGCCTGTTCTTGTCGTACGGGTGTATATAGGTGATGGCGGCTTTCGATAAGATGGGATGATTACTTATTGCTTCGGGAGTCGTTTTGAATCTTTTGCTTTCGGTATCGAATATGAAGAGTCGGTTCTTGCTTGCCAGCCATAGGGAGGTATGGTTGTGCATGTAAGAGTAGGTAATCTTCTGCGGCATGGGTATGGAGTCTGTCAGTTGCATGTTTCGGGAGTCGTAGCATCGGATGGAGACGGGGTTGACGGCCCACAGACAGTTGTTGTTATCCATGTAGCAGGTCTGCTTATAGGTCTTGTCCGGGTCAAAGTTGATGAAAATGCGGTTGAAGGTGTCCGTTTCGGGATTATAGACGCAGAGATGTACCACCATGTTTAGGAAGATTTTTCCATCCTTGCTTTCTATGAACTGATATCCGTTCCTATTATTATAGGGCACGTTTATGGGTATCTGGCAGAAGTTGTCTTGGTCGGTATATCGGCATGTTCCGTCGGTTGTCGCTATCCATAAGCGTTTGCGTGAGTCCATGAAAATATCCTGGATTCTATCTCCGGGCAGTTGCAGTGAGTCGTTGGAACTGTAATATTGCCGGTATTCGTGTGCGTTGAATCTGTTCAGTCCTCGTGTGGTTCCTATCCAGATATAGCCTTGCGCGTCTTCTTGGAAATCCGTAATGTTTTGGTTGGAAATGGTTGCCGAAATTCTATAAACATCCTGTTTTTCCGCTTCTGCTTTGGCGGTTGTCGGTTGGCACGAAGACACCGCTATTGCAGATAAAGCTATGAGGGAAAGAATGATTTTTTTCATATATGAAGTGTATTAAGATATGTTCCGCGGAGAGTGTTTTTTTACAATGGAGCAGACAAAAGTAGAAAGAAAATAAGTAGGTGATATTTGCTGTAACAGTGATTTTTCCGCTTGGAATATGCTGTATGGCATGTTTTGAACATATTGATAATCTTTTGAACGTAAAAGAAACAATATCTGAACATATAGGAAATGTTTTTGTATTTTCTCAATATCCTCTTATTCCCTCTTTTGATAAAATTGTATCGAAAATCCTGCAATGAGTGAATGTAGCTTTTTTATTAACAAATCTAATTATTTAAGCATTATGGAAAACAACTTTAAAAGAAAGCTGATGGCATTCTGGCTGTTCCTTTTGGTGGGAATACCTTATATGCTGGCGCAAAGTCCGATGATGGTATCGGGACGGATCACAGATGATTTGGGAGAACCGATGATTGGTGTGAGTGTACTTGAAAAGGGCACCTCTAATGGAGTGATTACGAATATGGAGGGAAATTATTCCTTAAAGGTAAAGCAAGGTGCCGTCATTGTCTATTCGTACATCGGATATGTGACACAAGAACTGAAAGCCGTATCAGAGAGAATGAATATAACGATGAAAGAAGACACCCGGACGCTGGATGAAGTGGTAGTGGTGGGCTATGGTGTACAGAAGAAGAGCGACCTGACAGGCGCCATTTCTTCCGTGAAGGCAGAAGACATCCAGAACCGCTCTATTACCCGGGTGGAAGAAGCCCTGCAGGGCAAGACAGCCGGTGTGCAACTGATATCCACGACTTCGCAACCGGGCGCCTCGCCTACCATTCGTGTCCGTGGTTTCTCGTCGAATGGCACTTCCGACCCTCTCTATGTGGTAGATGGATTGATAGTATCCGACTTGAGTGCTGTGGATCCTAACAATATAAAAAGCATGGAAGTCCTGAAAGATGCCGCATCCGCTGCCATTTATGGTGCGCAGGCCGGTAATGGCGTGGTGCTTATTACCACAAAGAGCGGAAGCAAAGGCACCAGCAGCATTTCCTACGACTTTCAATATTCCATCAGTAGCCTGGCCCGACGTCCCAAGCTGATTAATTCACAAGAAGCCTTATTGCAAAAGAAGGAGCAAGACCCTACTTTTACAGATGATAATATCCAGGAGCTTATTACCAGCGGCACATGGGACGGCGTATCGACTACCGATTGGTATGATGTGGCTTTTAATGCTTCGCCATCCTCCCATCATACGGTCAACTTTCAGGGAGCGAATGACAAGGGCTCTTTCTTCCTGTCATTAAACAATCTGTATGACAATGGTATTCTTCGTGAAAACAAGGATACCTACAAGCGGCTTTCCGTCATGCTGAATGCCGACTATAACATTAAACCTTGGTTGAAGGTAGGTGTTACTGCCAATTATGCAAAATATACGCAGAAATCCATCAATGACGGTAGTGCGGGCAATTCATATTCCAGTATGATTGCTACCGTGATGACCATGGCTCCTTATTATGCGGACACTTATGCAGCCGATGCGCTTCCTAAACAAATGGAGGCATTGATTGCCAACGGCTTTACTTTGCTGCGCAATGACAAGGGCGATTATTACAGCTGTCTGGGTTCTATGGAACAGATACATCCTATGGTAGCCATCCGCATGAGCGACAAGAAAAACTTCGGCAACAGTCTGATGGGAACGCTCTATGCCAACCTGACTCCTTTCAAAGGATTTGTGTTTACTACCCGGCTGGGTTACAGGGAACTGAACGCAAACACTTATCAGTATAACAATCTCTATTACGGTTCGGCTTCCGCCAATAATAAGGATAAGAACGGGGCCAGCCGCTCCAACTCCTCTACTACCTATTATCAGTGGGAGAACTTTGTGAATTATAGTACGGATTTGTGGGACAAGCATCATGTGTCTGCCATGCTGGGTATGTCCTACAGCGAGAATAACTTCACTTATGTTTCTGCCGGTGTAGACAAGACTGCCAAGCACGATCCTTTGTATGCCGACGTTTCGTATCCTGCCGGAGATGCCGTGAAGAGTACCGCCGGTTACAATCTGATTAATCGCAAACTGTCCTATTTCGGCCGTTTGGCTTACGATTACCAGAACCGCTATATGCTGCAAGCGGCCATGCGTGCCGATGCCGCCGATACTTCCGTGCTTCCGGGTACCAATCGCTGGGGCTATTTCCCGTCGGTATCAGCCGGTTGGGTCATTTCCAACGAGCGCTTTTTCACGGAAAAGAACAATACCCCTCTCACATTCCTGAAGTTGCGTGCCAGCTGGGGACAGAATGGAAGCACAAGCAATCTGAGCGGTTACAAGTATTCCAATTCCCTGGTGACTTCGGCTGCCGGATACTCTTTCAGCAATACGGCGATGAACTATGTCACTTCTGCCAAACCTTCGCAGCTCTATAATCCTGACTTGAAGTGGGAAACCTCCGAACAGCTGGATTTGGGTATGGATTTGCGCGCTTTCAACGACCGCTTCTCGTTTGGTATGGACTGGTATCAGAAAAAGACAAAAGACTTGATTGTTTCCAACATTGTCATTCCTTATGAGGCGGGAAACTCATCGGCTCCGATGAATGCCGGTAATGTGACGAATAAGGGTTTTGAGTTTGAGGCCGGATGGAAAGACAAAGCCGGTGATTTCAACTATTCTGTGACCGCCAATCTGGCCACTTTGAAGAACGAGGTCACTTATCTGGATCCGCATGTCAGCGGCGGACGCATAGAAGGCGCCACTACAATGGCTTCGAACGGTTCGTTCTCCGCATTCGAGGTAGGCTATCCGGTGTGGTATTTCAGAGGCTATCAGGTCGATCATCTGGATGACAAGGGCAATCCCGTATTCAGGGATAATACGGGTGACGGTACCATTGATGCCAGTGACAAGGCGATGATTGGTAAACCGATGCCGGACTTCACGTATGGCATCACGTTGACCGCCAACTACAAGAATTTTGATTTTCTGATTTTCGGCAACGGCTCCGTGGGCAATGACGTATTCATGTCCTACAGTTATAACTCCATATCCTATACGCTGAAGGAGATGTACGACCAGCGCTGGACGGCGGACGGGACTACCAGCCGTAAGTTTGCACGGCCGCAGAATACGAATGCAGACAAGTATGGCTTGTCCGATGCCTATATTTTTGACGGCTCTTATTTCCGCATCAAGCAGATACAGCTGGGATATACGTTGCCCCGGACGGTTACGAAGAAATTCCTGGCCGACAAGCTGAGAGTATATGCCTCGTTGGATAATTTCTTCTTGTTCACGAAGTATCCGGGACTCGATCCGGAGGTTTCCTCCACGGCTACCAGCGGTATGGGCGTGGATTACGGAAATTATCCCACAACGAAGAAGGTGGTGTTCGGTTTATCAGTTACATTTTAAATAATAAATAGAAGAAATATGAAAAGAAAATATATCTTGTCCGGACTGTTGGCGTGTGCACTTACATTTTCCGCATGCGATGTCGATTTGCTGGATATTCCCCAGAAAGGTGTAGAGAATGAAGAGAATTATTATCAGACGGATGAACAGTGTGAGTCTGCCATCGCTGCTGTCTATGCGTCCTGGCGGAATGCTTATTCCGGGCGTGGTGAGAAAGCCTCGCAGTATGCCAACGGTTTCTTCCTGAAAAATTTCTTGGCAGACGATTTCAATTCGGGTGGTGCCCGCTCCGACCAGGTGTATGCGCAGGAGATATACGAAAGTGCGATAGTGGCCACGAACGGTTGGGTGGAAAACTATTATAAGAGGTTGTATGCCACGATTTATCTGGCCAATCTGGTGATTGAGCGGTTCGATGCCGCTGAAAGTGAAGTGAAGGCAAGAAACATTGCCGAGGCCAAATTCTTCAGAGCCATCTGCTATTTCGAACTGACCACTTTGTGGGGGACTCCTCCTTTGGTAGATAGGGTATTGAAGAATTCGGAAGAGTATAAGGTGCCCAACTCCACTGCCGAACAGTTGTGGAAATTCATGGAGACAGACCTTACGGAAGCTATAACTTCCGGGAAACTCACTTCGAAAACGAGTTTGGAAGACAGGGACGGGGGAACCCGCGCCACGTTGGAGGCTGCCCGCTGCTTGTTGGGAAAGATTTATCTGTATCAGGAGAAATATGCCGATGCCAAAAGTGAGTTGGAGAAGGTCATTTCTTCCGGCAAATATGATTTGATAGCCGATGTCAGCACATTCTATCATCCGGCCTCTGCAGGCTGCAAGGAGTATGTGCTGGAGTGTGTGCGCCATTACGACCCTTCCAACATGTATTCTCAGGAGGGCTGGTTCGGCATCTTGGCCAATTGGGGATTCGGCTATGGCTTTATAGCCGGTCCGGAAGCGTCCATGCACTATAAGTTCAACACTACCAGCGGTTACAGCTACTTCAATCCGTCAAAGTCTTTGTACGATGCCTTTGTGGCTGAGGAGGGTGCCGACGGGTATCGCTTGAATGCCTGGATCAGGACCTGGGAGCAGGTGATTGCCATGAACATTGCGGTGAACACGACTACCAACAAATATGCCAGCGAAGGCTATTTCCGTCTGAAATGGCTGGCAAGCACCGATGACGAATTTGTAGGGTATTGGTGTGGAAACCAGAGCAATACTCCGGTCATCAGATATGCGGATGTGTTGCTGATGGCTGCCGAGGCTTGCCTCCAGGCGGGAGACCAAGCCGGTGCCGACGAATATCTGGGCAGAGTGCGCGACAGGGCCCGTCTTCCCAGAAAGAGTCATGTGACGCTTTCCGATATAAAGCTGGAGCGCCGCTTGGAACTTGCTATGGAAGGCATGCGCTTCCAGGACCTGAAGCGTTGGGGGGATGCTCCGGCGGTATTGGCGGATAAAGGGAAAAAGTTACCGACTTTCCAGATTGTACCTGACCCGAATAATGACCTCACTACGGCGGCAGGCATCTACAACGCCCGTTATACGACCAAAACCACTTATGTCGATAATGAAAAGTCGTTGTCGGGTTGGACTCCCAATCGCGACGAGTGGCTGCCGTTTCCTGAAAATGAATTGGAGGTGAACAGCAACCTGAAACAGAATCCCGGTTATTGATTTATCCTGAGAAATTCACAATTCGGTTTAACTATATAAAGAAGAAAAACATGAAAAGAAACTTAGTGATATTTGCCCTGCTGTTTGTTTGTATGGCTATAGGGGCGCAAACGGTATTCAAGAATGAAGAGGTAGAGGTTTCCTTGTTGAAAGAGAAGACTTGGGTATTTTCTACTTGGGACTATACTACCATGTATCTGATAGAGGGCGAAGACAAGGCCGTGCTGATTGATACCGGCACGCGTTGTGCGGATTTGGATAAGATTGTGGGACAGATAACCGGGAAACCGCTGGAAGTAATCGTCACCCACATGCACCCCGACCATGCCGGCTGCATCAAGTATTTCGATAAAGTATGGATGCATCGGGCCGATACGGTGCTGGTGCCCCAGCATGCGGCAGATTATCAAGGAGAATTCCTCTATATGGAAGAAGGACAAGTGTTCGACTTGGGTGGACGCAAGCTGGAAGTGGCATGGATGCCCGGGCATACGCCCGGCTCGGTGGTACTCCTGGACAAGGCAAACGGAGACTGTTATTCGGGTGATGCGTTCGGCTCGGGTGAAGTATGGCTGCAGTGTGTGCCGATGTCTCCCATCGCCACTTTCCATGAGTCGTGTTGCCGTATGGAAAAGCTCATGAAGGAAGGGCACATCAAGGATATCTGGTGCGGACATTATCCTTATCTGAAATCTTCTTTGCCGCTGGCCTATATTCAGACGATGATACGTATTTCCCACAGGCTGATGAATGGAGACCAGGAAGGTTCGGAACCTTATTCCAACTATTTCATCAAGATGCCTCCCACTGCGAGGAAGTTGGCCGAAGGCCGGGCGATGATTGTATATGATTCGACTAATATTCCGGAAGCCCGGTAACACACATGGCTATTCCTCTCTCACTTTAAGGCGTAGTCCTTGTATGCACGAGATGTGCATCTCATGTATCTCGAGATGTGCATCTCGTGTTGTATGAGATGTGCATCTCGTGCATACAAGGGCCGGTTGTTAAAAGCATGAGGGTTATACCTTCACTCCTGAAAGGCATAACCCTCATACAACAAGCCAAGTAGCCCGTCCTTCTATTTGCCGTATTCGCTCGGACTTACTCCGAACTGCTTCTTGAAGCTCTTCGAGAAGTGGGACAGCGTGCTGAATCCCGTCATGTCCGCAATTTCCGAGACGGTATGTTTCCCTTCCGTTATCAGTTCGGCGGCACGGTTCAGCTTGTAGGTCTTGAAGAAGGTGCTGGGGCTTTCGCCGGTCAGTCCTTTTACTTTATAGTAGAACTTGGTGCGTGATATTCTCAGCAGTTCGGTCATGCGGGCAATGTCCAGTTCGGGGTTGGAGAGCTTGCTCTCCATCAGGTGGTAGAGTTCGGTCATGAAGACATTGTCTTGTGGGGAGAGGATGTTCTCTTCCATCTTGTCCGTCTGCGTGGCTTTTCCCAGCATGTTGCGCGCTTTCTCGCGGTTCTTGAGCAGCGACTTGATGAGCGCCAGCAGGTAGGCAGGGTCGAAAGGCTTGGTCACGTAGGCGTCGGCTCCCGTGTCCAGTCCTTCCACCTGGTTTTCCACGGTGGCTTTGGCCGTAACCAGAATCACGGGCAGGTGGCAGAGCTGCAAGTCTTCCTTTATCTCCCGGCAGAACTGGTAACCGTCCTTGCCGGGCATCACCACGTCACTCAGAACCAGGTCGGGTGACTCCTCATGCAGCGCCTTCAGCGCATCGTCGGCATTGAAGCGGCAGATTACCTTGTAGTGGGCGGAGAGGAGGGTGCGCAGGTAGTGCGCCACTTCGGTGTCGTCGTCCACCACCAGCAGGGTGGGTTGCTTCTCGCCGGTGCCGGTCTTGTTCTCGGCAGGCTGCGAGGCGGCGGCCAGCGGGAAGGCTTCCGACTGGTTGCTCTGTTCCGTTGCCCGTTCGTCTTCGGCATACGCGGCGTCGTTCACGGGCAGGACGAAGGTGAACACGGCGCCGCTTCCCTCTTCGGGCTGGCTGGCTTTCAGTTGCCCGTGGTGCAGTACGGCCAGGCTGCGGGCGTAGTACAGGCCGATGCCCGTTCCCCAGTTGTAGGTACCTTCGGCTTGGTTGCCTATCTGGTAATAGCGTTCGAATATCTTCTCTATCTTGTCTTCGGGGATGCTCTGTCCCGTGTTGGCCACGGACACTTTGACGTACTGCGTGATGCGCCCGTCGGCGGACAGGCCGAAGAGCCGCGCGGCTTTCTCACGGTCTATTACGTCGAAGCCGACACTGATTTTACCGCCTTGGGGCGTGAACTTCAGGGCATTGGACATCAGGTTGTTGAATATCTTTTCCACCTTGTCCTCGTCCAGCCACATCAGGAAGGTGTCTTCCAGTCCGTAGGTGTTCAGGTCGATGCCCTTGTCGTCGGCGTTCACCCGGAAGATGCCCACCTGGCGTTGCAGGCAGGCGATGAGGTCGGCGCGCTTCACTTGCAGGCGCAGGGTGTCGTTCTCCAGCTTGTTGAAGTCCATCATCTGGTTGACGAGCCTCAGCATGCGGTTCACGCTGCGCTGCACGATGTGCAGCAGGTTCTTGTCCGCACCCTCTATCCGCGGATTGGCGCAGAGCTGGTTCACGGGGCCGGAAATCATGGTGAGCGGCGTGCGGAACTCGTGCGAGACGTTGGCGAAGAAACTCATGTTCATCCGGTTCACCCGTTGCTCCTGCTCTTTCTCCAGGCGGGCGCGGCGGGCGGCCTCCTTCTCGGCGCGGACGCGGAGCAGGGCACGCAGGAAGAGAAGGGCGAGGGCGGTTGCCAACAAGAAGTAGATGCAGTAGGCCCACCACGTGCGCCAGGGAGCCGGATATACGCGGATGCGGATGGAGTTTTCGGCCTCCACGATGCTCCGGTCGTTGTTGGTGATTTTCACGTGGAACACATACTCTCCGGCAGGCAGGTTGGCGTAGTAGGCCTCGTGGTTGTTGCGGGCGTCTACCCAGTAGTTGTCGAAGCCCTCCAGGTGGTATTGGTAGTGCACTCGTCCGTACTCGCTGTAGTTCAGGGCAGAGAAGGAGATGCTGAAACTGTTCTGGTCGTGCTCCAGGTGTATGTCGGGGCAGTAGGAGAGGTGCTTGCCGATGGTTTCTCCATGCAATTGCGGGCGTATCAGCTTGTTGTGTATCTTCAGGTCGCTGAACAGCAGCGGGATGTTGCGCTTTATGGGCACGTCGATGGGGTTGAAGAGCGTGAGCCCGTGCGTGCCGCCGAATGCCAGCGTGCCGTCGGGCAGACGGCACGAGGCGCGGTCGTAGAACTGGTTTCCGCCTATGCCGTCGGCGGTGTAATAGTTGGTGAAGCGTCCGGCTGTCCGGTCATATTTGCTCAGTCCGTATTGGGTGCTTATCCAGAGGTTGCCTTGCCGGTCTTCCTCGATGCCCGATATGTCGAGGCAGGAGGTGCCGGGCATGGGTGTCATCCGGCCCGTTTCGGGATGGTAGCACATCAGACCGTTGCTTACGGTGCCTATCCAGAGAATGCCGTATGTGTCTTTGTACAAGGCCGTGGGGACGAATACGGAGCGGCGGATGCAGGCTTTCCAGTCCTCCTCCGCGATGTCCACCGTGCCCGTTTCCAGGTTTTCGATGTCAATCTGCTTGATGGGTTGGTAGAAGCCCGTCACCATCAGCCGGCGGTTGTCCATCATCGCCACGCCGGGCACGAAGGTGAATCCTTCGAAGAGCTTCATCGCCTCGAATTCCTTCTTGCCGGGGCGCAGGGCATAGACGTTGACCGTGGCGGTGCCTATCCAGATGGTTCCGTCGGGCGACTGGGTGATGGACATGGGCAGGAAAATCCGGTGCCGTTCTTCTATCTTCAGTTGCCCGTCGGGCGTGTAGCGTGCCTTCAGCACTTCATTGTTGGTGATGGTCATCCATAGGTTGTTGTCGCTGTCCACCATCAGCTGGTTCGCGTAGATGGCTTTCTGTTTCTCTTGCTCGCAGAACGTTTCGGGGTCGATGTGCCTGATTTCGCTGCTCTTCGTGTCATATACGTAGATGCCGTCCATCAGGGTGGAAATCCACAGCTTGTGGTCCTTGCCGGCGCTTAGCGACACCACGGACTTGTTGTTCAGCTCGGAGCGCAGGTAGTTGTCGTTGTTGAACCGCTCCTTGTAGTGGTAGCACACGGTGTACCCCTGGTCCACGGAGCCTATCCACAGGTTCTGCTGCGAGTCGGTGAACATCCGGCTGATTCGGAACCGGGGCATCTCGAAGGGGAATCCGTTCTCGTCCTGGCGGGTCACGCTGCCGGTGCCCGGGTTGTAGTAGAACATGCCGTGTCTGGCGGTGTTCAGCAGCAGGCCGTTGTTGCCGTAGGGGTGTATGTAGTCGATGTCGGCGTTGCACAGCGTGGTGTTTCGGGCGATGGGCTGCGGCAGCGGCTTGAAGCTGCGCGTGCGGGTGTCGAAGATGCTGAGGGTGTGGTTGCCGGTTATCCACAGCTCGTTGTTGTGCAGGTACGAGTAGTAGGGATAGCCGTTGAGGGCGACAGACTCTTTCAGCTGAAGGGTGGAGGGGTCGTAGCAGCGGAGCCCGGTGGAGGTCATTACCCAGAGGTTGTTGTCGGGGGCGATGTGGCACTGTGCGTAGAAGGCATTTCCGGGGCTGATTTCGGGCAGCACGCAGGTAATCTTTTCCTCCCGGGGGTGGTAGGCGTAGAGCTGGAAGCCGGTGTTGAAGAAGATGCGCCCGTTGCGGTCTTCCAGAATCTGCCTCACGTTCTTGTTGTCGGCCTCGATGGGGATGATGCGGAAATTGTCCTTGTCGGTGTATAGGCACACGCCGTTCACGGTGCCCACCCAGAAGCGGTTCTTCGAGTCGCGCAGCAGGTGGGTAATCTGGTTGTCGGGCAGTCCCAGCGAGTCGTCGGTGCAGAAGTACTGGTGGTAGTCGTGCACGTTGTTCTTGTTCAGCCCGCGGAACGTGCCTATCCATATATGGCCTTGCGTGTCTTCGGCTATGGTGGTGACTTTCTGGTTGGAGAGGTCGTTGGCTATGACGGGGCTTTCGATTTCGGCATTCCGGTTTTCGGGTAGGGGCTCTTTGGCATCGCATGCCGACAGGCAGACGGCATACAGAGTTCCGGCCAGCAGGCGGAACAGGGTGCGGAGGATTTTCCGGTTAGACAAGGTCATATTAAAAGGTTTTGAATGATGTGCGAAAATAAGGATAAAAAATTGAATATAAGTTGCTTTACAGCATGTTTTGAACAAAAGAACAAACATTTGAACGTATGGGCAAGCGCTTTTAAACTTCCGGGCAAATCCTTTTTACATGTCGGCCAGCCCTTCCGGCGCAATCGGCGTAATATTGCAACCGGAAAAAGTGAACGAGTTAACAAGGCTACAAGTGAACAAGGCTTTTCCTTGTAATCGCTTTAAAAAGCAAGATATAGGCCGAGGGCTGTTTATCCCTTCTTGTAGCCTTGTCAACTTGTTCACTAAAAGCAAGTCAAAGACAAATTATCAACTTAAAAAAACGGTATACAACCATGAAAAAGCAACCTTTATCTATGCTTGCGTTGGCCTTCCTGCTGATTCTCTCCTCTTGCGGACAGACAGCGGGCGTGAAGACCGCCGACGCGCAACAAGCTCCGGGCGAAATCATCGCCTCTTCCGAGACAGCCATCACCGAAACAGAGTCGGGCAAAGTGGGAGGATTCCTGCAAGACGGTATCTATATATATAAAGGTATTCCCTACGCCAAGGCAGAGCGTTTCATGCCCCCTCAGCCTGCCGACAAATGGGAAGGCGTGCGCAGTAGCCGCATGTTCGGTCCCACCTGTCCGCAGGGGAAGCGTGCCGGCTGGGGTGCTGACGAGCATGCTTTCGCCTTCCACTGGGACGACGGCTATCCCGGCGAAGACTGCCTGCGGGTCAATATCTGGACTCCGGGCCTGAACGATGGCAAGAAGCGTCCTGTCATGGTGTGGCTACACGGCGGCGGCTATGCGGCAGGCAGCGGGCAGGAACTTCCCTCCTACGATGGTTTCAACCTTGCCAAGAAAGGTGATGCGGTGGTAGTCACGCTCAACCACCGTCTCAACGTCCTCGGCTTCCTCGACCTTTCCGCCTACGGCGACAAATACGCCAAATCCGGCAATGCCGGCCTGCTCGACCTCGTGGCAGCACTTCAATGGGTAAACAAGAATATAGCCGCGTTTGGCGGCGACGCACAAAACGTAACGATTTTCGGACAGTCGGGCGGTGGCGGAAAGGTTTCCACATTGCTTGCCACTCCGTCTGCCAAAGGGCTCTACCACAAGGCCATCGTTCAGAGCGGTTCCATGCTGCGCACGATGAATGCCAAGTACTCCCGTCGCATCGGTGCAGCCGTGATGGACGAGCTGGGACTGAAAGCCTCGCAGATAGACGAGTTGCAGAAGATGCCTTACGAACGGCTGCTTGCTGCCGGTGAGAAAGCCGTTGCCAAGGTGAAGGCCGAGGCCGAGAAAGAGGGCGGCATATCCACCTTCATCTTCGGATGGGCGCCCACCGTGGACGGAGACGTGCTGCCCGCACAGCCCTTCGACCCGCAGGCGCCTGCACAGAGCAAGGACGTGCCCGTAATGATAGGGACTACCTTGCACGAGTTCACCATGAGCACCTACGTGCCTGCTTTCCGCACCATTACGAAAGAGAAGGCAGTGGAACTTCTGAAGCAACGCTATGGCGACCGCACGGACGACTTCCTCGCCGCCTTCGAGAAAGCCTATCCCGGCTATCAGCCGAAAGACCTGGTGGACGTGGACTTCGTCTTCCGTCCCGGCGCCGTGGAGCAGGCACGGCTGAAAGCCGCCCAAGAAGGCGCTCCGGTCTATATGTACCTGTTTGCGTGGGAGTCGCCCGTGCTCGACGGCATGTTCCGCAGCACGCATTGCATGGAGATACCTTTCGCCTTCAACAACGTAGTGCGCCACGCCACGATGACCGGCGGCGGTGCCGAGGCGCAGGCGCTTGCTGACAAGATGAGCGGTGCCTGGCTGAACTTCGCCCGCACCGGCAATCCCAATGCCGAAGGCCTGCCCCAATGGGAGCCTTATACGGCCGAAGGCGGCGCCACGATGTTCTTCAACAACACGTGTGAGGTGAAGCACCACCACGATAAGGAGCTGCTGGAGGTGGTACGAGCGTTCCCGACACGCGGTTTCTGACGGGACGGATGTACGTCCTTTCGGAAAGGTAATACGCTGCCAATGAAAAAGTTGCTTTGCCAATCTCAGGACGCTGCTTTGGCACAGCCTTGCCAACATATAGGCAAGGTCTTGCCTGCCTATTGGCAACGGCTTGCCAACCCGTTGGCAAGAGGCTGCCAGTGGGTTGGCAGGAAGTGGTAGCAACGCCGCCATCCATATAAAAACAACACTTGAATTATTAACATAAATCTAATTTAAACGAAAATGAAACAAATCATGAAGCTGACAGAACGGAGGAGATTCGCCACACTGGCACTCTTCCTGTTAATCTGCCTTCCTTTCACGCTGGCACAAGCCCAGACGATGAAAGTGACCGGCAAGGTGACCGACAACCTGAACGAACCGATGATTGGTGTAAGTATCGTAGAGAAAGGTACTACCAACGGTTGTATTACCGATATTGACGGTAATTATACATTGAATGTAAATCAGGGAGCGACAATTATTTTCTCTTACATCGGCTACATAACCCAAGAGAAACAAGCCGTTGCCGGTGTGATGAACATTGTCTTGAAAGAAGACAGCGAGACGCTGGACGAAGTGGTGGTAGTAGGTTACGGTGTGCAGAAGAAAAGCTCCGTGACAGGAGCCATTTCGCAGGTGAAGGCCGAAGACATGCAAAACCGTACTATCAGTGATGCTTCACAAGCCTTGCAGGGTAAGACAGCCGGTGTGCAGTTGATTACGACTTCTGCCGCTCCGGGTTCCTCACCTACGGTACGTGTGCGCGGTTATTCGTCCAATGCGGCTTCCAGTCCGCTTTATGTGGTGGATGGCGTACGCATGAGCAGCATTGCCGGTATCGACCCTAATGATATTGCCAGTATGGAAGTGCTGAAAGATGCTGCTTCCGCTGCTATCTATGGTGCTGAGGCCGGTAACGGTGTTATCCTTATATCAACAAAGAAAGGTAAAGCCGGACAAGGAAAAATTACGTATGACTTCCAGCTTTCCACGCAATCCATTGCCCGTATGCCCAAGTTGCTTAATGCAGAAGAATACGTTGATTACATGTCGGAAAGCAAAGCTTTCGACCCCAATTTCATAAAAGCCAATTGGGATGGAAAGACCAACACGGACTGGCTGGATATTGCCTTTGAAAACTCATTGATGATGAAGCACAATTTGGCTTTTGCCGGAGGTGGCGAACAGGGTAATTATTATTTGTCGCTGACTTATCTGGACAATGACGGTATTGTAAAAGGGAAAGACGATGTTTACCAACGTATGACGGCTACCGTCAATGCCGAATACAACATAAAGCCTTGGTTGAAGGTAGGTACGACAAACCAGATTGAGAAGTATAATACTCGCGGTGTATCTACGCAGAATGCCTATGGCAGCTTCCTGCAATCCGTTCTGATGATGGACCCCTTGACACCGGACACTTATGCACCGGACAAATTGCCTGCCCACATGCAGAACGCTTTGAATCAGGGCAGCACATTGTTGCAGGACGAAAACGGCAACTACTATGCCTCTTCTCGTTTCTATGAAGGTGAAAACTACCATCCTACAGTGATGCGTAAGAATACCATTGGCCGTAACAGCGGATTCAATGTCAATGGTTCTATTTATGCGGACTTCACGCCCATCAAGGGATTTACCTTTACTTCCCGTTTCGGCTACCGTCTGGGGGGCACTCGCTCTGCTACAACCAATTTGCCTTTCTATGGCAACTCAATACAGAAACGTGATTATGTAAACGTAAGTAGCCAGTCTTCTACAAGCATTTATTACCAATGGGAAAACTTTGCCAATTACGTAAAATCGTTCAATGGGCATACCATCAATGCCATGCTGGGTATGTCGTTCCAAGAATCCACTTACGACTATGTAAAAGGTTCTCTCGACCCGGATGGCGAGCATGCCGTACTTCAGAACAATCCGTTGTTCTTTTATCTGAATTACGGTGCTGCTTCTGCAATCAAGGGTATCGGTGGTGAGAAGACCCGTTCGGCCAAGATGTCTTACTTTGGCCGTGCAAGCTACGATTATATGGGGCGCTATATGGCTCAGTTCTCGCTGCGTGCTGATGCGGCAGATATGTCACAACTGCCAGTGACAAACCGTTGGGGATATTTCCCGGCAGTCTCTTTAGGTTGGACGGTTTCGGAAGAAAAGTTCTTTGAGCCGGTGAAACAGCACGTCAGCAGCTTGAAGCTGCGCGCCAGTTGGGGACAGAACGGTAGCCTTTCCGCATTGAGCGGTTATGCCTACAGTACGGATATGGCTTCCAGCGGTATCTATCCGCTGACCGGAGGCAATGGTTTCACTACTGGTGTGAACCCCGCTTCATTGGGTAATGATGAGTTGAAATGGGAGACATCCGAACAGATTGATTTTGGTATGGATGCCCGTTTCCTGCGTGACCGCCTGACTTTCAGCGTAGATTATTATGAAAAGAAGACGAAAGATTTGTTGGTGCTGGATACGAAACCCTCTCTCAGTATTGGTGGAAAGACTTCTCCGATGAATGCCGGTAATGTAAGCAACAAAGGCTGGGAGTTTGAATTGGGCTGGCGCGATAACATCAAGGATTTCAGCTACAGCATCCGTGCCAACTTGGCCACATTGAAGAATGAAGTAACTTATCTGGATCCCTCACAGCCTCGTATTGAAGGAGCTTCATTCCATACTTACAAACTGAGCTACTTTGAAAAGGGCTATCCGGTGTACTATTTCCGTGGTTATCAGTTTAATGGTCTGGACGAAAAGGGCAATCCTACTTTCAAGGACCTTGATAACAGCGGCACTCTTAATGAAGGCGACTTGGCTTATATTGGTGATGCCATTCCCGATTTTACGTATGGTATTACCTTGACAGCTGCCTATAAAGGGCTTGACCTTACTATATTTGGTACGGGTTCACAAGGTAACGATATTTTCCATTGTTACTACCGTCCTGATTATAGTAAGAGTAACCGTTTGAAAGAAGTTTGGTATGATAATCATTGGTCTACAAACAATCCGACCGGTACAGTACCTTTGGCTAATGCTAATAATATAGACCAGTACATCCAGTCCGATGCGATGGTTTACGATGCTTCTTTCTTCCGCATCAAGCAGATTCAGTTGGGCTATACCTTGCCGAAATCACTGCTGAAAAAGGTATTTATCAACAACATGCGCCTTTATTGTTCACTTGACGACTTCTTCGTTTTCACAAAATACCCCGGTTTCGATCCGGAATCTTCGGCTAACGCCACTACGGGTATGGGTATTGATATGGGTGGTTATCCTGCTTCCAAGAAAGTGGTGCTTGGTTTCAATATAGAATTCTAACTTTTAAACTTAATGGTATAAGACAATGAAAGCAACACATTATATATATGTACTTTTTGCAGCCTTGTTTACCTTGGCATGCACTGGCTGTGAAGACCGCTTGAATATAGAGAAACACGGTAGTCTGGGAGGTCCCGAGAATTACTATAGAACTGATGCAGAGGCTGAGGCTGCCGTGGCTTCTATGCTTATCTCCTGGCGTGATGTATATTCCAATTGGTTTTATGTGAAAAACTGCCTCTCTGATGATGCCTATACAGGTGGTGGCTCCCGTGGTGACAATGCCATGATGGAGCAGTTGAATGAATTCACGTTCTTTACAGACAATGGTCTGGTTTCCGGTTTGTATTCCGGACTTTATACTGTGGTTTATAAAGCCAACTTGATTATAGAGAATGTAAAAGGTGATTCTCCAATCATGAGACGTGCTGTGGCCGAGGCTAAATTCTATCGGGCATGGTCTTATTTTGAGTTGGTCACTTTGTGGGGTACTGCTCCTTTGGTGGACCATTTGTTATCTCCGTCCGAGTATCACGTGAGCAACAGCACACCTGAAACTCTGTGGGCCTTTGTGGAGCAGAATCTTGAAGAAGCCATTTCTTCCGGTGCATTGCCATCTAAATCCGGTGTAAACGATGAGGATGCTACTTCACGTGTTACGCTTGAAACAGCTAAAGCTTATCTTGGTAAAGCTTATCTTTTCCAAGGTAAATATTCTGATGCTGCTACTGTTTTGGACGAAGTCATTAATTCTAAGAAATATGAGTTATATCAAGGCGGCTTTGACATGTTGGGACATGCTGTGACTAACAATTGTAGTGAATCTATGCTTGAAGTACAACGTCGCAATAATAGCGAACAAATATGGAGTCAGTTCGTACAGTTCTATATAATGTTGGGCTGGCGTACAAGCCACATGTCATATGGTGTTAAGGCTCTGTCTGAAGAGGGCATTGCAATGGGTACTTATGGATTCTTTAACCCTACCAAGTCTTTGTATGATGCTTTTGTCGAAAGAGAAGGGGTGGACGGTTATCGTCTGAAGAGTACGATGCGTACCTATGAACAAATGAATGAAGTGGAAATGGCTATTAATCCGGGATTCTATCTGGTTGGTAACGAGGGCTATTTCTTCTGGAAAACTCGCCTTTTGGCCTCAGATAATATTATTGATCAAAGTGGGTTCCAGTGCTTTCAATATACTAACCTGCGTGTGATGCGTTATGCAGAAGTATTGCTTATGGCCGCTGAGGCTCATGTAATGGGTGGTGGCTCTGCCGACAAGGCTGTGAAGTATATTAATGAAATCCGTACTCGTGCCAAGCTTGTTCCGCTTTCTTCCGTGACATTGGATGATGTGAAGAAGGAAAAACGCCTTGAACTTTGCTTGGAGAGTGTTCGTTTCCAGGATTTGATTCGCTGGGGTGATGCAAAAGCTGTGTTAGGTGAACAAGGCAAGGCCATTCCAGCCTATGGCTACTTTGTCAAAATTGGTGCTGATGGCAAACCGGTTGTGGATGCAGACAAGAATCCAGTATTTGAATTCAGACTGGAACCGGAAAACGTAAAGAACTCTGTGTATGGTTTCCAAGACAAACACATGCTGTTGCCTATTCCTCATGCAGAATTGAATGTGAATCCCAATATCAAGCAAAATACAGGTTGGTAATCCTAATAAAACATGAAAAGATTCTTAACTCCCCTTTTCACCTTTTGCGTGGCGCTGGCTGTGAATGCACAGCCGGTGCCCGCCACCGGTTCGCCCGTGCTGCGTGCCGACAACATTGACGAAGTGGTCAGCGCCCTGACCCTTGAGGAGAAGGTGCACCTCGTCATCGGTTGCGGCATGTCGATGGGCAGTGACTCCAAGTTCCCCGGTACTGCCGGACGTACCTACGACATTCCTCGCCTGGGCATCCCATCGGCTTTCCTTGCCGACGGACCGCACCGCCTGGCGATGGCTTCCAAACGAGAGTTCGACAGCCACACCTATCATGCCACCGAATTCCCCTCGAGCACCACAGTGGCAGCTACGTTCGATTCCGATGCCGCCTACCGTGTAGGCCAGGCTCTGGGTACCGAAGTGAAAGACTACGGTATGGACGTGCTCCTCGCCCCCGGTGTCAACCTGATGCGTAACGCCCTCTGCGGACGAAACCACGAGTATTATGCCGAAGACCCCGTGCTGGTGGGCAAGATAGCCGCCGCCTACATCAACGGCATCCAGAGCGAAGGTACCGGCACCTGCCTGAAGCACTTCGCCGTGAACAACCAGGAAACCAATCGCAACAACAACGACTCCCGACTGACGCAGCGCCCCTTGCGCGAGCTTTATCTGAAATGCTTCGAGATAGCCGTCAAGGAGGCTCAGCCCTGGAGCGTGATGACCGCCTACAACAAGGTGAACGGCAAATACACCTGCGAAGACCGCGAACTGACCGAAGATATCCTCCGCGACGAATGGGGATTCAAGGGACTGGTGATGTCCGACTGGAATGCCGGAAAAGATGCCGTGACTTCCATAGCTGCCGGAAACGACATGTTGCAGCCGGGACAGGAACGCCAGTACAACGCCATTCTGGAAGCCGTGAAGAACGGCACGCTGGATGAGGCGCTCCTCAACCTCAGCGTGAAGCGTGTGCTGGAGTTTGTGGTGAAGAGCCACACCTTTGCCGGTTACAATTATCCCAACGAGACCGACCTCAAAGCCCACGCGCAAGTGGACCGCCGGGTAGGTGCCGAGGGCATCGTGCTGCTGGATAACAAGAATGCGCTGCCTATGGCTGCCGGCATCAGGAAGGTAGCCCTTTACGGCACTACTTCTTACGACATGGTTCCTGCCGGTATGGGATTCGGCAGTACGGGCTTCGGATATTATACGGTCTCTATGGTAGAAGGCTTGCGCAATGCGGGCTATACGGTAGATAAGGATTTGCTGAACCGCTACAAGAAGCACATGGCCGACGAGCAGAAACGCCTCTTCCCCCACGGTCGTCCTCCTTTCGCGTTCACTCCGCTGCCCCGTTCCGAAGAGTTCCTGCCCACTGCCGAGGAACTGGCCGCGCAAGTGAAAGCCAACGACATCGCTGTGCTTACGCTGGGACGTGTCAGTGGTGAAGGCTGCGACCGCCGTGTGGAAGATTTCCTCTTGAAGGAGAACGAACTGGCTCTGATAAAGCAAGTGTCTGCCGCCTATCGTGCCGCAGGCAAGAAGCTGGTGGTGGTTCTCAACATCTGCAGCCCCGTGGAGACCGCTTCATGGAAAGAGCTGGCAGATGCCTTGGTATGCGCTTTCCAGCCCGGGCAGGAAGTGGGCAACTGCATTGCCGACGTGTTGACGGGTAAGGTGAACCCCAGCGGCAAGCTGCCTATGACGTTTGCCGTGAAGTATGGCGACGCGCCGTCGGATGCCAATTTCCCCTTCGACTATGAGTTCAAGATGCCGTCGTTCGCCATGGGTACCGGCATGAACTTCAAGTCCGACAAGAAAGAGGAGAAGCCGAAAGAGCCGGAACGCAACGTCGATTTCACCCTCTACGAGGAGGGCATCTACGTGGGTTACCGTTACTTCGATACCTTCGGTAAAGAGGTGTCTTACCCCTTCGGCCACGGACTGAGCTATACCACCTTTGAATATGCGGTGGAAGAGGCTGCCATCGACGGTGACCGCTGCCGCATGAAAGTGAGCGTGAAGAACACCGGCAAGGTGGCAGGCCGTGAAGCCGTGCAGCTCTATGTCAAGGCTCCCGAGGGCGGCATGGACAAGCCCGCCAAGGAACTGAAAGCCTTCGGCAAGACCCGCCTGCTGAAACCCGGCGAGAGCCAGACCCTGACATTGGAGTGGAACGTGATGGACATGGCCTCCTTCAACGAGAAAAGCAGCTCTTGGGAGTTGGCCAAGGGTGAATATCAATGGATGGCTGCCGCCTCTTCGGCCGACGTGCGTTGCACCACGGTGCAGAAGGTGGCAAAGGCACGCAAGCAGAAAGTGCACGATGCCATGCGGGCACAAGTGCCGGTGGCTGTGCATCCCATGGTGAAGAGATGAGGTGTGCATATACATCACCTGAAAAAACTGATATATATCAATCCGTTTTAGAATGGAAAGCACTTATTTTGTAGTACATTTTTAAAATCTATGCCATGAAAAGATTGATACTTTCTCTTTTTGCCGTCTGCTCGTTGTGGATGGCAAATGCACAGAATCCTGCATGGGGACCACAAAGCAAGGTCGTGACCGACAGCATCTACAGCACGGTGCTGAAGACGCACCGCGCCTATACCATCTATCTGCCTCAGAGCTATGACAAGGAGGCAGACAGGAAGTATCCCATTCTCTACCTGCTGCACGGCATGTCGGGGGTGAATACCAGCTGGTTTACGGACCAGCGTGTGAAGGACGTGATGGACCAGTTGACGGCATCGGGTGAGGCGTGCGAGATGATTATCGTCAGCCCCAACGCCGGAGGCAATCCGGCCACGTGCTGGAACGGTTACTTCAACATGCCGGGATGGGCTTACGAGGATTTCTTCTACAAGGAGTTCATGCCCTATATCGAGAAGACCTACCGTGTGGTGGGCGACCGTCAGCATCGTGCCGTTGCGGGCCTTTCGATGGGTGGTGGCGGAACCACAAGCTACGCGCAGCGCTATCCCGACCTCTATTGTGCGGCGTATGCCATGAGTGCCTTGATGAACATCCCCGTCAGTGGTGAGGCGGCGGGAAAAGACCCCGACCCCACGAACAAGGTGGCTGTGCTGACCCGTTCGGTGCAGGAGCATAGTTGCATCAAGTATGTGCTGGAGGCTGATGAGGCCCGTAAAGCCGCTCTGCGCACCGTGCAGTGGTTTGTGGATTGCGGTGACGATGATTTCCTGCTCGACCGTAATATCGAGTTCTTCCAGGCGATGCGCAATGCCGGCATTCCTTGCCAGTTTCGCGTGCGCGACGGAGGGCACACCAGTGAATACTGGCATTCGGCATTGTATATGTGCTTGCCTTTTGTGAGCCGGTGTTTTGAGAAATGAGATTTGATTCCCTTCAACTTTCTCCAACTCCTTAAACGATTATAATGATTATGAAGAATTTTACACTTTTATTTACCCTGCTGCTGATGTGTACAATGACCTTTGCGCAACAAGCATTGTGGATATGAAGGAAGGCAAGGACGGTGTGTGGGAATATACCACTACCGAACCGCTGAAGCCTGAACTGTACGGCTATTCATTCTACGTGGACGGCCTGAAAAATAATGGATCCCGGCAACGTCTATATGATTCGCGACGTGGCAACTGTGACTTTGTCTTTGGAAACTGGCGAGGGACACATCTGGAGAAACTGGCGCATCTATCTGACGGAGTTCGCGCCGAAGTTATTCAAGTGACCTCGTGCCGATTGATTCACCCTGCACTTTGCCAATCCGAAGTGCAGGATTATAGAAAACCTGTTTAATAATAAAATAACAAACCCATTATGAAAAGAATTTCTATTTTATCAGCTCTGTTGCTGATGTGTGCGATGACTTTCGCACAACAGGCCCTCTGGGGAGGCGCTCCGGTTGTATCACCTGAGATACATGACAACAATACCGTTACTTTCCGCCTGAAAGCGCCGAAAGCCGTGAAGGTGCAGGTGACCGGCGACTTCCTGCCCACGCAGAAAATCAAGACTCCTTTCGGCGAATTCGACGGTCCGGGCGTGGCCGACCTGAAAGAGAACAAGGACGGTGTTTGGGAATTCACTACTCCCGAACCGCTGAAGCCGGAACTCTACAGCTACACCTTCCTGGTGGACGGCCTGAAAATCAACGACCCGAGCAATGTCTATATGATTCGGGACGTGGCAAGCGTGACCAATGTATTCATCATCGGCGGTGACGAGCGCATCGACCTCTACAAGGTGAATAAGGTGCCTCACGGAACGGTATCCAAAGTGTGGTACAACAGCCCCACGCTGGGCATGGACCGCCGTCTGACGGTTTACACGCCTGCCGGATATGAGACAAGCGGCAAGCGCTATCCCGTCTTCTACCTGCTGCACGGCATGGGTGGCGACGAGAATGCCTGGAGCGAGCTGGGTCGCACGGCACAGATTCTGGACAATCTCATTGCACAAGGCAAGGCTCAGCCGATGATTGTGGTGATGACCAACGGCAATGCCGCACTGGAAGCTGCTCCGGGCGAATCTTCACTGGGCTTTGCCGCTCCCAGCATGAACCTGCCCAAGACGATGGAAGGCTCTTTCGAGACTGCTTTCCCCGACGTGGTGAAATTCATCGACAAGACTTACCGCACACAGGCTACAAAGAAGGGACGTGCCATCGCCGGTCTCTCTATGGGCGGTTACCACTCCATGCACATCTCCAAACAATACCCGGACATGTTCGACTACGTAGGTCTGTTCTCCGCTGCCATCATGCCCAACAAGGATGTGAAATCTCCGATTTATGACAATCTCGAAGCCAAGCTGAAAACCCAGTTTGCAAAGAAGCCGGCACTCTATTACATCGCCATCGGTGACAAGGACTTCTTGTTCCAAGCCAACAACGACTACCGCAAGATGCTGGACGAAAAGGGTTACAAGTATGAATATTATGAAACCGGCGAAGGCCATATCTGGAAGAACTGGCGTATCTATCTGACGGAGTTTGCACCGAAATTGTTTAAGTAAATTGTTGAAGGAGTTATCGCCCTTCGGGCTTAGGAGTTAAAAACCGATAGTATCTCCTTGTGACAGGAAGACTATTGACTTCTAACTCCCGATAGCTCCCCTTGAATAATTAATATCCCAATCTATCATGAAGAAACAAATCTTATCAATAACGCTTATGGCAACTACCTTTGTTGCCTGCGGACCGGGCGTGCCGCAGCTCGGAAAAGCCTCTTTGGAGGATGTAATCGGCGCCATGACTTTAGAAGAGAAAGCCCACCTGGTCATCGGCACCGGCATGGCGGGCTTCGAGAACGGAGACAGTGCCGTGGTGGGCGAAACGCGCAGCCTGGTGCCCGGTGCCGCCGGAACCACTTATCCCATCCCCCGTCTCGGCATCCCCTCCATCGTGCTGGCCGACGGTCCGGCAGGATTGCGCATCAACCCCACGCGCGAGGGAGATACGGCAACCTATTATTGTACCCATTTCCCCATCGGCACGCTGCTGGCCTCCACCTGGGACCAGGAGCTGGTGGAGAATGTGGGCAGAGCCATCGGCAACGAGGTGCTGGAGTATGGTGCCGACGTATTGTTGGCTCCTGCACTCAACATCCACCGCCATCCGCTTTGCGGACGTAACTTCGAATACTATTCCGAAGACCCACTGGTGAGCGGAAAGATGGCTGCCGCCTACGTGCGCGGCGTGCAGAGCAATGGCGTGGGAACCAGTATCAAGCACTTTGCCGTCAACAACCAGGAGACAAACCGCATGGCGAACGATGCGCAGGTATCGCCCCGTGCGTTGCGCGAGATTTACCTGAAAGGGTTTGAAATAGCCGTGAAAGAGTCCGACCCTTGGACGGTGATGTCTTCCTACAACTACGTGAACGGCGTATATGCTTCCGAAAGTCCCGAATTGCAGACCACGCTGTTGCGCGACGAATGGGGCTTCAAGGGCATGGTGATGACCGACTGGTTTGGCGGCAAGGATGCCGTGGCACAGATGAATGCAGGAAACGACATGCTGCAACCCGGCTACGACAAGCAGTACCGGGACATCGTGGCAGGCGTGAAGGAAGGCAGGCTGGATGAGACGGTGCTCGACCGCAACGTGAAACGCATCCTCGAACTGATACTCCGGACACCTCGCTTCAAGGGCTATCCCTTCTCCAACAAGCCGGACCTGAAGGCGCATGCCGCCATTACACGGCAAAGTGCCACGGAGGGCATGGTGCTGCTGAAGAACGAGAACAGCGCCCTCCCACTGCCGGCAGACGTGAAGCGTGTTGCCCTGTTCGGCTGCACCTCCTACAATTTCATCGCAGGTGGCACCGGATCCGGAAACGTGAACCGGGCTTATACCGTCTCTCTGCTGGATGGCTTGAAGAACGCCGGCTATGAGACAGACGACCGCCTGAAAGCAGATTATGAAGCGCACATTGCCGCCGAACAGGAGCGGTTGAAACCGGAGGATGGTAAGTTCTCCGCCTTCATGCCGGTGGTGCTTCCCCAAGAAATGACGTTCGAAGAGGCACGCTTGAAGGAACTGGCCGCACAAAGTGACATGGCGCTGATTACCATCGGCCGTGGCTCCGGTGAGTTCCTCGATCGGGAATCCGCCAATTTCTATCTCAGCAAAGAGAAGCGGCAGCTGATGCAGGACGTATGCCGCGTGTTCCATGCTGCCGGCAAGAAGGTGGTCGTGGTGCTCAATATCGGAGGAACCATCGAAACCTCCTCCTGGAAAGCGCTGCCCGATGCCATCCTATGCGCCTGGCAGGGTGGGCAGGAAGGTGGAAACAGCGTGGTGGACGTGCTGAGTGGCAAGGCTTCGCCCAGCGGCAAGCTGACCATGACCTTCCCCGTGCGCTTTGAAGACCATGCTTCGACCGCCAACTTCCCCATCGACCTGAAATCGGACATCGACATCGTCAACGCCAACAAGGGCGAGAAGAAGCACAGCCTGAAAGACGTGGACTATACGCGTTACGAGGAGGACATCTACGTGGGTTACCGCTACTTTGACAGCTTCGGCAAGGAGGTATCCTACCCCTTCGGATACGGCCTCTCGTACACTACGTTCGCCTACGACAAAGCGAGCATACGGGCGGACAATGGCCTCTATACCGTACCGTGGAGGTGAAGAACACTGGCAAGACGGCAGGGCGTGAGGTCGTCCAGCTCTATGTCTCCGCTCCCGACGCTTCCGGCACGAACAAGCCCGAGAAGGAACTCAAGGCATTTGCCAAGACCCGGGAACTGAAACCGGGCGAATCTGAAGTGGTCACGCTGAAGGTGAACTCCGCCGACCTGGCTTCCTACGAGGAGGCTTCCTCCTCATGGGTGGTGGCTGCCGGAAACTACAAGTTCCTGGTAGGTGCTTCTTCTCGTGACATCCGCGCCGTGCTGGATGCCGAGGTTGAGGCTGCCGTGCAGAAGACAAACGACCTCTTGAAGTTGCAAGCACCCCTTGCTACACTGAAAAGATAACAAGGCTTGCGGCGACTTATATGTCGCATGGTACGCGGATGACGCGGATTTCGTTTTTTTTATTTACAAAAATAATTCGCGTTTATCTGCCTAATCCGCGTTCATCTACGTGCCATGTCTGATTATTCCTTGAATAATAATACTGGAAATGGATAAAACAATGTCACTCTATATCGGAAGATTGCACTATCTTTGTCCGGACATGATTAAAGACGAAAGTTAAAACCTAAAATATACCATTTATGAGTAAGAAAACGATTTTATCCTTGGCTCTTTCGGGGCTTCTTTCAGGGGCCGTGGCACAGACCACCGTGGCACCTGCCATTCCAAGAGACGAGAAGATAGAGCAGCAGATTGAAACGCTGTTGAAGAAAATGACACTGGACGAGAAGGTCGGACAGATGTGTGAACTTACCATCGACCTCTTGCAGAAGCGTGCCAATCCTTTCGCCGGACTCGACCCGAAGAGCATCACAGTGAACGACCTGAAGAAGATTATCAAGAAATACAAACTTGAAAAGGAATTCAAGTTGGGCAAGGAGATGCCCTCGCAAGAGGTGATGATGCAGCTCTACATGCGCATTCAGGACATAGAGAATGCCAAAGGCTTCCAGCTCGACGAGGCGATGCTCGACTCCGTCATCGGGAAATACAAGGTAGGCTCCATCCTCAATGTGCCCAACGGCGTGGCGCAGTCGGTGGAGAAGTGGCAGGAAATCATCAAGCGCATCCAGGAGAAATCCATCGAGGTGATGGGCATCCCTTGTGTCTATGGCGTGGACCAGATACACGGGACTACCTATACCCTGGGCGGCACCTTCTTCCCGCAGGGTATCAACATGGGAGCCACCTTCAACCGTAGTCTGACGCGCGAAGGCGCACGCATCTCCGCCTACGAGACCAAGGCCGGAAGCATCCCCTGGACTTACGCCCCCGTGACCGACCTCGGCCGCGACCCACGCTGGCCGCGCATGTGGGAGAACTACGGGGAAGACTGCTATGTGAATGCCGAAATGGGGCGCGAGTCCGTCCTCGGCTTCCAGGGCGAGAACCCCAACCTGATAGGGACAGACCGCGTCGCCTCCTGCATGAAGCACTTCATGGGCTACGGCGTTCCCGTTTCGGGCAAGGATCGTACCCCTTCGTCCATCACCGTGCAGGACATGCGCGAGAAGCACTTCGCGCCCTATCTGGAGATGGTCCGCAACGGTGCCCTCTCCGTCATGGTGAACTCCGCCATGAACAACGGCCTCCCCTTCCATGCCAACTACGAACTATTGACTCAGTGGCTGAAGGAAGACCTCAACTGGGACGGCATGATTGTGACCGACTGGGCGGACATCGACAACCTCTGGAAGCGCGACCACATCGCCAAAGATAAGAAGGAGGCCATCAAACTTGCCATCAATGCCGGTATCGATATGTCTATGGACCCGTATGACTGGAAGTTCTGCACGTTGCTGAAGGAGCTGGTGCAGGAAGGCGAGGTGCCGATGAGCCGTATCGACGATGCCGTGCGTCGCGTGCTTCGTCTGAAGTTCCGCCTCAATCTCTTCGAGAAGCCTTACTATGACTACAAGGACTTCCCGCTGTTCGGAAGCAAGGAACACGCCGCTGCCGCTCTACAGGCTGCCGAAGAGTCGCTCGTGCTGCTGAAAAACACGGACGGCATCCTGCCGCTGGCAAAGGGCAAGAAACTGCTGCTCACCGGTCCGAACGCCAATTCCATGCGTTGCCTCAACGGCGGCTGGTCTTACTCCTGGCAGGGCGACAAAGCGGATGAGTGCGCCGGACAATACAATACCATTCTGGAAGCCTTTACCAACAAGTTCGGTGCGGAGAACATCCTTTATGAAGCCGGTGTCACCTACAAGCAGGGCGGCAACTGGTGGGAAGAGAATGCTCCCGAAATAGAGAAGGCGGTAGCTGCCGCTGCAAATGCCGACTACATCCTGGCCTGCATCGGTGAGAACTCCTACTGCGAGACCCCCGGTAACCTGACCAACCTCTTCCTCTCGCAGAACCAGCTCGACCTGGTGAAGGCGCTTGCCAAGACCGGCAAGCCCGTCATCCTTATCCTGAACGAAGGCCGTCCGCGCCTCATTGCCGACATCGAACCGCTGGCAAAAGCTGTTGTCAACATCATGCTGCCGGGCAACTACGGCGGCGACGCCCTTGCCAACCTCCTTGCCGGCGACGCCAACTTCAGCGGAAAGATGCCCTACACCTATCCGAAGGAAATCAATTCGTTGGTGACCTACGACTACAAGCCCTGCGAGCACATCGGCAAGCAGATGGAGGGTGCCTACAACTACGACGCCCAGGTGGCGGTGCAGTGGGCGTTCGGCTACGGACTGAGCTACACCACCTTCGCCTACAGCAACCTGCGCGTGGATAAGCCCACCTTCATGGCTGATGACCTGCTGACCTTCACCGTCGATGTGAAGAACACCGGCAACCGCATCGGCAAGGAGAGCGTCCTGCTGTTCAGCAGCGACCTTGTCGCCTCCCTCACTCCTGACAACCGCCGCCTGCGTGCTTTCGAAAAGGTTGAACTCCGTCCGGGCGAGACCAAGACCGTCACCCTGAAAGTGAAAGCTTCCGACCTCGCCTTCGTGGGCTACGATGGCAAGTGGGTGCTGGAGCAGGGCGACTTCCGTATCCAGACGGGCGATCAGGTGGTGAACGTGGTCTGCACCGCTACCAAAAAGTGGGACACGCCTAATAAGTGAACGATGTGAGACTGATGTGAGGCCGATGCAAGCGATACCCAATCAGCCTCACATCATTGAAACTGTCATGCCGCATGGCAATTGAGGTGTGTCAAAACCCTCTCTTTAACAAAATCCCCTTTGCTACAGATATCTGTAGCAAAGGGGATTTTCATATTTTGGTGTTTTGGCACATTTCAATATTTGCACACCTCCCCCAAATCCCTTACATTTGTACCATTCCTAAAAACAGATATCGTATGAAATCATTCCTACCAGCAACATGCAGCATCGCCATGGCTCTCTCCCTGGCCTCCTGCTCAGTGTCGGACATCAAGGCACCGGAGCCTATTTTGCCCGTTCCGGAGCAAAAGCAAGTAGAGTGGCAGAAGATGGAGACCTACGCCTTCATCCACTTCGGCCTGAACACCTTCAACGACCGCGAGTGGGGCTACGGCGACTCCGATCCCTCCACCTTCAATCCCACCCGGCTTGACTGCGAGCAATGGGCGCAGACCCTCGTGAATGCCGGCATGAAAGGCGTCATCCTCACCGCCAAGCACCACGACGGCTTTTGCCTCTGGCCCTTCGAGGGGACAGACTACAGCATCGCCCGTTCGCCCTACAAGAACGGCCGGGGCGACATCGTGCGCGAACTCTCCGAAGCCTGCAAGAAGTACGGCCTGAAGTTCGCCGTCTACCTCTCTCCCTGGGACCGTCGTCAGGCCAACTACGGCACGCCGGAGTATCTGGACTATTTCTATGCCCAACTTCGCGACCTGCTGACCAATTACGGACAGGTATTCGAAGTCTGGTTCGACGGCGCCAACGGCGGCGACGGCTGGTATGGCGGCACCAAGGAGGTGCGCACCATCGACCGCAAGAACTACTACAACTATCCGCGCATCTACGAGATATTGGACGAACTCCAGCCGCAAGCCGTGATTTTCTCTGACGGCGGCCCCGGCTGCCGCTGGGTGGGCAACGAGAAGGGCTTTGCCGGTGCCACCAACTGGTCCTTCCTGCGTCAGGGTGAAGTCTACCCCGGCTACGACAAGAGTCATGAGCTGCAATACGGGCATGCCGACGGCAACCAGTGGGTTCCGGCCGAGTGCGACGTATCCATCCGCCCGGGCTGGTTCTACCACCCCGAAGAGGACGACCGTGTGAAGACCCCCGAACAGCTGCTCGATCTCTACTACCGGAGCGTCGGCCACAACGGCACGCTGCTGCTCAACTTCCCTGTAGACCGCGACGGACTGATTCACCCCACGGACTCGGCCAATGCCGTCCGCTTCCACCAACTCGTCCAGGCAGAGCTGAAGACCGACCTGCTGGCCGGCCTGCTTCCGGAGGTCTCCAACGAACGGGGCGGCAAGTTCACCGCCTCCGCCTTGACGGACGGTGACTACGACACCTACTGGGCCACGGCCGACAGCGTGGACACCGCCGAAGTGACATTCTCTTTCTCCGCCCCTCGGCGCATGAACCGCATGCTTCTGCAGGAGTACATTCCGCTGGGGCAGCGCGTCAAGTCCTTTGTAGTGGAAAGCCGGGACGGTGACGGCACCTGGCGTCCGGTGCGCCTGAACGAAGAGACCACCACCATCGGCTACAAGCGCCTGCTTCGCTTCGAGACGGTGACTGCCGATGCCATCCGCGTCCGCTTCACGGAGTCGCGCGGCTCGCTCTGCATCAGCACCATCAGTCTCTACGATGCCGGCGAGGGGGCGGACCTGACCTACACGGTTCCCACCGAGCAGCTCAAGAGCCTGCCCTTTAGTCTGCCGCTCCTGCCGGAACAGGAAGCCGCCTTCGCCTCCGACCGCAACGGGCAGACCACCCTTTTTGTCCATGCCGATTCGCTCCTTATCGACCTGGGTGCCGAACGCACCGTCTCTTCCTTCCACTTCCTGCCCGACCAGGGGGAAACGAGCCGGGGACTGGTGTCCAATTACGAGCTGTCGGTAGGCCCTGATGCCAGCCGGATGGACCGTGTGGTGAAGAGTGGCGAGTTCTCCAATATCCGGAACAACCCGGTCATGCAGTCCGTCTATTTCACGCCCGTCACCACGCGCTACCTGCTCCTGAAGGCCACTCGTATGGTAGTGCCCGGTGAACCGATGGGATTTGCCGAGATAGCTGTGCAGTGATGGGTTATCTCCTTCTCTCTACGAGGGTGGCCGAAGTGTAATATGATACGTTTTTTTTACAAATAGACCATTTTCTCTGCAAGTGAAGGAAACGGATACATTTCAGGTCTGAAACCTACCCGAAAGGGGTCTGGTCCGTACCCGCTCCGTACCTGCTCCGTATAAAAGTACCTTTATACGGAGCTGGTACGGAGCAGATACGGACCGGGTACGGACCAGACCTCCTTTTTGCTAAGTCACAGATAGCAATTAAGCACGAAAATTTCGCCAACAAGCACGAAAAAACTCTGTTCACTGTGCCTAAGGTTGAAAACAGGCATATCTCGCAATTCTTTTGTATATGTAAGACTTTAGTTATAAACTTTTACAAATAGGCTTAATGAACGTGAGTTCGGTATAAGCGATAACTTACATGCCGCATGGTAGCTTCAACAACATGCGGTCTATGGGTTATCGCTTATATTCACGTTAGTGATAGGTGGAATTTCAAGCAGATGAATCTTTTTTTCGCTAATATTTTGTAGTCGAACATTTTATTTATATCTTTGCAATCGGAAACGGATGAAAGGTGGAGGGGCGATAAAGCTCCTCTTTTTTGTTCCTAATGGTTAATCTATGATAGAAAAGAAAACTGTTTGTCAGATTGTTGACGAGTGGCTGGAGGGGAAAGACTACTTTCTGGTGGAGGTGACCATCAGCCCGGATGACAAGATTGTGGTGGAAATAGACCACAAAGAAGGTGTTTGGATTGAGGACTGCGTGGAGCTGAGCCGCTACATCGAGTCCAAGTTGAACCGTGAAGAGGAGGATTATGAATTGGAGGTCGGCTCGGCCGGCATCGGACAGCCCTTCAAGGTATTGCAGCAGTACATGAATCATATCGGCGAGGAGGTGGAAGTCCTGACAAAGGACGGGCGGAAGCTCTGCGGCGTGTTGAAGGAAGCCGACGAACAGCATTTCGTGATTACCATCCGGAAGAAAGTGAAAGAAGAAGGTGCCAAGCGCCCCAAAATGGTGGACGAGGACTTGGACTTTGCGTATGAAGAGATAAAATACACTAAATATTTAATCAGTTTTAAATAAGACTATGGCCAAAAAAGTAGAAACTGTCAGCTTGATAGACACATTTTCGGAATTCAAGGAACTGAAGAATATCGACAGGACCACGATGGTAAGCGTACTCGAAGAGTCGTTCCGCAGCGTGATTGCGAAAATGTTCGGTACTGATGAAAATTACGACGTGATTGTGAACCCGGACAAAGGGGACTTCGAAATATGGCGTAACCGTGAAGTGGTGGCAGACGAGGATTTGGAAAATCCGAACTTGCAGATTGCGCTGTCGGAGGCACAGAAGATAGACGCTTCCTACGAAGTGGGTGAGGAGGTGACGGATGAAGTGATTTTTGCCAACTTTGGCCGTCGCGCCATCCTGAACCTGCGCCAGACGCTGGCTTCCAAGATTCTGGAACTGGAGAAAGACAGTATCTATAATAAATACATTGACAAGGTAGGCACCATCATCAACGCGGAGGTATATCAGATATGGAAGAAGGAGATGCTGCTGCTTGATGACGAAGGCAACGAACTGCTGCTGCCCAAGACCGAACAGATACCGAGCGATTTCTACCGCAAAGGCGAGACGGCTCGCGCTGTGGTGGCACGTGTGGACAATAAGAACAACAATCCCAAGATTATCCTGAGTCGCACATCGCCCGTCTTCCTGCAACGCCTGTTCGAGATGGAAGTGCCCGAAATCAATGACGGGCTGATTACTATCAAGAAGATTGCCCGTATTCCCGGCGAGCGTGCCAAGATTGCCGTTGAAAGCTACGACGACCGCATCGACCCGGTAGGCGCCTGCGTGGGTGTGAAGGGTAGCCGTATTCATGGTATTGTTCGCGAGCTTCGCAACGAGAATATCGACGTTATCAACTATACGTCGAACATACAATTGTTCATACAGCGTGCCTTGAGCCCTGCCAAGATCTCTTCCATCCGCCTGAACGAGGAAGAGCGCAAGGCGGAAGTGTTCCTGAAACCGGAAGAGGTGTCGCTGGCTATCGGTAAAGGCGGTTTGAATATCAAGCTGGCCAGTATGTTGACTGAGTACACCATCGATGTGTTCCGTGAACTGGACGAAGCGGTCGAGGATGAAGACATCTACTTGGACGAATTCCGTGATGAAATAGACGGGTGGGTAATTGATGCCATCAAGTCCATCGGCATTGATACGGCCAAAGCCGTGCTGAACGCTCCCCGTGAGATGCTGATTGAAAAGACGGACCTCGAAGAAGAAACGGTGGACGAGGTATTGCGCATTTTGAAACAGGAATTTGAAGAAGAAGGAGAATAATGTGGTAATGTGATAATGTGCTAATGTGCTAATGGAGATAGTGGGGCTATCGCCATCCATGTAGCGCAGCACATTCACAGCGCACTTCCCCATTAGTACATTATTCCCCATTAGCCAATAGTGTATTTGTATATTCGCACATGGATGTACTTGCATATTGGTACATTGGCACATTAATTCATTGTAATTTATGACGATAAGGTTAAACAAAGTAACAAGAGATTTGAATGTAGGAATTACGACGGCTGTCGAGTTCCTGCAAAAGAAAGGATTTACCGTGGAGGCAAATCCGAACACGAAAATTACGGATGAGCAGTTTGAATTGCTCAAAAAGGAGTTTAGTACAGACAAAGACCTTAAGATAAAGTCGGAACGTTTCATCCAGGAACGTCAGAGTAAGGATCGCAACAAAGCGTCGGTAGCGATTGACGGCTATAAGGAGACGCAGGAGAAGGCCAAGCCTGAGGAAATTAAGACGGTTGTTCCGGAAGATGCACGCCCGAAATTCAAGCAGGTAGGCAAAATTGATTTGGATAAATTGAAGCACAGACCGGCTCCTGTTCAGGAAAATGTAACAGTGGCAGAGGTTGTGGTAGAGGAGAAGAAAGTGGAGGAGCCGGTAGTGGTGGAAACTCCGAAGCCGGAGTCTGCTCCAATAGCCCAGCCCGAACCGGAACCGCAGCCGGAAGCTCAGCCGAATCCCCAGTCTGCACCGGAACCGAAGGTACAATCCGAGGTCAAGGAAGAACCGGCTCCGGCAGTAGAGACCAAACAAGAATCTAAAAAGGAAGAAATGATAAAAACGCCTGCCCCCACACCGGCAGTTGTGTAATAACCGGTGGAAAAGGAGAGAAAATAAGAAGAGATTTTCAAGA
>CAMWRY010000003.1 GCA_947176775.1 uncultured Bacteroides sp.
GGTAGAGAGCACAAAGCAAGGAAAAGTTTTTTAATAGGTATTCTTTTCTACCTACCACCTCCCCCTTCGGGTAGGCATGTAAGCTATCGCTTATATCACGTTAATTACAGAAAAAGAAGAAGGTAACAATAGTAGTAATCCATAAGGTATTTACGCAGTTTCTTATAAGCTGTCTTTTTAAGCGTATGCACCGTTTCGGGAGAGATTTGGAGGGCTTCGGCAATCTCGGCATTCTTCTTTCCCTCCAATGCCAGCTGCATGATGGCCTTCATCTGCATGGGAAGCTTTTCGATGGCTTCCGAAAGAATCCGGAAGGTCTCTTCCTCCACAACGCCGTCGTGAAAGAAAATGTCTGCTTTCTTAGCCATGACCTTCCGCTCATACTCCTGAGCAACTTTCGAATGTTCCAGTTCATTCAGGGCACGGTTGCGCACGGCTGTATAGAGAAACGCCTTTACCTGATGCAGATAAAAGAAGTCCGCCCTTATCTGCCACAGTTTGGTAAACACGTCCTGCACGATATCTGCCGAAAGTTCATCATCTTCCATGTAGCGGAAGGCAAAAGAACAGAGGGGTGCATAATATTCTTCGAAGATATTATGAAACTCCTGTTCACCAAGCCTGATGCTCACGACAGGAACAGATTTTTCCTTTCCAATCAAATTTAGCGCCATGTTTATTTAATTCGGCTGCTAATATAAGTAAAATTCATAGATTTATGCCTATTCCTACTATATTCTTTCCTATCCGACAGGAAAACCAAGATAATTTAGGTTACAATAACTTTACAAGTTGCCATTTCTACGGAATGATTCTATTTTAAGTATACGCTTCATTCCATTTCGCGAAACAAGAGCAATGTTTTACCTCCCAGCCTTCAATGCAGAAGGTGTATCTTTTGATTTTCGTGTACGAGAACGAAGATTTTTGTGCACGATAACGGCAAAAATCGTCCAAAATCGCTCCTTTTACTAATAATTATGCTTTTCAAGTTTGATTAATAAAGAAAAGGTCTTATTTTTGACCCGGTTTTAACCCGTATCTATGTAAAAACAAACTCAATTACCTAATTAAATTACAAGAGAATGGAACAAGTTTTCGGTTATATTATCGGCTTAGGAGCAGCAGTGATGATGCCTATAATCTTTACAATTTTGGGTGTGTGCATCGGCATAAAATTCAGCAAGGCACTGAAAAGCGGTTTGCTGGTAGGTGTTGGTTTCGTAGGTTTGTCAGTAGTCACTGCACTGCTGACCAGCAGCCTCGGCCCTGCCCTGAGCCAGTAGTGGAAATTTACGGTCTTCAGTTGAAGGTATTCGACATGGGATGGCCGGCAGCGGCAGCGGTAGCCTATAACACATCGGTGGGTGCGTTCATCATTCCGGTATGTCTGGGAGTCAACCTTCTGATGCTACTGACGAAAACCACCCGTACAGTCAACATCGACCTTTGGAACTACTGGCATTTCGCATTTATCGGTGCAGTAGTCTACTTCGCCAGCGGCAACATCTGGTGGGGCTTCTTTGCCGCTATCATCTGCTACATCATCACCTTGATTATGGCGGACTACACTGCCGACAAATTCCAAGGATTCTATGACAAGATGGAGGGTATCTCCATTCCTCAGCCTTTCTGTGCGGGTTTCGTACCATTTGCCGTGGTCATCAACAAAGTATTGGACAAGATTCCCGGCTTCGACAAGCTGAACATCGATGCGGAAGGAATGAAGAAAAAATTCGGTTTGCTGGGCGAACCTTTGTTCTTGGGAATTCTGGTAGGTTGCATCATCGGTAGCCTGTCCTGCAAGAGCAGTCAGGAATTGGTTGACAAGATACCTTATATATTGGGACTGGGCATCAAGATGGGAGCCGTTATGGAGTTGATTCCGCGCATCACCTCCCTGTTTATCGAAGGTCTGAAACCTATTTCCGATGCTACACGCGAGCTGATTGCCAAGAAATTCAAAGGTGCTGTCGGCCTGAATATCGGTATGAGTCCCGCATTGGTTATCGGCCATCCTGCAACGCTGGTGGTTTCCCTGTTGCTGATTCCCGTAGCCATCCTGTTGGCTGTCGTCCTGCCGGGCAACCAGTTCCTTCCTTTGGCGTCTTTGGCCGGCATGTTCTACCTGTTCCCGTTGGTACTGCCCATCACAAAGGGTAACGTTGTAAAAACATTCATCATCGGACTTGTAGTATTGACCATCGGCCTCTATTTTGTGACAGACCTCGCCCCCTACTTCACACAAGCCGCTCACGATGTTTACGAAAAGACACAAGATGCCGCCGTAAACATCCCGGCCGGTTTTGAAGGCGGTGCGCTCGACTTTGCCTCCAGCCCCTTTGCATGGGTTATCTTCCACCTGACCTATTCGCTGAAATGGATAGGTTCCGGCATCCTTGTATTGTGTACCCTGTTCCTGATGGTTCTGAACCGTCGTGCCATTATCAAGTATCAGAAGGGAATTAAAAATTGAAAATTGAAAATTAAAAAAATAACGGATTATGAAAAAGTTAGTACTTGCATGTATGATGGGAGCCGCTGCCATAGCAGCCAATGCCCAAATGAACTACAAAGTGCAGACTGCCTGCCATCCGCAGGATGTGAAGCACTATGATACGGAGCTTCTGCGCAGCAGATTCATGATGGACAAAGTGATGGCTCCGGACGAAATCAACATCACCTATACGCTCTACGACCGGTTGATTTACGGTGGCGTTATGCCGGTGAACAAGACGTTGAAACTGGAAGTGTTCCGCGAATTGGGTCCGGAAATCACTTACTTCCTCGAACGCCGCGAACTGGGTGTCATCAATACCGGCGGCGACGGAGTGGTAACAGTAGACGGCAAGGAATACCCGATGAAGTATAAGGAAGCGCTTTACGTAGGTTGCGGCAACAAGGAAGTCACCTTCAAGAGCAACAATGCTGCCAATCCGGCCAAATTCTACATCAATTCGGCTCCGGCCTACAAACCATACGTGACTCAGTTGATTACCACTGACGCCAAGATCCAAAAAGCCAACCCCAAGAAATATGCACTGGCCATCTCCGACCATTATGGAAAGATGGAGGACAGCAACGACCGCATCGTAAACCAGCTGATTGTGAAAGATGTGCTGGAAAGAGTGAAAGACGGTGGCACCAACCAGTTGCAGATGGGACTCACGGAATTGGCTCCCGGCTCCGTATGGAACACCATGCCTGCCCACACGCACACACGTCGTATGGAGGCTTACTACTACTTCAACCTGAAACCGGGCAATGCCATCTGCCACCTGATGGGCGAACCGCAGGAAGAACGTCTGGTGTGGCTGCACAACGAACAGGCCATCACCTCTCCCGAGTGGTCCATCCATGCTGCTGCCGGAACCAGCAACTATACCTTCATCTGGGGTATGGGTGGTGAAAACCTGAAGTACAGCGACAAGGACGAAATCAAATACACTGATATGGAATAAGCCACTTTCGGAACATACTTTGATGAAGGGTGTGCCAGAACCATTTTGACACACCCTTCATTTTATTATTTCACCAACCTTTTTTACCGATTATTAGACCTCGGGAAGTACATAACCCTTTACATTTGCAATCAAATATAAATCTGTTATCATGAATGCAACTCCAAACATACCGAACCGGATGACCAATTACCGCTGGGTCATCTGCTCCATGCTATTTTTTGCAACCACCGTCAACTACCTGGACCGCCAAGTCTTGTCACTAACTTGGAAAGATTTCATTTCCCCGGAATTCCACTGGACCGATACGCACTACGGTTACATCACGGGCATCTTTACCCTCATCTATGCCGTGGGCAACCTGTTTGCCGGACGCTTCATCGACTGGATGGGTACGAAAAAAGGATATTTATGGGCGATTGGCGTATGGTCTGTCGGCGCCTGCCTGCATGCCTTGTGCGGCATTGCCACAGAATTGACCCTCGGCATCGACACTCCCTCCCACTTGGTTGGCGCCGCCGGAGCACTTGCTTCTACTATTGCCATCACCAGCGTTTACTATTTCATTGCCGCCCGTATCATCCTGGGCATCGGCGAAGCAGGAAACTTCCCTGCTGCCGTCAAGGTGACAGCCGAATATTTCCCTAAAAAAGACCGCGCTTTCTCCACTTCCATCTTCAATGCCGGCTCCACCATCGGGGCGCTGATAGCCCCCTTGTGCATTCCGAACCTTGCACGCTACTTCCAAAACATAGGCGTGGGCAACGGTTGGGAAATGGCATTTGTCATCATTGGCGGACTGGGATTTGTCTGGATGGGAGTCTGGCAGTTCATCTATAAGAAGCCCCACAAAAACCCACGTGTGAATGCCGCCGAACTTGCCTACATCGAACAAGACAAGCTTCACGAGGCAGCAGCGGCAACCGCCCCGGCAGCCAAGGAGGAGAAGGGCATCTCTTTCCTGCAATGCTTCAAGTATCCGCAAACCTGGGCTGTGTTCTTCGGCAAGTTCATGACCGATGGTGTGTGGTGGTTCTTCCTTTTCTGGGCACCCGCCTACATTTCAGACGTCTACGGATTCTCCTCAGACACTCCTACGGCACAGATGCTCATCTTTGTGCTCTATGCCATCACGATGCTGTCCATCTATGGCGGAAAATTGCCCACTATCATCATCAACAGGACGGGCAAGAATCCGTATGCCGCACGCATGCAGGCGATGTTCATTTTTGCCTTGTTCCCACTGCTGGCCCTGTTCGCACAGCCATTGGGCAACTATTCCTACTGGTATCCCATCATCATCATCGGCATTACCGGAGCCGCCCACCAATCTTGGTCGGCAAATATCTATTCGGTAGTAGGTGACATGTTCCCCAAAAGCGCCATCGCCACCATTGTAGGCATTGGCGGCATGGCAGGTAGCGTCAGCTCCTCCCTCATCAACATGGGCTCCGGCCTGCTGTTCGACTATGCCGACAAAGTACAAATGCAGTTCCTGGGATTCCAAGGCAAGCCTGCCGGCTACTTCATCATCTTCTGCATCTGTGCCGTCTCCTATCTGGTAGGTTGGTGCATCATGAAGGCGCTGGTCCCGAAATACAAGCCGATTGTAGTGGATTAAAGGAGTAACGGCTTATATTTTTCCAAAGCCTGTTCAAAGACCTTGCGAGCCTCCTCCATGGTTCCGTAGAACTCGCCGCCGGAGGCGTTCAGATGACCGCCTCCGCCAAAGAACTCAGCAGCCAGCCGGTTGCAGGGGAAAGTGCCGACTGAACGTAAAGAGATTTTTATCATCGGCTTCTCGGTATCTTCGCGCAGGAAGCAAGAGAAGACGACACCCTTGATGCTCAGGGGAATGTTCACGAAGCCCTCGCTGTCACCGCGGATGTAGTCGAAACTGTTCTGCTCCTTTTTGGTCAGCGAGATGAGGGCGGCATGGTAGTCGGGATAGACCTTCATCTGGGAAAGCACGTAGCCCATCAGGCGCAGACGGCTTTCGGAATAGGTATTGTAGACCTTGCGGTAGATGGCATCCTTGTCAATGCCTTTCGAGAGCAGTTCGCTGATGATGAAATAGATTTCCCGATTATTGGAGTTATAGGTGAATCCGCCGGTATCGGTCATCATGCCGGTATAGATGCACTCGGCTCCTTCCTTCGAGATATCGCTGAAGTAGCCCATACGGCAAATCAAGCGGAAAATCAGCTCGGAGGTAGAGGAGATTTCGGGATGGGAGATGATAATCCTACAGAAATCTTCCGGATGGAGGTGATGGTCTATCAGTATCTTCCTTGCCGGAGAGGCCAAGACGGCATCACCCATGGCGTCGATGCGGTGGATGGCATTGAAGTCCAGGCAGCAGATGACATCGGCCTCGGCAATCAGCTTGTCGGCAAACTCCTTGTAACGGTCGTACAAAAGGACATCCTTGCTTCCGGGCATCCACTTCAGGAAGTCGGGAAAAGCATTCGGCACAATCACGTGGACCGTCTTGCCTTGTGAGCAGGCGAAGTGCCACAGTCCCAAGGAGGAACCGATAGCATCACCGTCGGGGCCTACATGTGAGACGATTACGATTTTCTCTGCACGGTCAAACCATTTGGTGAAATGGTCTATCTTGGATTGTTCTATTACTTTGGTCAACATACGATTCTGTTTCTTAGTTTATGTCTATAACAAATTAGGCGTGCAAAAGTACAAAAAGTTTGTGATTTATAACACAATGCGGTAAGAACCTTTTCGGGAAAGGGAGAGGCAAGGGATGCCCAAGCGGAGGCAGTCGCCTGCGATTTTTTCCTGATAACGGGCTGAAAGGGAAGCATCGAGCACCACCATGCCTACGGAAAACAGGGAGGTCAGTTCCTCGACCCCACCCCGGTAACCCTTGGAGATGTAAAGGTAGTCTATCGGAAGAGGAGACGAAGCGACCTTGTGTCGCCAACGGTCGTCACAGAGCAGGCAGATGCGCTTGCCGGCATAGAAGAGCATCCGGTTGCGCACCGAGAGGCCGGGAGCGGAATAGTCTCCGGCAACCAGCCGGGGAGGCTCCAGGCGCATACGGTTCCAATGCGGAGAAAGGGCACGCCGCAAACGCCCCACATCCGGCAACGTGTCGGGAGACACCAGCCAGGAGCGGCGGCTGTCCGTCAGGCAATGGACCACCGGACAACCTCTTACATTGTAAAAGGCGATGCTACGACAAGGAGCATTGGCCAGCATCGAGCCGGTGTACCAGAAAGCCACGGCCAGCAAGGCTCCCAAAGCGAGAAAAAGATTGCGCGACGTGCGCCGCAGAAGTCCACGGTACGCCATGGCCAAGAACAGGTAAAGCAGCAGCACGCCTCCCACATCCAGCCAAATGCCATCGGCCGCGGCACCGGGAAGCTGCTCTATCCGGCGAAGTCCCTCATTCTGGAGCAGTATCAATCCCTCCACGACTCCGGCAAAAGCCTGCTGCAAGAACGGGAAAGGAGTCAGCAACAGCAGGAGCACTGCCGAATAGAGGACGAGCGACACCAAGGGAATCACCCAGAGATTCGTCAGCAGGAAGTGGGTGGAGAAACGGGAAAAATAGAAAGCTACCAGAGGCGCCGTGCCCAGTTGTGCCGACACCGACACCGTCAGAAGCCCCCATACATAGCGCAAGAGAGGATTCTCCGGCTGCCAAAGCGCATAAAGCCGAGGCTGCACCAGTACAAGGGCCGCCACGGCCGAAAAGGACAACTGGAAGCCGACATCGAACAGCCAGGCCGGCTTGCAAAGCAGCATCAGGAACGCCGTTGCCGCCAGTGTGTTCAGGGTCAGCGGCTTCTCCGACTGCAAGCTGCCCAGCGCCAGCAGCAAGCAGATGACAACCGACCTGACGACCGAAGAGGACAGCCCCGTGAAGAAAGCGAAACTGGCCAGCAGCAGGCCAAGCAACATCAGCAGCAGAGGCTTCAACCTCTGCCACCGCCTCCACCAGGGAGAGAACAGCAGCCAAAGCAACGCATAGAGCAGTCCGACGTGCAGCCCCGAAAGCGCCAACACATGGCTGGCGCCTGCCACGGAATAAGTCTCCCGGAGCTCGTCATCCAGTTCTTCCTTGTCACCTACCGTCAACGCGGAGAGCACAGCCCGTACCTCACCCTCAAAGCCCAGACTCCGGTATAGGCTGATAACCTTCTCCCGATAGTCCTGAGCCACCTGCGAGAGGGAACGGGAGGCATCATGTCCCGTTTTCTTCCAATGCCCGGCAGCCACGTAGGCCGTACCGCTATACCCCCTCCGCCGCAAGTGGCGGACATAATCGAATTCATTCGGATTTCCACCGTTTACCGGCGGTGCGAGCCGGGCATATAGCAGCAGTTCGTCGCCACGGCGCAAGGCTGCCGCAGCCGAGTCTTTCGGGAAATAGGCCAGAAAGCGGTGCTTCCGGGCATGGCGCACCATCGTATCTTGCCGGAACTCTTCCAGCAGGGCGACCCGGCACAGCAGGCTTCGCTCCTTCTCTTCGGGATGTTCACGAAGGCATACCTTGTAGACTGCCGCTTCACCGGAGAAGGGGAACGCCGTCTTCTCCCACTGCCGGCTCATCAAGCCGAAGCCTATGCCACCCAAAAGCAAAAATACCGTAACCCCATGCCCCCATCCGGCACGCCCGTACCGGCTTATCATAAAAAAAAGGAGCAGAACAACTGCTCCGTATTCCCACATCGGGAACGCGTGCGGAAACGCATCTCCGCACCCTATACCTACCGCCAACGGCATCAGCAGCCGAAGGAAAGGATACCGTTGCCAGCCGTTGGCCGCCAATCTTGAAGAGGGATTACAGATTTCTCAACGCTCGGATAGCCTCTTCCGGGTCGGGAGCCGAGAACACGGCATTGCCGGCCACCAGTGCATCGGCACCGGCTTCTATCAGCCGGGCACCGGTCTCTTGGTTCACGCCGCCATCCACCTCTATCAGGGCTTGCGAACCGGTCTGCGCAATCAGCTCGCGCAACTCGCGCACTTTCTCCACCGAATGTTCGATAAACTTCTGCCCTCCGAAACCGGGATTCACACTCATCACCAGCACCATGTAGACCTCGCGGATGATGTCCTTCAGCAGCGCCACGGGCGTTGCCGGATTGATGGTCACCGCCGGCTGCATGCCGGCCTCGCGAATCTGCTGCACCACGCGGTGCAGATGCGGACACGCCTCGTAGTGCACATTCATGATGTGGGCGCCCAGCGCCTTCACTTCCGGAATGAACTTCTCCGGCTGCACAATCATCAGGTGCACGTCCAGGGGTTTCTGCGAAAGCTTTGCCACGTATTTCAGCACCGGGAAGCCGAAAGAGATGTTGGGAACAAATACACCGTCCATGATGTCGATGTGCACCCACTCGGCCTCACTGCGGTTCAACATTTCAAGGTCTCTGGCCAAATAACCGAAGTCGGCCGAGAGAATGGAAGGGGATATGATTGGTTTCATAACGCTATGGTTCTATAGTTTACAAGCATTGTCATGCACAAATATAAGGAAAAGAATTAAGCTTGCCTAACGTTTTGGAGCAAAAAAACTGGTTGCTGACTTTCTGCACAACTGTTGCAGAGTCACTGCAAGCCTGTTGCAGAGTTACTGCAAGCCCGTTGCAGAGTCACTGCAAGCCCGTTGCAGAGTCACTGCAAGCCCGTTACAGAGTCACTGCAAAGCAGAGTGCAGTAAGACTGCAAAAGGCTTGCACTGCTTTTGCAGCAGGAAGTTACTGAATAAAAGTCTGTTATTTCATCCTCCAATCTTCCGTCAGCCGGAAGCCACGCAGCAGTTCGTCCGTCTTCAGACGCTTCTTGCCCGGAAGCTGGAGGGAGCGGATGCCGACGAAGCCATCCTCGGCAGCCACGTGCAGGTAAGTCTTCCCGTCCGTCCGCAACGTGCCGGGAGTGAATTGATGGGGCTGCGCAATCTTTTCCGTCTCGAATACCTTTACCACGACCGATTCGCCGTCGGGCTGCACCAGTTCCGTCCAAGCGGCAGGATAGGGAGAGAGGCCGCGCACAAAGTCATAGATGCGCTTCACGGGGCGATCCCACGCGATACGGCAGGTCTCCTTGAAGATTTTCGGCGCCGGGCGCAGTTCGCCCACAACAGCCATCTCCTCCTGCGGAATGCGCTTCACCGTGTCGTTCAGGATGGCATCCACCGTTTCCACCACCAGACGGCCGCCCAGCGTCATCAGTTTGTCGTGCACCACGCCCACGTTGTCCGTATCGGCAATGGGCACACGCACCTGCTGTATTACCTCACCCGTGTCGATCTCGTGTTTCAGGAAGAAGGTCGTGATGCCCGTCTCCGTATCTCCGTTGATCACCGCCCAGTTGATGGGAGCCGCGCCGCGATACTGCGGCAGCAACGAGGCATGCAGGTTGAAAGTGCCCAGCCTCGGCATGTTCCATACCACCTCGGGCAGCATGCGGAACGCCACCACAATCTGCAAATCGGCCTCCCAGGCATGCAACGCCTCCAGAAAAGCCTCATCCTTCAGTTTCTCCGGCTGAAGGAGCGGCAGATCGTGCTCCAGCGCATACTGCTTCACCGGCGAGTACTGCACCTTATGACCACGTCCGGCAGGTTTGTCGGGCATCGTGATGACGCCCACTACGTTGTAACCGCCCTCTATCAGGCAACGAAGGGCCTCCACCGCAAAGTCGGGAGTGCCCATATAAACGATTCGTAACTCTTCTTTCTTCATGCTCTTTCTTTTAGAATCTTGTCAGTCTTCCGAGAAGTGCACCAGCACCTCGCGGTAGGAATTGAATATCTTCGACTTGGACACAAAACCCAAGTATCTGTTTTCCGAGTCCACCACCGGCAGGTTCCATGCCTTCGTATCGTCGAAGGTGCGCATCACCTGCTCCATGCTGTCCGTATCGTACAGGCGTGCCGGAGCCGAAGTCATGAACTTGCCCACCGTGAAGCGGTGATACAACTCCTGCCTGAACATGATGTTTCGGATGTCGTCCAGCAGGACGATGCCCATCAGCACGCCTGCCTGGTCCGTCACCGGGAAGACGTTGCGACGGGAAGAGGAGATGGCCTTCACCAGCTCGCCCAGGTCCATCTCCGGGCGCACGGTCTTGAAGTCCTTCTCCACCACGTTCTCCATCTTCATCAGCGTCAGTATGGCCTTGTCCTTGTGGTGAGTCAACAGCTCGCCCTTCTTGGCCAAGCGCATGGAGTAGATACTGTGAGGCTCGAACACGATGATAGTCAGGTAGGAGCTGACCGAAACAATCATCAGGGGCAGGAAGAGGTCGTACCCACCCGTCAGTTCGGCTATCAGGAACACGCCCGTCAGCGGAGCGTGCATCACGCCGCTCATCACGCCTGCCATGCCCATCAGGGCAAAATTCTTCTCGGGCAGAAAAGCTGTCACCTCGAACTCATTGCTGAAGTGGGCAAACACAAACCCGGCGATGCACCCCAGGTACAAAGAGGGCGCAAAGATACCGCCACAACCGCCGCCGCCATTCGTGGCACTCGAGGCAAAGACCTTGAAAAGAATAATCAGCACCAGGTAGAGCAGCAGCAGATTGCCGTGCCCGTAGAAGAAGGAGTTGTTCATCACCGTGTCCCACTGCTCGTTGCTCACGCCGTTCAGCAGCAGCTCTATCGTGTTGTACCCCTCGCCGTAGAGCGGCGGAAAGAGGAAAATCAGGATGCTCAGCATGGCACCGCCCAGCATCAGTTTCTTATAAGGAGTCTTCAGCCTGCCGAACACGCCCTCCACCGAATTCATGGCCCGGGTGAAATAGAGCGACACCAGTCCGCAGAAGATACCCAGCAGGATGACATAGGGAATGCGCTCCAGCGCGAAAGGCTGGTCCAGATGGAACTTGAACATGGCGTCCGTGCCCGACACGATGTAGGACACGGTGGCCGCCGTCACGGCCGATATCAGCAGAGGCAGCAGCGAGGACATCGTCAGGTCTATCATCAGCACCTCCAGCGTGAACACCAGTCCGGCAATCGGCGCCTTGAAGATGCCGGCCACCGCACCGGCAGCACCACATCCCACCAGCAGCATCAGCGTGCGGTGCTCCATCTTGAAGATGCTTCCCAGGTTGGAACCGATGGCCGAACCCGTCAGCACAATCGGCGCCTCCGCCCCGACCGACCCACCGAAACCGATGGTGATGGAACTGGCGATGATGGACGACCACGCGTTATGACGCTTGATGCGCCCCTGCCGCCGTGAAATGGCATACAGAATCTTGGTCACTCCGTGGCTGATGTCGTCTCTCACCACCTGGCGCACGAACACTCCGGCCAGGAAGATGCCCACCACCGGATAGACCAGGTATAGGTAGTTGGCCTCCGTTGTATTGAAGTTCTCTGTCAGGAAGTTCTGTATCCAGTGTATGATAACCTTCAGTATCAAGGCAGCAAATGCCGTAAAGATACCTACCAGAAAGCTGAGAATCAAGATAAACTGCTTCTCCTTGATATTCTTCTCGCGCCACAGGATGAAACGTTGCAGCACGCTGTTCTTCTCTTCTGTCATCTTCCTTCCTCCCCGTTTATTCGCGAATAATCTTGATGACTCCCCCCTTGCCCAGCTTGATGATGCTGGAGGGCTTCGGCCGCCCCGTCTCCTCGCGCCGGCACTCCACCACGTAGTCCACGGCTGCCTTTATCTCCTCGCTTATCTCGCCGAAGCTGCTCGGCGAAGGCTGTCCGCTCACATTGGCCGAAGTAGAGACAATCGCCTTGCGGAACTGCTGGCAGAGGCGTTTCGAAAAAGGCTCGTTCGTCACCCGGATGCCCACGCTGCCGTCCTCGGCCAGCAGGTTGGGTGCCAGGTTGCGCGCACCGGAGTAGATGATGGTAAGCGGCTTGTCGGCCAGCTCTATCAAGTCCCAAGCCACCTCCGGCACATCCTGCACGTAGAAGTCCACCTTCACGGGCGAATCCACCAGCACCAGCATCGCCTTGCTGTCCAGGCGTTGCTTTATCTCATACACGCGGCGCACCGCCTCTTCATTGGTAGCATCGCATCCTATCCCCCAAATGGTATCGGTGGGATACAGAATCACTCCACCTTCACGCATCACTTGGCAGGCTTTTTTAATATCTTCTATCATTTCTTGGTGTATAAAAACGATGATTAACATGCAAAAGTAGTACTTTTGTGCCATTAATAAACAATGTTTAAGAGAAAACAATGGGAGAAATTCAATTTAACCACACCTTGCCCATCCAATTGCGTTTTAACGATGTTGACAAATTCGGGCATGTAAACAACACAGTCTATTTCTCTTTCTATGATTTGGGAAAAACGGAATACTTTGCCTCCGTGTGTCCGCATATCGATTGGGAAAAGGATGGCATCGTTGTGGTCCACATCGAAGCCGACTTCTTGGCCCAGATTTTCAGCTCGGACCGCATCGCCGTACAAACCGCCGTAACGGAAATCGGAACCAAAAGCTTCAAACTGGCCCAACGGGTCATCAACATGGATACACAGGAAGTGAAATGCGTATGCACCTCGGTCATGGTCACTTTCGACCTCACCAGGCGTGAAGCCAAACCAATAGAGGAGGAATGGATTGAAGCCATCTGCAAATATGAAGGAAAAGATTTGAGGAAACAGAAATAAAGCCCTATATTTGCCTGCCGGGGTACCCCGTACACTACTAACTATCAGAGATACATTGTATCTACAGCTATGATTCGATTGATATTACTGACTGACTTTACCGAATCCTTCTCCTACAACCTGCTGAAAGGAGTGCTGGCCTACTCCAAGAGCCACGAGCCCTGGGTGGTATGCCGGATGCCGCCTTCCTACAAACGGACCTACGGCATAGAAGGCGTACTGAAATGGGCCAAAAGCTGGCAGGCGGATGCCATTATCGGGCAGTTTGACAACGATGACAATGTAGACCTTTTCCGCCAAAACGGAATCATTGCCGTTGCCCAAGACTACAAGGCGAGGTTCAGCAACATTCCCAACATCACGGGCGACTACCGCAACACCGGCAAGATGGCAGCGGAGTTCTTCCTGAGCAAGGGGTTCCAGCACTTCGCCTTCTATGGCTATCGCGATGCCGTCTGGTCCCAGGAGCGTTGCGAGGGTTTCTACGAGTGTATCGCTGCCCACGGTTTCGGGAGCAACTTCTCTTCCTATCAGGAACAATCGCTCGACGACCTGTGGTTCTACGAAGCTCCTCCCCTGCTCAATTGGCTCCAATCGTTGCCGCAACCCACAGCCCTTATGGCCTGCGACGACAATCAGGGCAACCGCATCACCGAAATCTGCAAAGTCAACAACATCCGAGTGCCCGAGAAGATTGCCATTCTGGGCGTGGACAATGACGAGATTATATGCAACCTGTCCGACCCTCCTTTGTCCAGCATCAACCACAACATTGTCAGAGGAGGATTCGAGGCCGCCGAACTCATAGAGCAGCTGCTGAACGACGAGGAGAGCACCTACCAGGACGTAGTGCTTCGCCCGGTGAATGTCGTCAACCGGCTCTCCACCGACTTCTACTCTACGACGGACGTTCATATCCATACTGCCCTGAAGTATATCCATCAGAATCTGTCCAACGACATCAGCGTGTCGGACATCGTCAAGGAAGTGCCCTTGTCCAGGCGGTTGCTGGAAATGCGCTTCAAGGAGGTCACCAAACAGTCCATCCACAAGTACATCCTGAGTCTCAGAATGGAGCGTTTCGCCCAATTACTGCTGGCCGGCAACGACCCGATTGCAGACGTAGCGGCACAAGTGGGAATCACAAACCTGAAGAACCTGTCGCGCCAGTTCAAGGCTTTAAAAAATATGTCACCCAACGAATACAGGAAAAAGAATCGGACAAAAGACCGGAACCACGAAAGCTGATTCTTTAAGAAAAAAATGTATATCCGAAAAAGGCCGCTTCGGAACGCTGCTGCCAGTACTCTTCCAGGATGTTGGCAAGGAAGAACCTTCCGCCCTTGATGGCTCCCCATTATCACCGGTCGCCGGTCATCGACCAGGTGGTGTATCGCTTCTGCATTCTCGGGATGCCTTCGTCGGGTACTTGTGCTTTTTTCTGTCCGCCGCCCACGCCCCAGTCCACAAACAGCAGGTATCTGCGGAAGAAGAAGTCCACGGCCACGGTGTTCCCTCCGGCGCCGTTCACTACTTTGCGTAGAGGTTCTGCTTGGCAAATGCCGCGCCGGTGCTTCGGTATTTCTTGCTCCGCGCCATGTTGATGATATAGTAACCTTTGTAAGGTCCACCGCCTTTCGGCCAGATACGTTGAATCTTGAAGTTCATGCGGATGCGCTGAACATGATGTCCGCCCACTTCTCCAATTGTAGCCTGCCTTCTTCACGGGCCTGCTCGATGCTTTGCAGTTTTGCCATTGCTTTTCGTTTCTTTTGATGTGATAAATATACGGCAAAGCAGCGGAAGTTCAGCGGACGGATTCATAAAGACTCACATTTGGAAACACCTAAATCTTCGGTTTAAGAGTTTCCAAATGCAAGTTAAATAGCTATTTCTGGTTGTAGTGTCCTTTTGCGGAAATCACTGTAACAGTCACTATTTCTTCTTCAATGGTATAAATCATTCGATTAAACCTGTCTATTCTTCTACTTCAAAATCCCGAAAGGTTGTTTTTTAAGGCTTCTACTTGTCCCGTTCCTGTGGTGGGATGTTCTCTTAATTCTAAGAGCAACCTTTCAATTTTGGCTATTGCAGCTTTATTCCCTGCTTTTTTCAGTTCTGCAATATCTTGTACCGCTTTAGGCTCAAACTCAATGATATATGCCATATCAAAGACTTTTGATAAAATTTGTAATATCTTCCGCAGAGTGCAAAACTACGGTAGCTTTTGTTTTTCCCTCTTTGTGTTCTCTTACTCGTTCTTCTACTTCTGCAAGATTGGCAGAATTTGCAAAGTATGCGTCACCGCTTGGGCTTGGGTTTGAAATCTCAATCTTTAGGGTGTCAGCTTTTGAAACTAAAATGTATTCAATAAAAGCCTTTAAGCTTTTGCCCTGTGAAGCGGCCATGATAGACAGTTTTTGTAAAGTTTCAATAGGTAAATCAATGTTTTTCCTTTTCTTATGTAATGCTATTGTTGCCATAATCTTTTAGTGTTTTTACAAAGGTGGAAAATATATATTATATACACAAAGTATATTATTGATTTAACATAAGCAAGCAAGATAAAAAAACATTTCATAGTTTACAAAAATACGAAATTACATCTGTTTTGCAAACCATATCAGCTTTTAACACTGTCAGCTCCCACGAAGAGTGATATAGCTGATGGAAAGCACATTACGCTCCACATACATTAGAACGTCATCTATTCCGGCAAGTACAGCATCGTATCCGGCAGAGGTGTTTCCGGAATATTCCGTCCCGAATAGCCCACTTCCAGCTCTTGCCCCATATAGTCTTCAAAATAGAGCACGCGAAGCTCGTGAAGCCCTTTCTCCAGAGCCACTTTTCCTTCGCGGCGACGGGCACTGTGACCACCGTCGTTGTCTACCACCGGCTGACCGTCGATAGAGAGTACGGAACCATCGTCCGAATAGGTATAAAAGCGATATACTCCCCTCTCCGGAATCCGTATCAGTGTACGGAATTCATAGGCAAAATGGTCTGTGACAGCCGCCCCTTCTATCGAGAAGTTCTTCATCTCCCCCTTCTTCACCACCTTGCAAGAGGCGATATCGGCCACCTGTTTGCACTTTCCTTCATAGTAGGTATATGCCACGCCATGCTTGCCGGAAGCCACCTGCTTTGCAGGCAGATAGGTCATGGTCTGCGCCTCTTTGGAATTCAGACCGGAGGGATAATAATAGACCGCCTCGCGCCCCTTGGGAGTCGTAATCCATGTATCGAACTTGAACTGCCCTTCAAACAGCTCAATAATTCGGGCACCTCGGGTCAAAGAGCCATACGCGTCCGCCCCGGTTACCCGGCCGTAGGCAAGCGCAATGCCACGGTCTATGCCGATGTAGTCATTGTCGTGGTCGTGTCCGGCAAACACACCCATCACATCCTGCATGTCGGCAAACGAGGCAAACATGCCTGAATTGATGTTAGCGGAGGCCACTCCCCCTTCCAAAGCATTGCCGAAAGTCTTCTCATCGTCCGTCAGTTCGTTGTATTCGAGCAGCGGAATGTGGAAGAAGGCCAATGCTGGCACGGGGTTGCCACCGTTTCCGGCTGTAAAACGGGTGCTTTGCTTACGATACCAGTCTATTTGATTGAAGTGAATCCAGTCGTAAGCCCCATAAAGCTTGTTCGGCTGATAGTCGTTGGAATCTATGCAATAAAGCAATGCCTCTACACGGTCTTTCTGCCGGGAACCGTACACCGGTATCACGCAGTTTCCACATCCCATAATCTCCTCCGGCCCCTTGGCACCTACGTAGTAGGGAGATTTCAGAAGAAAATCATAGATGGCATCCTTAGCCATGTACTCGGCATCGTGGTTTCCCATGGTCACGATAAAAGGAACTTTCGCCTCATTGAATATATCTGTTACCGCTTTCCAGCCTTCCAGGGCAGGGTCGTCGGTCACCACATCTCCGCTCAGTACTGCCATATCCGGCTGCTCGGCCTTCAGCACCGCCCGAATGGTAGCAGCTGTCTCGGCACACTTGGACGACTGGGGTGTCCAGTGCAAATCAGTAAACTGAGCCACCACAAACCGGCCATCTTTGAAAAAGAAGCGCTTCTGTCCCACAACCGCCAGCGGCATGCAGACCCACAAGAGCACTAAGAGAACAACTATTTTCTTCATAATTTCTTAAACCAATTAGTGTATTTCTATTTCATCTATCGCCAACTCACTCTGTGCCCCCTCATTGTAGTATCCCTTAGGACACAGGCCGCCGCTCAGCAACTCCAGACGTACAAACGCCGCTTCCGCCTCCGGGAATGAGACGGATATGGGGAAACGGGTTCCTTCCGTCAAAGTGAAATCATAAGCCGGCTCTTTACTCCCCACCGGCACAAAGGTCTCTCCATCCGCAGAGAGGGAAACGCCTATCGCCCGAACCGGCCATATCGCATTGACCGGACGCCACAGGGAAGAGAGCGCTACCTCCTTGATTTTTTGCGGTTTTCTGAGTTGCACCACAATCTGCACACTGTCCTGATAGAAACTAATCCAGCGCCGCATATCACGGGCATATCCACGACGGCCGTCCGTCAGTCCGAAACCCTTATTCAGATGTTCCCAGCCTGCTTCCGGGCGGCAAGTATAGCTGCATCCGGTAGCCTTATTGACGGCAAAACTCTTATGAGTCACCTTCCCCAATGGCTTGCCATCTCTGTAGACCGCCGCATAAAGGGTAGCATCCTTGTCCAATGGTACAGGGGCTTGATACCGGGAAGAAGCATTCGTGACCACCGAATCGTTCACCGCATAGTAAATCTCAGCATCGGGACAGAAGGTTTGCAAAGTCACCTCGTAGGTCTGACGGGCATCGTTCCACGCACCAATCAGGTTTGCTTCGTAGAAATTGCGGCAGGCATTGACTCCGTAGTCATCCAGCCGGCAAAACTCTCTGTCCAGCCTCCGGGCAAATGAACCGAAGTCTTTATGTTCCGGCTGTGTCCATTGCACCTCTGCCATGGCCAGCAGACGGGGGAAAGCCATGTACTCGAAGTATTCGGGAGTCTGTATATACTCTCCCCAGATGTTACCTTGCACACCGATGACATACGTTTGCTCTTCCGGCGTCAGTGCGGCAGGAAGGGGATTATATCCGTACACCGTATCCAGCGGAAGATAACTGCCGATGGCCAACGGAGCAAATTCCGGGCTTTCCTGATAATGGTCCAGATAGCATTTGGCACCGGGTGTCATAATGACCTTGTGCCGCTGACGGGCGGCCTCAATGCCTCCCTCCTCTCCACGCCATGACATCACGGTGGCATTGGGGGCAAGTCCTCCCTCCAAGATTTCATCCCAGCCGATGATGTCCCGTCCCTTGCTATTCACAAACTGCTCTATCCGATGGATAAACCAGCTCTGCAAAGCTTCTTCGTCCGGCAAGCCTTCCCGTTTCATCAGGTTTTGGCAATGGGTGCACTTCTTCCAGGCTTTCTTGGGGCATTCGTCGCCGCCAATGTGGATGTAGTGGCTGGGGAAAAGTTCCATGACTTCCGTCAAGACGTCTTCCAGGAATTCAAAAGTGTGTTCTTTGGGACAATAGACTTCATCAAAGACATCGAAATAATCGCGTACCACATACGTCTTCCCCAGTCCGCACGAAAGTTCGGGATAGGAGGCCAGTGCGGCAGAGGCATGCCCAGGCATCTCTATTTCGGGGATAACCGTGATGAAACGGTCAGCAGCATACTGCACGATTTCCCTTATCTCTTCCTGTGTATAGTAGCCTCTTTGCTCCTTACCGTCGTAACGCCGTGGATAGTAGTAGTCGGAATGGCCTACTTGCGTCTGCTTGCGGTAAGAGCCTATCTCGGTCAATTTCGGATATTTCCTGATTTCGATTCTCCATCCTTGGTCATCCGTCAGATGGAAATGGAATTTGTTCAGTTTGTAGAACGCCATCAGGTCGAGGAATTTCAGCACCTCTTCTTTGGGCAGAAAGTTACGGCCTACATCCATCATTGCCCCCCGATAAGGAAAACGGGGAGCATCTTCTATCGTGACGGCCGGAATCACCAGCGGCTGTTCCGGCCTGCGATGGGCATCATAAATATCCGCCGGCATCAATTGCAGCAAGGACTGGACACCGTAGAACAATCCTGCTGCGGTGGCATTGGAAGTTATCCGGATGCCTGCACCGGAAACCTCCAACGTATAAGCCTCATCGGGCAAAGGGTCACGGATGGCCAGAGTGATGTCGGCTTTCTCTGTTTCCGCCACACGTACCAAGACGACGGAAGTTCCTTTCAAAGCGCTCTCCAGATAACGGAATACCTTCATCGGAGCCTCTGCGGAAGAGACGGCCACTTTGGTTTCACCTTGCAAGATATATTCTCCTTGCATCAAGTGTATGTCATTCGGCATCGGTATGATACCTCCACCGAGAGCCGTATCACTCTGCCCTCCGCAAGAGCAGAGAAAAAGGGATGCAGCCAGTAACCAATATACTATCTTCATAATGTTCAGAATAACAGGTAACGAATAAAAAGCTTTTCAAGCCCTATCTAAACAGACTCTTAATAAGTATGTTTACCGGACGTCACATGTATCTTTTTCTCTTTTCCGCCATAGCGTACACATAGTTCAAAGTCTATGTTGGAATCAATGCTGATGCGAGGTTCATCGTTGGCCGAACGGCGTGCCTCTGCCTTCAGACTGATTACTCCTTCCGGACCGAAAGGATAACGTTCTATCCCGTTCGCCTCTGTCAGATTCATATCCCAGACTATCTGTTTCTTGGCATAATCTCCCCGGATGCCGATAATGAACTCTATCAGTTCGGCAATGGGGGGAAGTCCTGCCCAGCCCACAAAATTGTCTCTTGCCATAAATCCGGGGTCGGCACTCTCGGGTGCATAATACTCCCAGAAAGTTCCTGTCTTCTTATATACTTCCAGCACCTGTGCATAATGGTTCAGACAAATCTCGCGTGCCAATTTACTATACCCTTTCTGCATGAGACCCTGCATCACCATGTAATTGGTGCCCGGCCATACGCCGCCTTGCCAGTAACGGCCGTTCTCCTTGTACTTGGGATTATCGGCCGACAGGGAAGGAACGCGGTGCTTGCGGTTGAAAGTAGCCGGGTTATCCAGTTCTTTCACCATGCGATCCAGTTGTACAGAATCCAGCACATCCGTAAACAAAGCCCAGTAAGCACCTACGCCCTTGGTCTTGCAAAGCGAACCGTCGGCATACTGGTCGTAAAGGAAACCGGTCTCCTCATCCCACAGGTTGTCATGGATATATTTTCCCAACATCTTGGCCTCATCCTCAAATTCCTCTATCTCTTGCCAGCGCTCCAGATAAAATCCCATTTCAAGCAACAAGTTGGCTGTAAACAGTTGTTGCAGGTTAGTATCCAGCCAAATCATGTGTCCGTGGCTGTAGATAGGGCTATATTCCGAAGGAACACGGGGCATATTATCCATACCGGTTCCCCATCCGCTCGACCAATAAGTGCCATTCCGCCACGTATGATTCATTTTCAACCATTTATAATAGGCGCAAAGCACCGGAAATATCTTATGCAGGCGTTCCGTATCTCCAAACTGATGGAAATAGACCATTTCACACCACGGCATCAGGTTGGGACCGGTGCTTACGGGGTCATACCGCTCGAAACAGTCAGCACCGTCGGCCTTAATCTCGCGGCAGATAAATCCGTCGGGATGCTGCTTGGCATAAAAATTGTTCAACGTATTCTGGAAGGGGAAGAAACGGGTGCCATAACGGGCAAACATCAAGATGAAGGAGGAGTCCCACATAAAGATGTTGCCATTGTAGGCCGTATCCAGGTAGCTTGAGACAAAGCCCGACCCGGCTTGTGGAGCACGGATATTACCGATGGCTATTTCCCATGCCTTCCAATACATCTCAAGTTCCTTGTCATGTCCGCTCCAGATGGGGTTGGGAAGAATCTGCCGGGCTTCCTCGAAGCTTTTTGGCTCAATGGTTTCAGGCTTGGCCACGCGATACTCGTTTTCAGTGACCAACGGTTCCTTAACATACGTATTCTTGTAAGGCAAATGATATTTCTCGTCATTGCCGCAACTCTGGGCCTTCAGCAAGGAAACGGCTGAAAGGGAAAACAGAGTTGCCAATAAAACTGGTTTCAGCATGGGAAACAGGTATTGATTATAGTTTAAGCAATTTCTTTATCTTGTCGAAGATGGCCGTATTCTCGAAGATTCCGGTAAACTCCTCTGCACCGGGACCGAAAGCGTACACCGGTACCATCACGCCACTATGACTGCCCGTTGAGAACTTGCATACAATCTTGCCCTCTTTCAGGTCGCCATCTACCAGCGTAAGGCCGCCTGTCTCGTGATCGGCAGTCACCACAACCAGTGTTTCACCATCCTTGGCTGCCCATTCGTAAATGGCTCCGATAGTCCGGTCGAAGTCATGCGTCTCCTGCATCAGCAAGTCCAGGTCGTTGAAGTGTCCGTAGTCGTCCAGCTGCGAACCCTCTATCATCATAAAAAATCCTTTCTTGTTTTGATTGAGCAACTCAATGCCTTTCAAAGAGGCACGTGCCAGCAAGTCGCCCCGTTCGGCAGGAAGCGGCGTATCTTTCGGATAGGGCACGGCAAACACTTTACCACTCCCGATGGCAGCCAGTTCATCCCAAGTACGCGGTGTCTGGAACCCCTTCGCACGCAGTTCCTGGAACAAATCGCGTCCATCCTTCCGGTTTTCAAAGAATTGTGCACCACCACCAAACACATAATCGGCCTTGCAATCCACATAACCGGTCACCACATCTTCCTCAGCATCCCGATCCTTGTTATGGCAACAGAAATCGGCAGGCGTGGCATCCCACAGGCGGCAAGTCACAGCAAGTCCGGTAGACTTGCCTTTTTCCGAAGCCAAATCAATCAAAGATTTCAAAGGACGGCCTTCCGTATCTACTCCTACGTAATGATAGTTGGTCTTCTGTCCGGTGGCAATGGCTGTCCCACCGGCTCCTGAATCGGTAATCAGCTTGTCAGCACAATATGTCTTAGACAATCCCACCGTCTGACAGTTATCCAAGAAGAGTTTGCCCCGATTGGCTGTCCATGCAGAATACACGTGCATCAGACTCATACCGTCGCCAATCATCAGAATCACATTTTTCACTTTCTTGCCTTGGGGTGGAGTTATCTTGGTCACCTCATAAGGTTGTTGTAATACATAAGTCTGCTCTTTATCACGGCGGTCTTGTGCCCAAGCATTCATCGGCAGTAGTCCTATCAGCAGACCTGCAAGAATACTGCTCTTCACTATACTTTTCATTGTTATTCTTGTTTATATTACCTATTTTCCTACCATAATTATTCTACTGTCACCAACACCGGAGCATGGTCGGACAGGAAACTGTTATTCTCCATCTCGGCCAATACGCCATACTTCACTACCTTCAACCCGTTGCCCACAAATACATAGTCTATCAGCGGACGTTGTTCGTAGGGAATGCTCCCGAAGTCATGGAAGCTCCATGACGGGCCGTAAACCAAAGCAGACACCTCACGTGCATCCGTCAGATGCCCTGGATCTGCCGGGTTGGTAATGTGCTTGATGACATCCGATTCCGGAGTAGAATTGAAATCGCCGGTAACGACTATCGGCGCCCCATTGCTCAACTCCTTCACTTTATCCAAAATCAGACTGATTCCTTCACGGCGTGCCGCAACACCCACATGATCCAGATGCGTATTCAAAGCAAAATATTCCTTACCGGAGCGTTTGTCTTGCAGTTTCGCCCACGAAGCCACGCGCTCGCAAGCACCGTCCCACCCTTTGGAACCGGCTACTTCGGGAGTCTCGCTCAACCAGAACGTACCGGAGTCGATTACCTCAAACCGCGTTTTCTTATACCAAAGCGCGCTGTATTCTCCTTTTTCCTTACCGTCCTCGCGGCCTACGCCTATCACTCCATATTCGGGAAGGCGTTGCTGCAAATCCTGCAACTGATTGTGCAATACTTCCTGTGTGCCCACAATGTCCGCATCATAAAAACGAATGGCATTGGCTGCACGTTCTTTCCGGTACTGCCAGTTGTTCAGACTATCGCCCGGATTGTCATAGCGGATATTGAAAGACATCACATTCATAGATTCCTGCACAGCAGGCATAGTCTGCTTCCCCTGCCCACACGATACGAGCAATAAGGGAAAAAGCAATAAAGTTATTTTCTTCATGGTAATTTATTTTTATTATTTCACATACAATGCAGAAGAAGGAATCGGAGTAAGTTCCTGTGCCGAAGGCAATTTCCAAGCCCAACTTAAGGACTCTCCTTCGTAGTCCTCAAAATAATAGAGTTTATAAGGATGGAAGCCTTTTCGCAAAGCAATGGCTCCGGTAGCAGGAATAGCAGCATGAGAACCGTCGTTATTCACCACCATTTCATCACCGATATACAGCACACTACCATCATCCGAACTGGTCATGAATGTGTAGATGCCGTCCTCCGGTACCTCTATCAGACCAGAAAAGATATATCCGAAGTGGTCCTCCTGTCTGGCATTCGCAATGGACGGTTCCGGCATGACTCCCGTATCCAGCAGAGGAGTCTTTTCCATATCGGCTACCTTCTGATAAGTGCCTTCATAATATCGGTAAGAGGTACCGGCCTGTACAGGATGTACGGCAAGTGCCGGCCTCATCTCTGCTTTGGTGGCCAGCATAGACAGGGTATGGCTTGCACGGAATCCCTCCTTAAATCCTTTTACTTTGATGAGAGTTGTCTTGTCCAGTTCAAACGGCTTTTCATAAAGCGGTGACTGCTGTGTCGGTTCGCTTCCATCCAGCGTATATCTGATTTCAGCTCCTGCCGTCGCCGTACCCAATGCCACTGTAATCTTGTCCATAAACAGATTCAGGTCTTTGTCTACATAAGGAATGGATACGACATTTTCCTTCGTATAAGAATAAGGAGCCGATTCGGCAGAAATACCTCGAGCCATTTCCGGTTTATCAGTCAGCGTAAAACGTAGTTCACCACCCTCCATCAATTGGGAGTAAGTAATAAAATTACGTTCTATCGGCTTTCCATTCAGTTCTACTTTATCTATATAGACATTCTTTTGCGGATTGTTGGCCAATATAGAGAGCGTCTTTCCGTTTGTCAGTTTCACCACTGCTTTCTCAAACAGCGGAGTGGTCAAGGCAAATTCATTGCTACCGGGACATACGGAATAAAATCCCAGACTTGAAAGGATATACCAGGCCGACATCTGTCCGCAATCTTCGTTACCGATAATGCCTTCGGGAGTCGGCGCATACATTTCGCGAAGCAACCGACGAGTCATCTCTTGTGTCTTCCATGGTTGTCCTACGTAGTCATACAAATAAGCAATATGGTGACTGGGTTCATTGCCATGTACATACTGACCTATCACACCGGTGATGTCCGAAAGCTCTCCTTCCAACTTCAAGTCCGAAGAGAAGATAGAGTCAAGTGCCGCAACAAACTCCTCTTTGCCGCCAAAAAGCTGCATCATGCCATTCACATCATGAGGCACGAAGAAACGGTATTGCCAAGCAGTAGCCTCGGTATAGGCACGCCCCACCGCCAAGGGCTTGAAGGGTGTTTCCCAGTTGCCATCCATCCGTTTGGGACGGAAAAACCGGGTAGCCCCATCGAACACGTTCACATAGTTCTGCGAACGGGCCATGAATGTTTCATAAATTTCTTCTTTTCCCATCTCCTGTGCCATACGGGCTATACACCAATCGTCGTATGCAAACTCCAGCAAGCAGGATATGGACTCCCTCTTGATGTTCGAGGGAATAAAGCCGTTCTGCACATAGTAGTCCGCTCCTTTTTCATTTTTTTCAGCAGAAACTACCATTGCTTCCAATGCCTTTTCCGCATCAAACCCACGAATACCTTTCAAATAGGCATCGGCAATGACGGAAACAGCATGGTAACCAATCATCGTTCCTGTTTCTCCGGCTGAAAGGGGCCAGATGGGAAGTTCGCCCGAAGCATCGTAAATATCAAGGTAAGCGTTTATCATATCGTTCACCAAATCGGCATTGACCAGTGTCATCAATGGATTCCACGTCCGGAAAGTATCCCACAAGGAGAAAGTGGAATAGTGCTTCTTGCCCTCCGGCATCCGGCCTATGGTCATGTCGTGCCGGCGATACTCACCGTTGACATCGCTCACTACATTCGGCACCACCATCGAGTGATACAGAGCAGTATAGAAATTCTTCAAGTCGTCCGTACGACCGCCTTCCACCGTAATGACAGAGATTGCTTCTTCCCAAGCCGAACGGGCAGCAGTACGCACAGCCTCAAAATCAAAGCCCTTCACTTCTGCTTCCAGGTTCTTGTGGGCATTCTCTTCACTCACCACGGACAGTCCCACCTTAACTACCAATGGCTCATTTCCTGCTTCGGCAAACGTAACCACTGCCAGTAAATCGGTACCGGATATCCGAGCCTCTGCAGGCATCGGTTTCTTGTCTTGTATGAAACGGACCATGCGGAATGGTTCCGAGAACTGTGCCACAAAATAGACATACTGATTGTCGGTCCATCCCCTGGTTCTACGCATACCGGTTATTTCATTAGCTGCCGTCTGTTCCAGCGTAGCTTCATAAATATGTTCGTTATCCAGCAAATGTGCCAAATCTATGATGACAGACGCTTCCTCTCCGGCCGGAAACGTATAGCGGTGCATACCCACATGTGACGTAGCAGTCAGCTCTGCTTGGATGCCATCTTCTTTCAATAGGACGGAATAATATCCGGCAGATGCCTTTTCTTCTTTGTGGTTGAAAGCAGCAGGCTGATAAAGGTGTTCAGCAGACAGGTCCAGCTTCTGTGTTGTAGGACGAAACAGGATATCACCCAAGTCGATACAGCCCGTGCCGCTAAGGTGAGTATGCGAAAATCCTTTCAATGTCGTATCGTCATAATGGTAGCCGCTGCAAGCATCCCAGTTTCCGACACGTGTATCCGGACTTAGCTGCACCGCTCCAAAAGGCACCGTAGCCCCCGGATAGGTATGTCCATGAAAACCGGTACCGATAAAAGGATCTATGTAATCAACAGGAAATTGCAGTTTGTCAGCCGTGCAAGCGCCACACACCATGCACACAAAAGCCACATATATTAATTGTTTCAGTTTCATCAAGACAGATTTTTAATTACCTTTTTGTTTTCTTCGCAAAGTTACTACAAAAAAGTGAAATGCGGAAAGATATAGTGATAGAATTGAGTTACAAGGGTTTTGGTTGAAGTGGCGATAATCCGTGAAGCCATTACAATCCCTGCCGAAGCCAAATCCTGACGCCGCTACGTTACTTGTTCGTAACCATGCCCGAAAATGCGACAAACGGGTACGAATAGCGAAACAAGGCTCTAAGGAATAGTGAGTTATCCATAACTCATGCGAAAAATCAGGTTACGGAAAAAGATTGCGCCGTTCCTCCCCGTTTTGCGTACCAACACCGGACTCTTCACCAACTAATTTTGAACCTAAAAAAATTAAGGACGATGAAGAGTACATTTTCAGTTATCTACTACCTCAAACGTCAGGTAGTGAAAAAGGACGGGACAGTACCCGTCATGGGACGTATCACGGTGGACGGAAGCCAGACACAGTTCAGCTGCAAACTGACCGTCGATCCCAAGCTGTGGGACACCAAAGGAGGACGTGTCACGGGCAGAAGCACGGCGGCACTCGAAACGAACCGTATGCTTGACAAGATGCGGGTACGCATCAACAGGCATTATCAGGAAATCATGGAGCGTGACAACTTCGTCACGGCGGAGAAGGTGAAGAACGCCTTTCTCGGACTGGAACACCGCTACCACACGCTGATGCAGGTGTTCCGCCAGCACAACGAGGACTACGAGAAGCAGGTGGAGGCAGGCATGAAAGCCAAAGGCACGCTGCTGAAGTACCGCACCGTTTACAAGCACATGCAAGAGTTCCTCGACATCCGCTACCATGTGAAGGACATCGCCCTAAAAGAGCTTACCCCGGCTTTCATCTCCGACTTCGAGATGTTCCTGCGCACGGACAAGCACTGCTGCACCAATACCGTGTGGCTGTACGTCTGCCCGTTACGGACGATGGTATTCATCGCCATCAACAACGAGTGGCTGACGCGCGACCCGTTCCGCGAGTATGAAATCAAGAAGGAGGAAACAACACGCAGTTTCCTGACCAAAGATGAGATCCGCCTGCTGATGGAGGGGAAACTGAAAAACGCCAAACAGGAATTGTACCGCGACCTCTACCTGTTCTGCGCCTTCACGGGGCTGTCGTTCGCGGATATGCGCAACCTTACGGAAGAGAATATCCGCACCTACTTCGACGAACACGAGTGGATAAACATCAACCGCCAGAAAACGGGCGTGGTGTCCAACATCCGCCTGCTCGACATCGCCAACCGCATAATCGGCAAATACCGGGGACTGTGCGGGGACGGCAGGATATTTCCCGTTCCGCATTATAACACGTGCCTTGCCGGTATCCGTGCCGTCGCCAAGCGTTGCGGCATCACCAAGCATATCACGTGGCATCAGAGCCGCCACACGGCAGCCACGACGATATTCCTCTCCAACGGTGTTCCCATCGAAACGGTCAGCTCCATGCTCGGACACAAGAGCATAAAGACGACGCAGATTTACGCAAAGATAACCAAAGAGAAGCTCAATCAGGACATGGAGAACCTTGCCGCAAGATTGAACGGCGTCGAGGAATTTGCAGGTTGCACCATCTAAAAAGAAAAGCCATGAAACGTGACACAATCATCATCGAGGACAAGGCAGTCAGCGTAACCGGTAACGACGTGTGGATGACCGCCACCGAAATAGCCGGATTGTTCCATACGACCGTCCCGGCAGTGAACGCCGCCATCAGAGCCGTCCGCAAGTCGGACGTGCTGAACGACTACGAGGTGTGCCGCTACATGCAGCTTGAAAACGGGCTGCACGCGGACGTGTACGCCCTTGAAATCATCATCCCGGTCGCTTTCAGGGTGAATACCTACAACACCCACCTGTTCCGCACATGGCTGGTGGGAAAGGCACTCTCACAAGAGAAACGGCAGACATACGTGATGTTCATACAGAACGGAAAAGCCGGGTATTGCTGATTGCACATACCCCATAAGACAAGTAAACGGGTAGCACCACAAAAGGTGTCACCCGTTTACTTTTTCATGAAACCGCCTCACTCCAGCGGCTTGCGGTAGTTCGCTTCCAGTACCCCGCGCAGCCCCGTTTCCGGGTAAAGCACCTTCCCTCCCAAAAGTATGAAGGGCAACACGCGGTTGTTGCGGTATTCCTGCAAGGTGCGCCGGCTCACACGGAGCAGTTCCGACACCTCGCCGTCCGTCAGGTAACGTTCCCCGTCCAGCGGAGGACGGTAGCTTTCCAGAAATGCGGACAGCCATTTCGAGCCTTTGCGCATATCCTGCACCACAGAGGCTATCGGCTCGTCTTCCATCGTAAAAACATCGTTGTTCTCGTTCATCATAACTTCGGATTCAGTGGGTGAATAAATCAAATCATCTGCCGTGCGGATAGAGCGTGCCGACAAGCGGTATCAGCCGCTTCACCTCCTCTGGCTTGTAATAGAACCTGCGGTTTATCTGCGAGTAGCCGATAAGCCGCCTGTCACGCAGCGTCTGCAACGTGCGCGGGCTTATTCTCAACTGCCCGCAGACCTCCTCGCCCGTGAGCCATCTTTCCATGCGCCCCGTGTCGCTTTTGCGCCTCAGGGCGGCGACCTTCTCCGAGAGTGCGCCGAATGCCGCCACCATCATCTCGAAAGTCTTTTTCTCGATAGATACTATTTCCATATTCATGTCATTTAGAGTTTGCCGCAAAGGTAACGAAACGGCATACAAGACGTATCGTTTTCCGCTGAAAGGCTGCCTGTTGCGCCGTTTGACCGGGTTACGGAGCCATCTTCCGCAAAAATCTTACGTGAGTCACGTAGTGAGTTGTTAAAGCCCCTTTTGTTTATTGCCGAATTTTGTCGCAGAAACAAAAAGAAAGGACTGAACATGAAAGTGATAACAATGGAAAGTTCCGCCTACAAGGAGATGATGGCGCAGATTGCGAACATCGCAGGGTACATCCGCGAGGCAAGGGACGAGAAGAAACGGAAGCGGGAAACCGAAGACAAGCTGCTTGACACGGCACAGGCGGCGAAGATGCTCAACGTGAGCAAGCGCACCATGCAGCGTATGCGCACCGACCACCGTATCGAGTATGTGGTGGTACGCGGAAGCTGCCGCTACCGCCTTTCCGAGATACTGCGGCTATTGGAGGACAACACAGTAAGGAACGAGGAAGGGACAATAGACACCCTGTTCCACAACCACACGCTGCGCACGGGCGGCAAACCAAAAGGAAGGAGGACATAGGTCATGGAACTGCTCACACGAAACAACTTCGAGGGCTGGATGCAGAAGCTGATGGAACGGCTCGACCGTCAGGACGAACTGCTGCTGGCGATGAAGGCTGAGGGGAAACAGCCCACTATCACGGAAAGCATCCGCCTTTTCGACAATCAGGATTTGTGCATGTTGCTCCAGATAAGCAAACGCACCCTCCAACGCTACCGCAGCGTAGGCGCATTGCCCTACAAGACGCTGGGCAAGAAGACCTATTACAGCGAGGAGGACGTGCTGACATTCCTTTCCAACCATATCAAGGACTTCAAAAAGGAAGATATAGCCTTCTACAAGGCTCGTATCCATAATTTCTTTCATAAATAACCCATTAAAACATTTTTCAGATGGCAAAGAAAAAAGACGAAAAGGACGTGCTGGTAGTCCGTGACGAGAAGACAGGCGAGATCAGCGTGGTAGCCGGGCTGAACGCGGACGGCACACCCAAGCGCACCCCCGCAAAAGCGGAGAACGCGCAGAGTTTCCTGCAATTCGACCGACATGGCGACGTGCTGGACAACTTCTTCAAGAACTTCTTCCGGCAGTGCAAGGAACCCAGCCGCTTCGGTTTCTACCGCATTGCGGCAGACCAAGCTGAAAATCTCTTAGAGGTGATGAAGCAACTGCTGAAAGACCCCGAAGCGAACAAGGAGCTGCTCGCCCCTCACAAGGTGGACACCTCCGACTATGAGAAGAAGGTGCAGGAAGAGATGGCAGCACAACAGACAGAGAAACAAGAACCTCAAAAACAGGAGAACATGGAACAACGGAAAGAACAGCAACAGGACAAATCCGAACAGATGCAGGGCAAACGTGGCTACCAGCCCATCGACGAGAGTAAAATCAACTGGCAGGAGCTGGAGGACAGATGGGGCGTAAAGCGGGACAACCTTGAAAAGTCCGGCGACCTTACGAAGATGCTCAACTATGGCAAGTCCGACTTGGTAAAGGTCAAACCGACCTTCGGCGGCGAATCATTCGAGCTGGACGCCCGCCTCTCCTTCAAGAAGGACGGTGAGGGAAACATCAGCCTCGTGCCGCACTTCATCCGCAAGGAGCAGAAGCTGGATGAGTACAAGGAACACAAATTCTCCGACAATGACCGGAAGAACCTCCGCGAAACGGGCAATCTCGGTAGGGTCGTGGACATTGTGGACAGGGAAACGGGCGAGATCATCCCCTCCTACATCAGCATCGACCGCAAGACGAATGAAATCACGGACATTCCGGCAAGCAGGGTGCGCATCCCGGAGCGCATCGGCAAGACGGAAATCACCACGCAGGAGCGGGACATGCTCCGCGCCGGACTGCCCGTACGCGACAAGCTCATCGAGCGCAACGACGGCAGAAAGTTCGTCACCACCCTGCAAGTGAACGTGGAGCAGCGCGGCGTGGAGTTCGTGCCGGGAACCGGCAAGTCGCCCCGTACCGCACAGACACAGGAAACCAAAGGCGACACATCGAAAAGTCAGGCGCAGGGCGGGGAAAATGCCGCACAGACCAAGAAGGAGCAACGCCGCAACACGTGGACGAACGAGGACGGCAGCATCCGCCCCATCAGCAAATGGAGCGGCGTGAGCTTCACCGACCAGCAGAAAGCCGACTATGTGGCGGGTAAAGCCGTGAAGCTGGAGAACGTGACCGACAAGCAGGGCTTCCATGCCACGATGTATATCAAGTTCAACCCGGAGAAGGGACGCCCGTACCGCTACGACACGAACCCTGACAATGCACAGCAGGTTGCTCCGTCCAACGAGAGCCGCACGCAGGTGGCGGTGAACAACGATGGCAAGACCAACGAGGCTACAAAGAATCTGAGAGAGCCGTTGCAGAAAGGTCAGACCAACCCGAAGGACGCCCGCCAGCAACAGCAGCAGGAGAAGCCGCAGAAGAAAACGGGCAAGGGCATGAAAATGTAATCCCGTGTCCGCCACTGAATCCAAAATAAAATCCAAAGTATCAACAAAAAAGAAGAAGACATGAAGACAATCATTGCAGAAAAGCCCTCCGTGGCACGTGAAATCGCCCGCATCGTGGGCGCGACAAAGAGAGAGGAAGGATATTTCGAGGGAGGCGGTTATGCCGTGACATGGGCATTCGGACACCTCGTTCAGCTTGCCATGCCCGACGGCTACGGCGTGCGCGGATTTGTCCGTGACAACCTCCCGATTATTCCCGACACATTCACGCTCGTCCCCCGTCAGGTCAGGACGGAGAAAGGTTACAAGCCCGACAGCGGCGTGGTGTCGCAGATAAAAGTCATCAAAAGACTGTTCGACACAAGCGAACATATCATCGTGGCGACCGATGCCGGACGCGAGGGAGAGCTTATCTTCCGCTACCTCTACCACTATACGGGTTGCACCACTCCTTTCGTGCGCCTGTGGATCAGCTCTCTCACCGACAAAGCTATCCGCGAGGGACTGCGGAAACTCGAAGACGGCAGCAAATACGACAACCTCTACCTCGCCGCCAAAGCGCGGAGCGAATCCGACTGGCTCGTGGGCATCAACGGCACACAGGCGTTATCCATCGCCGCCGGACACGGCACGTATTCCGTGGGGCGGGTGCAGACACCAACGTTGGCTATGGTATGTGAACGCTACTGGGAGAACCGCCGCTTTACGTCCGAAGCATTCTGGCAGCTCCATATCGCAACGGACGGTTGCGACGGCGAAGTCGTGAAATTCTCATCCTCCGAGAAATGGAAAGAGAAAGAACCGGCGATGGAACTATATAATAAGGTAAAGGCGGCAGGTTGCGCCACTGTCACGAAAGCCGAGCGCAAGGAGAAGACGGAGGAAACTCCCTTGCTCTACGACCTGACCACGCTCCAGAAAGAAGCCAACGCCAAGCACGGCTTCACGGCGGAACAGACGCTTGAAATCGCGCAGAAACTCTACGAAAAGAAGTTGATAACCTATCCGAGAACGGGAAGCCGCTACATCCCCGAAGACGTGTTTGCCGAAATTCCCAAACTGCTCGCTTTCATCGGCACACAGCCCGAATGGAAAGACAAGGTGCGGGCAAAAGCCGCCCCGACACGCCGCAGCGTGGACGACGGCAAGGTGACAGACCACCATGCCCTGCTCGTCACGGGTGAGAAACCGCTCTTCCTCTCCAAAGAGGACAATACCATCTATCAGATGATTGCCGGGCGCATGGTCGAGGCATTCTCTGAGAAATGCGTCAAGGATGTGACCACTGTCACGGCGGAATGTGCCGGAGTGGAGTTTACCGTAAAAGGCAGCGTCGTGAAGCAAACCGGATGGCGTGCCGTCTATGGCGAGGAAAAAGAGGAAATTACCATCCCCGGCTGGCAGGAAGGCGACACGCTGACACCGAAAGGCTCGTCCATTACCGAAGGAAAGACCAAACCCAAGCCGCTGCATACCGAAGCCACCCTGCTCTCGGCAATGGAAACGGCGGGCAAGGAAATTGAGGACGACGCACTGCGGCAGGCGATGAAGGACTGTGGCATCGGTACTCCCGCCACACGCGCCTCCATCATCGAAACGCTTTTCAAGCGCGGTTACATGGAACGCTGCAAGAAGTCGCTTGTTCCCACCGAAAAAGGACTTGCCCTCAATTCCGTCGTCAAGACGATGCGCATCGCCGATGTTGCCATGACGGGCGAATGGGAAAAGGAGCTGGCGCGTATCGAGCGCGGGGAACTGTCCGACGACACCTTCCGCAAGGAGATAGAGGCGTACACACGTGAGATAACCTCCGAACTGATCTCGTGCGACAAGCTCTTCGGCAGCCGTGACTCCGGCTGCGCGTGTCCCAAGTGTGGCACGGGCAGGATGCGGTTCTACGGCAAGGTGGTACGCTGCGACAACACGGAGTGCGGACTGCCCGTGTTCCGGCTGAAAGCGGGACGCACCCTGTCCGACGATGAAATCAAAGACCTGCTCACCGAAGGGCATACCAAGCTGCTCAAAGGGTTCAAGAGCAAACAGGGCAAGAGTTTCGATGCTGTTGTCGCCTTTGACGGGGAATATAACACGACTTTTGTGTTCCCGGAGGCTAAAAAGGACAAGAAATTTTCAGGACGGAAGAAATAGTATTAACTTTGCCACTTGTTCAGAGTAATGAATTGTTCTTCGATACCGGATTACACTCATACTTTGGATTTAGTGGTGGCACTCGGAGGGATACCGAGTGCCTTTTTCTTCCTTTTTCCAACCGATTATCCCGTTAATTATCAATCCGCTAAATCCAAAGTAATGAACAACAAGAAGAAAAACGAGGGTCAGACCGACTTTTCCTATTACGGTCTGTACCTGCTGGACTATCTCCGCACGAACAAGTTTGAACAGGCTGACGACACCGCTTTCATACGGGAACGGGCCGACCGTGCCGCCGAAACGTATGAGAGGGCACGGCTTGAAGGCTATCCCGCCGATGGTGCGCAGGAACTGGCGATGGACACGCTGCTGCGCGGGCTGCATTATTCCCGTTACGCCATCCTCCGCGAAGTCGTGGAAAACGAGTTTGCCGATGAAGTGCCGGAAGAGAAGCGTGAAGCCTTTGTCCTGAAACTGCTGCCGCTTGTCGGCAACGTGTTCTCCGTCTATGACCTCTCGGATGACAATTTCGCCCTGTCTTCCGATTACGACCTGCTCTACACGGAGCTGACGGGAGCAACCGTCCTTTACTTAGACGAATATGGCGTTTAACCGCAAACAGAAACTGCGGGACAACATCGAGGCGATACGGACGGCATTCATCCTTGACAGGGAAAATAGGACAGCGACAACCGAAGAGCGTGCCATACTTCAAAGGTACTGCGGTTTCGGCGGTCTGAAATGTATCCTCAACCCTGCAAAGGAACTGACGGATGCCGTCCGGTGGGCGAAATCCGACCTCGAACTGTTCGCCCCGACGGTGGAGCTGCACAGGCTTATCCGTGAGAACAGCAAGGACGAAACAGAGTACAAGCGGTTTGTGGATTCGCTGAAAGCGTCCGTGCTGACCGCTTTCTACACCCCCAAAGAGATAACCGACACCATCGCGGACGTGCTGGCAGATTACAGCGTCCGCCCCGCCCGTATGCTCGAACCGTCGGCAGGTGTCGGCGTGTTCGTGGATTCCATGCTGCGGCACAGCCCCAATGCGGATGTGATGGCTTTCGAGAAGGATCTGCTCACGGGTACAATCTTGAGGCATCTCTATCCCGACCAGAAAATGCGCACCTGCGGTTTTGAGAAAATCGAAAGACCGTTCAACAATTATTTCGACTTGGCGGTGTCCAACATTCCGTTCGGTGACATTGCCGTGTTCGACGCGGAGTTTCAGCGGAGCGACTCTTTCGGCAGACGCTCCGCCCAGAAAACCATCCACAACTATTTCTTTCTCAAAGGACTGGATGCCGTGCGTGACGGCGGTATCGTGGCGTTCATCACCTCGCAAGGGGTATTGAATAGCACCAAGACCTCCGTGCGTAACGAGCTGTTCAGTCAGGCCAATCTGGTATCCGCGATACGCCTGCCCAACAACCTGTTCACGGACAACGCGGGCACGGAGGTGGGCAGTGACCTGATTGTCCTGCAAAAGAACCTCAGCAAGAAGGAAATGTCGCAGGACGAGCGGCTGATGACCGTGATACAGACGGACACGAAAACCGCCCTGACCGACAACGCCTATTTCATCCACCACCCGGAACGCATCGTGCATACGATGGCGAAACTTGACACAGACCCCTACGGGAAGCCCGCTATGGTTTATCTGCACGAGGGCAAGGCAGCAGGCATCGCCGGGGATTTGCGCCGTATGCTCGACGAGGATTTCCATTACAGGCTTGCCATGCGCTTGTATTCGGGTTCAATCCGGCAGGCAGGAACGGAAGAAAAAGTTGCCGTTCAAAATAAAGTAGAGCGTCCTGCCATAAAATTGGAAACAGTATCCTCGGCGCAGACGGTGGAAACTCCGACAGAAAAGCCGCAACCCGCAGATGAAAAGCCGGAGATAGAACCGCGCCCGCAATATTCCGCAGGCGTGCAGCTCACCCTGCTTGACCTCTGGGGGATGACGGAAGAGGTCAGCCAACCGAAAACCTCCAAAAAGAAAAAGACGGTGAAAAAGGCAGTTACGGCAAAGTCCACTCCGCCCAAACCGAAAGTCACGGTTACACCGACAGCTCCAACTGCAAAACCCGCAATGGAGAATAAGGAGGTGAAAGCGGAGAACACCGCCAAGCCTGCCGACCCGGACGACATCTATGCCACACTGGACTGGGATACCAATCCTCCCATCAACGGTTTCTATGAAATGATGATGGGTTTGACGCCGGAGCGTAGGAAAGAACTTCGGGAACTGGCAAGGCAGCATAACGAGAAACAAGTGGCGGAAAAGACGGAAGTGAAAGCCGTGCCGGAAACTTCCCGTGAGCAGCCACGACAGGAGGAAACACAGCCGGAGGCAGTCGCCGCACCTGCCGTTACAGATACCCCATCGGAAGCGGTGGGGACTTTCCTTTTCCCCGACATCGAAGCGGAAAAGCCGAAGGAGGAAGTCGTGGACCTTTCTCCGCGTGCCTACCACCGCACGCCGGAGATGCACCTGCGCGAAGGGTCGCTGGTGGCTGACCGGGGGCGTCATAACATCGGCTACCTGAAAGACATCACGCCATACGGGGCGACATTCCAGCCGCTCGACCTGAAAGGATACCAGAAGGAAAAGGCGTTGTTGTATGTGTCGCTGCGTGACGCCTACGAGCGTCTGTACCGTTATGAATCGCTCCGGCGCGAGGCAAATGTTCCGTGGCGAGAGCATCTGAATACCTGTTACGATGAGTTTGTCATGCGCTACGGCAACCTCAACGCCAAGCAGAACGTGAAGTTAGTGATGATGGATGCGGGCGGGCGCGACATCCTTTCGCTGGAACGGATGGAAAACGGAAAGTTCGTCAAGGCGGACATCTTCGAGCATCCTGTTTCCTTCGCGGTGGAGAGCCATGCCAACGTAGGCTCTCCCGAAGAAGCCCTGTCTGCGTCGCTCAACAAATATGGTACGGTCAATCTCGACTATATGCGGGAGATAACCGACAGCACGGCGGAGGATTTGCTCACTGCCCTGCAAGGGCGCATCTACTACAATCCGCTCGTGACCGGTTACGAAATCAAAGACCGTTTCATCGCCGGAAATGTCATAGAGAAAGCGGAACGCATAGAGGCATGGATGGGTGACAATCCCGAAAATGAGCGTATGCCGGAGGTGAAGCAGGCGTTGGAGGCTCTGAAAGATGCCGAGCCGCAGCGCATCGCCTTCGAGGATCTGGACTTCAATTTCGGGGAACGCTGGATTCCGACGGGTGTCTATGCCGCCTACATGAGCCGGCTGTTCGACACGGAGGTGAAAATCGCCTATTCCGCAAGCATGGACGAGTTTTCGGTGGTGTGCGGCTACCGCACCATGAAAATCACGGACGAGTTTCTGGTGAAGGGGTATTACCGGAACTATGACGGTATGCACCTCCTAAAACACGCCCTGCACAACACCTGCCCTGACATGATGAAGTCCATCGGCAAGGACGAGCATGGCAACGACATCAAGATGCGCGACAGCGAGGGAATACAACTCGCCAACGCCAAGATTGACGAGATACGAAACGGCTTCTCCGAATGGCTCGAAGAGCAGTCGCCGCAGTTCAAGGAGCGGCTTGTGACGATGTATAACCGCAAGTTCAACTGTTTCGTGCGCCCGCGCTACGACGGCTCCCATCAGACCTTTCCCGACCTCAACCTGAAAGGGCTGGCAAGCCGGGGTATCAAGAGCGTCTATCCCTCACAGATGGATTGCGTCTGGATGTTGAAACAGAACGGCGGCGGAATTTGCGACCACGAGGTGGGAACCGGTAAGACGCTGATAATGTGCATCGCCGCGCATGAGATGAAGCGTCTGAATTTGGCACACAAGCCGATGATTATCGGGCTGAAAGCCAACGTTGCGGAGATTGCAGCCACCTATCAGGCGGCATATCCCAACGCACGTATTCTGTACGCTTCGGAGAAGGACTTTTCGACCGCCAACCGTGTGCGCTTCTTCAATAATATAAAGAACAACGACTACGATTGCGTCATCATGTCGCACGACCAGTTCGGCAAGATACCGCAGTCGCCGGAATTGCAGCAGCGCATCCTGCAAGCAGAGCTTGACACGGTGGAGGAAAACCTCGAAGTGCTACGGCAGCAGGGAAAGAACGTGTCGCGGGCGATGCTGAAAGGATTGGAGAAGCGCAAGCACAACCTTGAAGCGAAGCTGGAGAAGGTGGAACACGCCATAAAGTCACGCACGGACGACGTGGTGGATTTCAAGCAGATGGGCATCGACCACATCTTCATAGATGAGAGCCACCAGTTCAAGAATCTGACTTTCAACACGCGCCACGACCGTGTGGCGGGATTGGGAAACAGCGAGGGAAGCCAGAAGGCACTTAACATGCTCTTTGCCATACGCACCATACAGGAGCGCACAGGAAAAGACTTGGGTGCGACCTTCCTCTCCGGCACGACTATCAGCAACTCACTGACTGAATTGTACCTGCTGTTCAAGTACCTGCGCCCGAAGGAGCTGGAACGGCAGGACATAAGGTGTTTCGACGCTTGGGCGGCGATATTTGCCAAGAAGACGACGGATTTTGAATTTAACGTGACGAACAATGTGGTCCAGAAGGAGCGTTTCCGCTACTTCATCAAAGTGCCGGAGCTTGCCGCCTTCTATAATGAAATCACGGACTACCGCACGGCGGAGGATGTGGGCGTTGACCGTCCTGCCAAGAACGAGATACTGCACCATATACCGCCCACGCCGGAACAGGAGGACTTCATACAGAAACTGATGCAGTTCGCCAAGACGGGCGATGCCACCTTGTTGGGCAGGCTGCCGCTTTCGGAAACGGAAGAAAAGGCGAAGATGCTCATCGCCACGGACTATGCCCGGAAAATGGCACTCGACATGCGCATGATAGACCCGAATTACGAAGATCATCCCGACAACAAAGCGAGTCACTGTGCCAAGATGATCGCGGAGTATTATCAAAAATACGACGCCCAGAAAGGCACGCAGTTCGTTTTCTCTGATTTGGGGACATACCAGCCGGGCGACGGGTGGAACGTCTATTCGGAAATCAAGCGCAAACTGACGGAGGACTACGGTATACCGCCAAGCGAGGTGCGCTTCATTCAGGAGTGCAAGACCGACAAGGCGCGGAAGGCGGTGATAGACGCCATGAACGCCGGGACGGTGCGTGTGCTGTTCGGCTCTACCTCTATGCTCGGAACGGGTGTGAACGCCCAGAAACGGTGTGTGGCTATCCATCATCTCGATACGCCGTGGCGACCGTCCGACTTGCAACAGCGTGACGGACGCGGAGTTAGGGCAGGTAATGAGATTGCCAAACATTTCGCCGGGAACAACGTGGATGTAATCATCTACGCGGTGGAGAAGTCACTGGACAGCTACAAGTTCAACCTCCTGCACTGCAAGCAGACTTTCATAAGCCAGCTCAAAAGCGGTGCGATGGGTGCGCGTACCATCGACGAGGGGGCAATGGACGAAAAATCGGGCATGAATTTCTCGGAATACATGGCGTTGCTCTCCGGCAATACCGACCTGTTGGACAAGGCGAAACTGGAAAAGCGGATCGCATCGCTCGAAGGGGAACGCAAGTCGTTCAACAAGGGCAAGCGTGATTCGGAGTTCAAGCTGGAGTCAAAGACCGGCGAGTTGCGCAACAACACGGCTTTCATAGATGCCATGACGGAGGACTGGAACCGCTTCCTGTCGGTGGTGCAGACCGACAAGGAGGGCAACCGCCTTAATATAATAAAGGTGGACGGAGTGGATTCCGCCGATGAGAAGGTCATCGGAAAGCGTTTGCAGGAGATAGCCAAGAATGCCACGACCGGAGGGTTGTACACGCAGGTCGGTGAACTTTACGGTTTTCCGATAAAGGTGGTGAGCGAAAGGATACTCAAAGAGGGATTGGAGTTCACCGACAACCGCTTCGTGGTCGAGGGGAACTACAAGTACACCTACAACAACGGGCATCTGGCGATGGCTGACCCGTTGGCCGCCGCCCGCAACTTCCTCAACGCGATGGAGAGGATACCCTCCATCATCGACCAGTACAAGGCGAAGAACGAGGTGCTGGAGATGGAGATACCGCAGTTACAGGAGATAGCGGGTAAGGTGTGGAAGAAGGAGGACGAGCTGAAGCAGTTGAAGTCCGAACTTGCCGCCCTTGACCGAAAAATTCAGCTGGAGCTTGCGCCACCCACGCCCGAAGTCGCAGAAAAGGAGAATGAAGGGCAACAGCTCAAGCCGGAAGCGGAAGATGTGAGGAACAGGCAGGCGCAATATCCCGAAAATGCACCGCCGCAGATACGCAGTCCGGCGGATAGTATCGTTGCCAACCATGTCATAATCGGGCGTCCGGGACTGTATGCCAAGGAGGAAACCCGGTCCAAAGGATTGAAAATATAACCTAAGGAATTTTATCTGAAGTATTAATAAGGGCTATCCCAAAAGGTCTAAAAGTAAATTTTATCCTTTCTGCAAGTATCTATAGGATGGCAACTGCATTTTTTTCTTTTTGGGCAGCCCTTATTAAAATTTATTCTTATTTTAGGTTATATACATTCATGTCCATTTATGTAAAAAATTCCTGCTGACCTTGTTTATGTCTTGTCAGTCACCATTTGCAAAACCATATTTGACCCTCAAAGAGGCTGAATTTGATAAGTAACTTGCTACATACTCATAATAAGGAGCTAAATAGAACACGAATGGGAAATACACAAATGCTAAACTAAAGAAGATATTGGCCAAAATAAACGCTATACCGAGAGAGAAACTTGATTTTTCAACTTCCTAAAACGGTGTTGTTCAAACATTTCTACTTATTTGTACTTGCCAGTTGAACCTACGCTTCCCTAATAAAATGTCTATGGTAAAAAGTTAAAAAATCCTCCCACTTTTGTTAGATATATTTTTTTGTGTAATTTTGTAATCGTTATGCGGCAGTAATAATATACATATTAATACGAGTTAGTAATCCTGTAGTTCTCATATGCTACGAGGAGGTATTAAAAGGTGCG
>CAMWRY010000004.1 GCA_947176775.1 uncultured Bacteroides sp.
TTGTTGTAGGTCTTGTTGATGTCTTTTAGCTGTATCACGTTTTTTCTATTTATAGCTTTACTCTTACAAATTTTTAGTATTAGACGAGGCTCTGTTACGAAAAGTTGCAAGTGTCGTGAACTTTTTCCAAAAAAGATTTTGCAATGTCGTTTTTCTTTGTGACTTTTGTAACCATGAATGAGATTTACTAACCCTTTAAAAAATGTAATATCATGAATTCAAACATGGAAAAGCCCTACGTAGTGGGCATTGACATAGGCGGAACAAACACCGTCTTTGGTATTGTAGACGCACGCGGAACGATTATTGCAAGCAGTTCCATCAAGACAGGCGCTTATGAAGACGTTAACGTTTATGTAGACGAAGTCTGCAAGAATCTGTTGCCGCTCATCATAGCCAACGGTGGCGTGGACAAAATAAAAGGTATCGGTATCGGTGCTCCTAACGGAAACTATTACAGCGGTACTATTGAATTTGCTCCCAACCTTCCTTGGAAAGGCGTAATTCCTTTGGCTACTATGTTCGAGGAGCGCTTGGGCATCCCTGCCGCTCTGACCAACGATGCCAACGCTGCCGGTATCGGAGAAATGACCTACGGTGCTGCTCGCGGTATGAAGGATTTCATTATGATTACCCTGGGTACCGGTGTAGGTAGCGGTATTGTTATCAACGGCCAGATGGTGTACGGCCATGACGGTTTTGCCGGAGAGTTGGGACACACCATCATCCGTCGCGAAAACGGTCGTCTCTGCGGATGCGGACGCCACGGCTGTCTGGAGACTTACTGTTCGGCTACAGGTGTGGCCCGTTCTGCACGCGAGTTCCTGACCAAGAGTACCGAGCCGAGCTTGCTGCGCGAGATTCCTGCGGAGAATATCACTTCTAAGGATGTATATGATGCAGCTGTGAAGGGCGACAAGATAGCTCAGGACATCTTCGAGTTTACGGGCACCATCCTGGGTGAAGCTTTGGCTGATTTTATCGCTTTCTCCAGTCCGGAAGCTATCGTGCTTTTCGGCGGTCTGGCAAAGGCAGGCGACTATATCTTCAAGCCTATCCAGAAAGCCATTGATGCGAATGTCTTGAATATCTACAAAGGCAAGACCAAATTGCTGGCTTCTGAGTTGAAGGACTCTGATGCTGCTGTGCTGGGTGCCAGTGCATTGGGCTGGGAACTGAGAGATGTCAAATGACAGATAGTAGAAAACATAAAAAAGGGGAGCCGAGAGCTTCCCTTTTTTATGGATATATTCATGGTTGCAGAGAGCCTATTCACGCACTATTTTGCCATCCAATAGGTAAATGATTCGATTGGCATAGTTGGCGTCTCTTTCTGAATGTGTAACCATTATAATGGTAGTTCCCTGTCTATTAAGATTCTGAAGTAAGGACATTACTTCGGTGCCGTTTGCCGAATCTAAGTTGCCTGTCGGTTCGTCTGCTAAAATCAGAGGGCACTCCGTCACTGTGGCACGGGCAATGGCTACCCGTTGTTGTTGTCCCCCCGACAACTGCTGTGGGAGATGCCGGGCACGGTGGCTGATATTCATTCGCTCCAATACATTCATCACCTTTTGTGTCCGTTCAGCTTTTCGCATCCCTAGGTAAATCAAGGGCAGTTCCACGTTTTCGAAGACGGTTAATTCATCTATCAAATTGAAACTCTGAAAAACAAAGCCGATGTTTTTCTTGCGGAAATTGCTTAGTTGGCTCTCATTCATCTTAGTCATTTCTTTCTCATGGATAAAGTACTTGCCGGAAGTAGGCGTATCCAGTGTCCCTAAAATATTCAGCAGGGTCGATTTGCCGCATCCGGACGGTCCCATGATGGCAACAAACTCACCTTGCTCAATCTGTAGATTTACATTGTTCAGGGCTCTGGTTTGTACGTCTTCTGTAGTGAAGACCATAGAGAGATTTTCTGTTTTAATCATATTGTTAACGATTTGAATTATTCATTTCTTAAAATACGCATGGGTTTCAAGCGAATCACACGCCAAACTTGGCGAGCCACGGTCAATAGGGCAACGCACATCATCCCTGCAAATGCCAGCATATATCCCCACCAAGGCAATGTAATGTGGAACGCATAACTCTTGAGCCATTCGTCCATCAGGAGCATGGATATAGGTGTCCCCAATGCTGTCGCCAATAGGGTAAGCAGTATCAATTCCCGTGTCAAAACCATGAAAAGACTTTTTTTGTTGGCTCCTAAAACCTTCCTGATGCCGATTTCCTTCACACGCGCCATTGTGGAAAAGAGCGTCATAATCCACAGCCCTAAGCAGGCTACAAATATCGCAAGCAGCGATGCGTAAGTGAAAATCCGGCTGAAATTGCGGTCGGACTTGTATAATTCATGATTGTAATCGCTCAGCCTGAAATAGGAGAAAACAGCTGTTGGAAAATAGGTCTTATATATGTGTTCTATTTCGGCAAGCCGTTTGGAGTCTATGTTACTCTTTAGCTTAATGGAGACGTAGGGCGTCGCAATAATAGGTACACGCTCTTTTATGAAAAACATGATGGGCTTATAGGGTTCGGCAAGCGATTGCTGATGGTAGTTTCTTACAACGCCAATGACCTCTAACGGCTCTTTGAGTACCTCCATGGCCAACTGCTTGCCCAAGGCTTCTTCCGAAGAGGTGTATCCGAGCAATCGGGCAGCTTCCTCATTCAGAACCACCTTATTCTGCTCATTCCCATATTCTTCAGAGAAAAAACGGCCGCAAAGAAGTTCCGGAGTGTATAGGTCCAAATAATCAAAATCGACTGCAAACATTTGTATCAGTTTTATTTCGGAAATATCACTTCCATAAGGACGGTTCGTGAAGTAATTGGCAACTTCTATGCCCGGTACGGCACCCGATACGGCCACATGGCTTATGTAGGATTCCTGTTCCAACCTTTTTTTAAAGTTCCTCATTCGCACAGCCATGTTTTCTGTCAAGGCCGGATGCTTCAATACCAATACCCGGGCAAATGTATCCGAAGAGGTTGTCTGTTGCATGTAATCTATCTGTTTCATTACTACAAATGTACCCGAAACCAGCATGAATGAAGCCATGAATTGGCAGACAAGCAATAGCTTCCTTATCCTGTTTCCTTTACGACTATGCAGCAACTTGCCGCGCATGATGTCCGAAGGCTTAATACGGGTAAGTAGGAATGATGGATATAAACCGATGAAGAGAGTTCCGCAGGCAAATATCATGAATACCATGCCCCAACATTCCAATGACGTGAATACATCGAATGCAAAATCTTGCCCAACCCAACGGGAAACTACCGGCAGCAAGACCTCTATCCACCCGAATGCCAGAATGAGTGCCAGTAGATTGAATAATCCGGCTTCCAATAATCCTTGTATGATAATTTGGCGGCGAGACGCCCCGAACACTTTGCGCAGCCCAAATTCTCTTCCCCGTTCCAAATAGCGAGCAATAGTCAAGTTCAAAGCATTGCCCCAACCGATTAACAGTAGAGCCACCACCATGATTGAAAGAATATGAATGGCGCTTCTGCTTCCTTTTTCCTCTTTCTCATAAGATTTGCGAGGAGTCAAGTGTATATCTTTTAAAGGAATCAGCTCGATTCTCCAATCTTTATGTTTTAATGCGGCTGTTTTGTACTTCTGCGAGATTGCCCGAAAGGCCTCCTCGATGTCGTGGGGATCTTTGTCCGCTTCAAGGCGGATGTATGTATATACGCCATGGATATACCAGATGTCGCGCCGCGCTTCCGGAATAGAGGCATACGACAGCAAGAAGTCATAGCGAAGATGAGAGTTGTACGGCATATCGGCAATAACTCCCGTGACTTCAAAATGCTGTTCCGATGAAGGAGTCTTGAAGGTTAAGATTTTACCGATAGGGTCGCTATCTGCAAAATAACGATGGGCGGCACTTGCTGTAATCACAACAGTGTTAGGACGAACCAGTTGGCCGCTCTTTTCTCCTTTGATTATAGGAAAGTTGAACAGGTCGAAAAAGGAAGGTTCCGTATAGCAATAACGTTCTTCTATAAACTGGCGGTCGTTATAGGTCACTTCTTGTTCGCGATCTTGCGCGGTCACTCTGACGTACTGTTCGATGCCGGGAATCTCGCGTGCCATGACAGGAGCGTGGCCGAATGTCGTTGTCGCCCAGTTGTCCGTCAACAGTTCCCCTTCATAAAGGCGGCTCTCTGCACGATACATCCGGTTCCCCTCATGAAACGAGTCGAAACTTAATTCAAATCTCACATAAAATAGGATGAATAAAGCCGCACCGATACACACGGAAAGGCCCAATACATTAAGAGCAGAAAGGGATTTCTTCGCTCGCTGACTTTTGATAATCTGTGAAAAATACTCCATTATTGTAAATTTAGACGTTCGTTTTTTCCAAATAAATCATATCCGGAAATAATAATTTTCTCACCGGGATGCAAACCTTCCAATACTTCGTAGTGCAAAGGATTCTGGCGGCCTAAGCTTACGCGACGGCGATGCGCAGTGCTTTCTTTTTCATCGACTACATACACATACTCGCCGCCACTCGACTGATAAAAACTTCCACGTGGAATAAGGACCGCCTGTACCGGATCGCCAAGTTGCAAATCTAAGTGATAAGTTTGTCCGGAACGAATATTTGCCGGTCTATTCGAAATAAAATGCAAATCGGTCCGGAATTGTCCATTTTGTACTTCCGGGTACACTTTGGTCATTTTCATGTTGTATGTTTGCCCTTCACGCTCAAAGCTGGCAGAAAGTCCGGGGTGAATGCGCTCTACATAGTGTTCGTCTATGGAAGCTTCGACTTTCAGCTCCGGGGTAATAATCTGCCCAATGCGTTCGCCTTGGGATATCGATTGCCCTACTTGCGCTTCTATATTTCCTACTTGCCCGTCGACGGGGGCTTTTATCTTTAGGTTTTCCAAACGCTCGCGCACGAGCCAAAGGCTTTTCTTTATATTTTGGATATTTTCGTTTAGACTTTGAAGCTGGTTGTCGCGCAGCTGCACGTCCTGTTCTATTCTTTCATCCAAGACCTTCAGTTGTTCGGATGCAGAACTGTACTCTTCCTGAGCTTGCAGGTGGTCTTCGCGCGACACTAGGTGCTTCTTGTATAAATGCGAATACTGTTCAAAACGGCGTTTCTTCTGCACTAGGTCTTTGTGTAATGCAATACGTTCTTGTTTCAGGCGAAGATGTTCTTGTTCCATATAGAGGCGCGTATTGCGAAGTTCATTTTCTTGATAAGCCAAGTTTGCCTCACTTTGTAAAATCCCGATATTCAGTAGCGGATTGCTGAGGCGAATAATGACATCTCCGGCCTTTACGTGTGCGCCTTCCTCTATTAAACGCTCTTCCACGCGTCCGCCCTCTATGGCATCAAGGTAAATGATATGGTCAGGGATGACCTGTCCCACTACCCGGATGTAATCGTTAAATTCTCCTTTTTTTACAGTGGCAATGGTTATGTTATTCTTGTTTACGTTCATGGAAGAAGAGGTATCACGGAATACGAGCCACAGCAGACCCATAAAAGCGATAACCGTCCCCATTGTGATATAGATGAATCTTCTCGAAAACCGGGATGTTGGTTCGATTCTCGTATCCATGCCGTTATAATCTATCTGCTTCATCATTCTCTTTTTTGGGATTTGATAGTGGGTTGTGGTTATAGGAATGTCCCCTTTTGATAGAACCGTATCATTCTCTTTTTCAATTTATATTGTAGCTTGGTGCGTACCATTTCTGTTTTACCTCGTATGTACCGGTTACGCTTTTCTAACAATTCAAACACGGATATCATACCTTCTTTCCATTTTTCTTCCCCCTCTTTCCAGGTGATAGAATCTGCGCGAAGCTGTTCTTTTGCCAATTGATGTTCCTGATGTGCAGCCATAAAAGAAAGATGCGCTTCATGAATTCTTTCATAGAGTGATAAACGCTTTTGTTCGTTTTCGTTCTCTACTTGTTGCAAGCGAAGTTTTCCTTTCCTTATACTTCCAAAGTGGGATAAGCCGCTGAATAAGGGTAAAGATACGCATATTCCAATATACTTATTCATGTTGCGATTTAATTGTTCTCGAAATGGAGCCATACTTCCATAATCATTTTTCTCTGTATCATAATACCCTGTATTCAAGTTAAACTCCATACGAATAGATGGATATAAAGCCCCATTGGCCATGGATGCTGATTCGCGAGAAGCCTTCTCTTTCATTTTCATGATGTGAAATTCTGGAAGAATTGCTTCGGAAGCAGAATAAAGCTCATCAAAATTCAAAGGACATGCGGTTGTTTCCATAGCTTCGTCTGCTATAAGTACAGACAGTGTATCGGCTTCTTTCATGTTCATGAGTTCTTTAAGCGCCCATAAAGAAAGATGCCGGCTGTTTGATTTCACAGTTTCTTGGTAGATGTCTGATTGCAGCCTTGCTTTTACTTCTTGTAGGTCAGCATGAGAACGCATCCCTAATTCTACATATTCCCTTATCTGTTCGCAATAATATTCACTAAGCTTTCGTTGTTCAATGGCGAGTCCGTGTATTTCTTTATCAAAACAGTAGCGATAGAATGCTTCGAGTACTTCAAATGCCAAGCGGTTTTCTTCCACTTTGCTTGCAAGTTTACTGATTCTCTTATTCCATTTGTAAAACTGCAATCTATGAATACGTGAAAACCCTTCAAATATGGGAAGGGAAATGTTCAGGGCAATTGTACCTTCTAAAAAGGATTCAGAAGTGTATTGGTTCGTTCGCGGATCTATGGAATGCCCGAACTGCTTGCCCAATGCACCGATGGTATGGATGGAAGGCAGGAAACTCCCATAGGCAGTTACTATATCCGCATTAGCCATCTTCGCGTCTAATTGCTTGTTTCGTATCCGGAGGTTGTGTTCAATGGCATAAACTATACATTCATCTTCAGTCCATCCGGATTGAGCTTTACAGTTTTCGGGCGCGGCCGAACAACAGGTTGATAAAAAAATCAATAAACTTTGTTTGATGGATGTTTTAGCATTCATATCAGTTACTTCACAGGATTATGTTTCTCCTTTCATTAAGCAAATCGTATGCCAGTATTTTAATTAATTGATAGTGAATGAACTATTGGTTTATCAAAAGATGAAATGTCCATTTTGTTGACGCTGAAACGTCCACCTTTTTGACGTTACAGGGTTTGTTCTCTCATCTTGGTTTCTCCTCCCTCAATCTGTTCCATCGGACATCGGAAATTGGGTTTCCACCGCTGCCAATGTACGATGTATTGCCACGCAAACAGAGTAGGGGAGAATAATAAAATTCCGAATGTGTCAAATAATTAGGCGTTTTTTTTGTTCGCTACCTATAAAACCGATACTTTTACTCTTAAAAAAAGCGTATGCAAGCCCGTACAATCTTAATTGTGGATGACAATAAAAGTGTATTAACTTCTCTGGAATTGCTTTTGGAAAGGGAATTTGAAAAGATAGAAACAGTATCCGACCCCAATCGGATATTTCCTATGTTAGAAAAGTCCGTAGTTGATCTAATCATCTTGGATATGAATTTTTCCGTAGGTTTCAATACAGGCAACGAAGGCTTGTTTTGGCTTCAGCGCATACACGAGGTTAAACCGGAACTGCCTGTTATCATGCTGACGGCTTATGGGGATGTGGACCTTGCAGTGAAATCCTTGAAAAGTGGAGCGGCGGATTTTATATTGAAGCCTTGGAATAATGACAGCCTGATAGAAAAAGTACGTGCCACGCTCCGTGAAACAAAAAATAAGCTACCAGGCAAACCCTTTAAAGGCTCCGGTGGACCGGCAATGATTGTGGGCCATTCTCCGGCAATGATGAAAATCATTAAACTTATGACCAAAGTTGCAAAGACAGATGCCAACCTCTTGATTTATGGTGAAAATGGCACAGGCAAAGAAATGCTGGCCCGTGAGATTCATCGTCTGTCGCTTCGCGGCCGCCATGAAATGTTGCATGTAGATATGGGGGCTATCAGCGAGTCGCTATTTGAAAGTGAACTGTTTGGGCATGAGAAAGGGGCTTTTACGGATGCCTACGAGAGCAGGATGGGTAAGTTTGAGGCGGCAAATGGCAGTACGCTTTTCCTTGACGAAATAGGAAATCTGTCGTTAGGGATGCAGGCAAAGCTACTGGTTGCTTTGCAAAACAGAGAAATAACCCGTCTTGGAAGCAACAAAAGAATTCCCATTGACATACGGTTGATTGCTGCCACCAATCGTGATTTGCATGAGATGGTGAAGCAGGCTCGTTTTCGCGAAGATTTGTTTTATCGTATCAACACGATACAGATAGAAATTCCTCCTTTGCGGCATCGGAAGGAGGACATCGCTATTCTTGCAGATTATTTCTTGAAAAAATATGCCAATCAGTATAAACGGCCGGGGCTGACCTTGCATCCTAAAACCATCCAAAAGTTGGAGAGCCATCACTGGCCGGGAAATATCCGGGAATTGCAATATACGATTGAAAAGGCTGTGATTTTAGCGGAAAAGGAGGTCATTAAATCCTCTGAGCTATCCTTGCACTCCGACAAAACAGGCTCCTTTGATAAAGTCCCGAATTTGAAAGAGGTGGAAAGAAAAGCGATATTGACAGCCATATCCCAAAATGCGGAGAACTTGACAGCCACGGCCGAACAGTTGGGCATCAGCAGGCAAACTTTGTATAACAAATTGAAGCGTTTTAATTTCTAAGAGCCGATGTTCAGTACTCGTTTATACATACATGTTCTTTTATTCGTAGTGCTTATTGTCCTGACGTTCGGACTTGGGCTGGCCGGTATTATCTCAAAACGAGCCATCATACTGGGAACGGTTACTCTTCTAATGGCTCTTTGGCTTATCGGTCTGCTCGTCCGCTACCTGAATACCTACAATCGGAAAATAAAACTCTTTTTTGATTCGATAGAAGACAGTGAATCCATGCTTTATTTCCCGGAAAATAGAGGTACCCAAGAACAGCGTTATCTATATGCCTCTTTCAACAGGATATACGCATTGCTGGCGGAACATAAGAAAAATGAGTTTGAGCGCAGGCTGCATCAGAAAGAATATGAGTCTTGGGAAAAGCTTATTCGGGTATTGACCCATGAAATCATGAATTCCATCACTCCTATCGTCTCACTCTCTGAGACGCTTCTTTCTTATTTTCCGACGTCACACTCCAACGACCGGATAGACCTTACTATCGCAAAAACCATACGTGGCCTGGAAGCTATTAGAAGCCAAGGGCAAAACTTAATCAGTTTTACGGAGTCATACAGACAATTCACTGGTTTGAAGCAGCCGGAATTCACTTATTTCTCTTTAACGGATTTGTTACAAAACATTCAGATACTGTATCAGGAAGATTTGTTGCGCCGGCACATTGACTTTTCTGTCGATCTTTTTCAACCGGATATACAAGTTTATGCCGACGAGAAAATGCTATCGCAAGTTTTAATCAATCTACTAAAAAACTCCATACAAGCCTTTGCAGAGCAACCAGATAAGAAGATATGCATCCATGTACACCGCAGCGGAATGATGCTGTTTATAAAAGTGGCCGACAATGGCCCTGGCATTCCGTCCGGTTTGCTTGAAGATATTTTTATTCCTTTTTTTACAACGAAAGCGAAAGGTAGCGGCATCGGTCTTAGTCTGTCTCGGCAGATGGTACGCATGCACGGTGGAGAGTTGTTCGTAGTCTCTCAGCCCTATTGTGAAACCTCGTTTACCATTTCCTTGCCATTGCATGGCGGTCGCCATGTGGTGTAGTTCGTCTCTTTTGGGGGGGGAAACGTAAAAAAGGGAAACCGACAACTGTCAGCTTCCCTTTTTTATTTCGAAATAGGAGTCCGGTATTAACCGTTAACTCTTTTTTCTTTGATTCTTGCTTTCTTACCGGTAAGAGCGCGCAGGTAGTACAGTTTAGCGCGACGAACCTTACCCACTTTGTTCACTTCGATGCTGTCGATAGCCGGTGATTCAATCGGGAAGATACGTTCTACGCCTACGGTTCCTGACATCTTACGTACTGTAAAACGCTTCTTTTCTCCGTGGCCGGAAATCTTGATAACAACACCGCGGTACAACTGTACACGTTCCTTGTTACCTTCGACAATACGATATGCTACTGTCACAGTGTCACCTGCCTTGAAGCTCGGATGCTGCTTGCCGGTAGCAAATGCTTCTTCTGCAATTTTAATTAAATCCATTGTTTTTATTATTAAACTGTTTTATCGTTACAACGCAACATACCAGGCTTCTCTCTTGTGTCCTGACAGCGATTGCGCGAAAGCGGTGCAAAGGAACGAATTATTTGCCAGATACACAAACGTTTCAAGTATTTTTCTTGCATAAGCCCTGATAAATTCCCGTTTGTAGTATGCGCTAATTGCAAAAGAAGAAGTATATTTGTAACCTGTTGGCAGAACCGGATATGGGGCAAGTTTATGGTTAGTACCGTGTCGGCACCCTGTCTGGGGCGTACCCGATCCGTGCCTGCTCCGCATCTATAGGAACGGAGATTATCCGGAGCTGATCCGGAGCTGATCCGGAGTTGGTACGGAGCGGGTACGGAGATCATCCGGAGATGATACGGTTCGGGTACGGCGTACGGCCTGTGTGGGATCTATAAGCATGCTGCCAACGGATATTTGTAGCCATTTAAACCCCAATGAATATGAAGAAACAAACTTTCAGCCTCCTTTCGGGGGCGGTACTGTCTGTCGCGCTACTATTCTCTTCCTGCCACTCTGCCTATGAAGTGGTCAAGGTGGAGGGAGGCCGGATTCCTGTAAATTCCGTCTGGGATGTCGAACCGGATGCCGAAGCTGTGGCTCTGCTGGCACCTTATAAAGCCCGGATGGATAGTATTATGTATCGTGTGGTGGGCACGGCGGAACTGTCGATGGACAGGTTCAGGCCCGAAAGCCCTCTGTCTAACCTGATTGCCGACGTATTGCGCGAGGCGGCGGCCGAAGTGTTGGGCCGGCCGGCCGACATGGGACTGGTCAACATCGGAGGCATCCGCAACTCCTTGGCGGAAGGCTCCGTCACTACCGGCAACATCTACGAGATACTGCCTTTTGAAAACTCGCTCTGCGTGCTGACGATGAAGGGCTCCGCCATGAAGCACCTGTTTGAGAACATCGCAGCGCGATTGGGGGAAGGCGTGAGTGGCATACAACTGGAAATCAGTAGGGACGGTAAACTGCAGCAAGCCTCCATCGCCGGCAAGCCGGTGGAGGACGACCGCGACTATACCGTTGCCACAATAGACTACCTGGCCGACGGAAACGACGGAATGACGGCTCTTCTGCAAGCCGATAAAAGGGAGTGCCCGGAGGGAGCCACCCTGCGCAACCTGTTCATGAAGCATGTAGAAGGACAGACGGCGGCCGGCCGGAAGGTGAGCGCGCGTATGGAAGGAAGAGTGGTCGTTAAAGATTAAGCATAACCCAAAAACAGAAGTTCTTATGAAACAGATATATTCCTTGGCAGCCTTGCTGCTTTTTATGCTCCCGGTATCGGCGCAACAGACGGAGCGTGCGGTGACCGGCAAACAGCTCTTTATCCTGCACACCAGCGATACGCACAGCCGTATAGAACCCATCAGTGCCGAGGCTGCCGACAAGTATGCCGGGATGGGCGGCGTGGTGCGTCGTGCCAGCTTCGTAAAGCAGTATCGCAGTGAGCACCCGGAGGTATTGCTGCTGGATTGCGGAGACATTTCGCAGGGTACTCCCTATTATAATTTTTTCAAAGGAGAGTTGGAGGTCAAGATGATGAATCACATGCGCTACGATGCCATGACGATAGGTAACCACGAGTTCGACTTCGGCCTTGAGAATATGGCCCGTCTGTTCCGTATGGCCCACTTTCCCGTAGTCTGTTCCAACTACGACGTGACGGGCACGGTGCTCGAAGGGCTGGTGAAGCCCTATATCACCCTGATGCGTCAGGGGATGAAGGTGGGTATCTTCGGCTTGGCCCCCAAGATGGAAGGATTGGTGCAGGCAGAGAAATGTGCAGGCATTGTCTACAACGACCCGATACGGGTGGCTCAGGAAATGGCCGACCTCCTTCGGGAGAAAGAGGCGTGCGATGTCGTGATTTGCCTGTCTCATCTGGGCTTCAGCAGCGCCAGCCCCGAGGGTGTTTCCGACGAGAACCTGATTCGTAAGACGCGTGGCATTGATGTCATTCTGGGCGGACATTCGCATACCTTTATGGAGGAGCCGGCCGTTTACCTGAATGCAGACGGCCAAAGCGTTCCTCTGTTGCATAGCGGCAAGAGCGGTATCTATGTAGGGGAAATGGTGCTGACTTTAACGGAGAGATAGCATGATGAAGAGATTCCCCCTTTTTTTACTTGTTTTAGGATTGCTGGTACTGGAACCGGCTTCGCTTCGTGCCCGGGCGGAAGGCTTGTTACTGCCTCCTTCGGCCGAGGGGCAGTGCCGGCAGTGGGCCGACTCCGTATTGTCCGGCTTGAGTCTGCACGAAAAGGTGGGGCAGCTTATCATCGCCACCCTTCCGGCACGAGCAGATAAGGCGGCGAAGAAGCAGATGTTAGAGTTGGTAAAGCGATACAAGATAGGCGGCCTGCTGTTTTCCGAGGGCACTCCGGAGGAGCAGGCCATACTGATCAACATGGCACGGAAGGAGGCCTCCATTCCCGTCATGGTGGCGGCCGATTTTCCCCACAGCACAGCCTTGGGGTGTGTCAGAGATGAGGCGCTGGTAGAAGCATACGGGCGCGAAGTGGCTCGTCAGCATCGCGAGTTGGGAGTAGATGTCTGCCTGGTCTCCCCGGCAGACCCCTCTGTCGACCCGTTGAAGCCGCTGATACGTATAGCTTCGAAGGAAGAACTTGGCTTTGAAGTCTTGGTGCCCTCTGAAACCATAAAGAAGACCGTGCAGGAATGGACCGATGCCGTAGAGTCGGGACAACTGGGCAAAGAGGTACTTGATGCCCGGTGCCGCAAGGTCTTGATGAATAAATACCTGATGGGCTTGCAGCAACGCCAGCCGCGGCTTCGGGTCAGTGGAATGAGCCATCGCATCCACACGGAAGAGGCTCGGGCACTGGCTGCCCGGTTGCGCAGGTCGGCGGTGACTGTGCTGAGCAATTATTTCGATGTCCTCCCGTTGGCACCGATGGAAGGCGGCATAGCCGTGCTTAGCATCGGCGAGAAAGAGGCGGATACCCCCTTTGTGGAGGCGATGAGGAAGCAGGCCGGTATCAGCCGTTTCCACTTGCCTTGGAATGCCGACGATGCACTCCGTCAGGAGGTGCTGGGGCAGCTGGCCAATTTTCGCCGGGTGGTTGTCAGTGCCACCGGTCCGGCTTATGTCAGCAACCGCGATGCGGCTTTTCTGGAAAACCTGAATCTGCGTGCTTCGTTGGTCTATGTCTTTTTTACCTCTCACCACACCTTGCAGCTACTGGTGCCTGCTCTTGCCAAGTCCGGTGCCGTGGTGCTGGCCCATTCGGCAGAAGCCGATTTGCAGTCGCACGTGGCTGATGTACTTTTTGCCAAAGAGCCTGCCGACGGCCGGATGCCGGTAAGTATCGGAAGGTTGTTCCCGGTAGGGACGGGCTGTACGATCAGGCCGGGAGCGAAACCGGTAGAGGCGCTTCCGGAAGACTACGGCATGCGGTCGTATGTGTTGCAAGGCATCGATGCCATTGCGCGGCAAGGGATAGAGGCAGGCGCCTATCCCGGTTGCCGCGTGCTGGTATGGAAAGACGGACTGCCGGTGTACGACAAGAGTTTCGGTACGCATTCTGACAGAGATACCATGGCTGTCCGTCCCTCGGACCTCTTCGACCTGGCTGCGTTGACCAAGACCACGGCTACGTTGCTGGCCGTGATGAAACTGTATGATGAAGGTAGAATAAAGCTGGATGACAAGGTTTCCATCTACCTGCCCCTGTTGCGCAACGGAGACAAGCGGAACATTACCCTTCGCGAATTGTTGTTCCACGAGTCGGGACTCCCTCCTTACATCCGTTTCTACCTGGATATTATCGACCCGAATTCCGTGCACGGCCCTTATTCGCAAAGTTGGAAAGATGAGTGGCACCGCACACGGGTGAGCGAGCACGGCTACTACAGCTCCGATTTCAAGTTTAGGAAGGGGATGGTGTCCGACAAAAGCACTTCTACACATACCCTGCACATGGCCGACGGGCTGTGGCTGGACAAGCGTTTCACAAGCTCCCTCCTTCAGCGGATAGCCAAGTGCGAACTGGAAAGCAAGCGCTATGTGTACAGTGACCTCGGCTTCATCCTGCTGCAACAGGTGGTGGAGAAGGTGACGGGGTTGCCGATGGACTTGTACCTTGCCCGTGAGTTCTATGCCCCGATGGGGCTGCAGCGCACCCTGTTCCAGCCGCTGGCAAAGTTTGCCGAGACGGAAATCATGCCGACGGCCTCCGACGACTTTCTGCGTCGTCAGGACCTCTGCGGATATGTGCACGACGAGACGGCCGCTTGCATGGGCGGAGTGTCCGGCCATGCAGGGCTTTTCTCTACGGCCGAGGAGGTGGCAGCGATTTACCAAATGCTGCTGAACGGCGGCGAGCTGAACGGCAAGCGTCTGCTGAGTGAGTCTACCTGTCGCCTGTTTACGACAGAGCGCTCTGCCATTAGTCGCCGTGGTTTGGGATTCGATAAGCCGGATGTGTACAGCGTGCAGTACAGTCCTTGTGCCCCTTCGGCTTCGGAGGCGGTCTATGGCCATACCGGTTTTACCGGCACTTGCGTTTGGGCGGATCCGGTCAATAAGACGGTGTACGTATTCCTTAGCAACACGCTGTGTCCTCATGTCTGGAACACAAAGCTGGGCGACATGGATATTCGGAGAAAAATTCAGGAACTGGTTTACAGGAGTATTATTCCACTCTAACAAACATCAATCTGTCAGAATAAAGAATGAAGCGAATACATCAACTTACCTGCCTTATCCTATTGTGTTGTTTTTGTCCGGCTTTGAAAGCGCAGCTCGGCCCGATGCCGTTGACCCCGATGCCGCTGGACGAACCTTCACTTGTACGCCTTCTGCATAGCGATGTCCGTTGCAAGCAGTGGGTGGACTCCGTCATGCGGCGTATGACCTTGAAAGAGCGCATTGGCCAACTATTCATCTATACGATTGCCCCCCAGCAGGACAAGGCCAACAAGGAGCTGCTCCGCAAGGTGGTGGAGGAGTACAAAGTTGGCGGTCTGCTCTTCTCCGGCGGCTTGATGCAAAACCAGGTGATGCTGACCAATGAGGCACAGCGGATGGCAAAGGTGCCGCTGATGATAACCTTTGATGGCGAGTGGGGATTGGCCATGCGCCTGCGCGGTACGCCGAGCTTCCCGAAAAACCGGGTGCTGGGGTGCATACAGAATGATACTTTGATTTATGAATACGGGCGCGAGGTGGCCCGTCAGTGTCGCGAGTTGGGAGTGCAGGTGAACTTCGCTCCCGTGGCAGACGTGAACATCAATCCCAAGAATCCGGTGATTAATACCCGTTCCTTCGGTGAAAGTCCGTTCCAGGTGGCGAACAAGGTCGTTGCCTATGCCAAAGGGCTGGAAGATGGCGGCGTGCTCTCCGTCTGCAAGCACTTCCCGGGCCATGGAGACACGGATGTGGATTCCCACAAGGCGCTGCCCTTCCTGCCCTTTACCCGTGCCCGTCTGGACAGCGTAGAGCTATATCCCTTTCGGAGGGCCATTCGTGCCGGACTGGGCGGAATGATGGTAGGCCACTTGGAAGTGCCTGCCATCGAGCCGAAAAAGGGAGTTCCCTCTTCGCTTTCGCGCAAGGTGGTTTCCGACCTGCTGGTGGATGAACTGGGATTCCAGGGATTGGTCTTTACGGATGCCCTTGCCATGAAGGGGGTATCGGCCCATGAAAGCCTCTGCTTGCAGGCGCTGAAAGCCGGGAACGACCTGCTGCTGGTTCCCCGGCGCCTCAAGGAGGAGGTGGAGGCCGTGCTTGCCGCCGTGAAGAGCGGCGAGCTGACGGAGAAGGAGATAGAGGCCAAATGCCGGAAAGTACTAAAGTATAAGTATGCTCTTGGTCTGGAGAAGAAGCCTCATATACAGCTTTCGGGCTTGGACGCGCGCATCTGTACGTCGAAGACGCGCGACCTGATGAGGCGGCTGAACCAGGCGGCTATCACCGTGCTGAGCAACCGGGACGAAGTGCTTCCGTTGGATCCTTCCATCGGCGAGGTGGCCGTGCTCCATGTAGGAGAGGCACAGGGGCTTCAGCCCTTTTTGAAAGAGCTCTCCAAATACACCCGTCCCGTAGAGTTCCGCTTGGGCAAGGAGTTGCCGGAGGCGGAAGGAAACCGCTTGAAGAGTACGCTGTCCAAGTACAAACGCATTCTGGTCTGCGTCACCGAACATCGCTTGGCGCCTTATCAGAACTTCCTTTCCAAGTTTACTCCCGATGTGCCGGTGGTTTATCTGCTCTTTATTCCCGGCAATCAGGTGTTGCAGGTGAGGAAAGGGGTTGCTTCGGCCGGATCGGTGGTGTTGGCACACGCTTCCGCTGACGAGGTGCAGCAGCAGGTGGCCCGGATTGTCTATGGTGGTGCCGGTTCGGAGGGCCGGTTGTCTGCCAGCATCGGTACGCTCTTTACTACCGGGACGGGCGTGACGCTGACTCCGCAGAGTGTCCCCCATTTTGTACCCGAAGAGCATGGCATGAACGCCCGTATGCTGGCGGAAATAGACAAGATAGCCGAAGAGGGCATCCGCGAAGGAGCCTATCCCGGTTGCCAGGTAGTGGTGCTGAAGGATGGCAAGGAGATGTATAACAAGGCTTTCGGTACCCACATCGGGACGAGGGCCGGAAGCAAATCTCTGCCGGTAAAGAAGACGGACGTATATGACCTCGCTTCGCTGACCAAGACCACCGCTACTCTGCTGGCCGTAATGAAGCTTTACGACAGCGGTCGTCTCAGCCTGACGGACCGCGTATCGGATTATCTGCCTTATCTGCAAGATACGGACAAGAAGCATATTACGGTACGCGAACTGCTGATGCACGAATCCGGGTTGCCCTCTACGCTGATGTTCTATCAAGAGGCCATCGACAAGGAGAGCTATACGGGGCCTTTGTTCAAGGCGCGACCCGATGCCTTGCACAAGGTACGCATCGGGCGGCAAACGTGGGCCAATCCGGCCTTCCATTTCCGACAAGGAGTGACGTCGAAGGTGAGGACACCGGAACATACCATGCAGGTGACGGACAGCCTTTGGCTGAACCGCTCTTTCAAGGAGGACTATTTGCAGAAGATAGTGGATACTCCGCTTCGCGACAAGCGCTATCGGTATAGCTGTGTGGGCTTCATCCTGTTGCAGCAGGTGGTCGAGGCGCGTGCTGGTATGACGATGGATGAATACCTTGCCCGGGAGTTTTATACCCCGATGGGGCTGAAGCGTACCGGTTATCTTCCTTTGCGTTTCGTGAAGAGGGAAGAGATAGTGCCTTCCTCCGTAGATCCCTTTTTGCGCAAGACTACCCTACAGGGCTTTGTGCACGATGAATCTGCCGCTTTTCAAGGTGGCGTTTCCGGTAATGCCGGACTCTTCTCCACTGCCGGGGAGGTGGCGAAAGTCTATCAGATGTTGCTGAATGGAGGCGAGTTGGACGGAAAGCGCTATCTGAGCAAGGAGACTTGCCGGCTCTTTACGACCACCGTCTCGAAGATAAGCCGCCGGGGACTGGGCTTTGACAAGCCGGACCGTCGCAATCTGCAGAAGAGCCCGTGTGCCGAGTCGGCTCCTGCTTCGGTCTACGGGCATACCGGCTTTACAGGTACTTGTGCCTGGGTAGACCCGGAGAACAAGCTGGTTTATGTGTTTCTGAGCAACCGCATCTATCCGGATGTGTGGAACAACAAGTTGATGCAGTCGGGGATAAGGACGAGGGTTCAGGAGGCGGTGTATAAAAGTCTGGTTTCTCCGAAGCCTTGAATAGTTTTCGGGGCAGAAAACTTTTTCCTTAAAAAACGTCCCGGCTCTACTCTCCTCCGCCCGAAATTCCTATCTTTGCAGCCGCTAAAAACAGTACTGCCCATTATGGAAAAAAGTGTACTTCGACATACCGCCCTTTGGGTCTTCCTCGTCATCGGCCTCCTGCTTCTGGTTGGTCGGTTGCCCCAACTGACGTGGCACGGACATATCTTGCGTCGTGTGGACCTCCTGGCCGATGTCCACCCTCTGCCGTCTGTTGTTTGCGATTCCGACACTTTGCCACCGCCCCCTCGTCCGGCCTTCGTTGATACCTGTCGCACAGGTATGACTTGCATTGAGGACTATGGTGACTCCACCCTGCGTGGTATGACCCTTTTCTACCGTGCGTTGGACGACTTAGCTCGCCGTCCGCGAACTGTACGTATTGCTTATTTCGGCGACTCCTTCATTGAGGGTGACATCCTTACTGCCGACCTCCGCGAGCAGCTCCAGTGTCGCTACGGCGGCTGTGGTGTGGGGTTCGTCCCTGTCACTTCGCTTACCAGCGGTTTTCGCCCTACTGTGCGTCATTCCTTCAGGGGCTGGGAGAGTCACTCCGCCATGGATTCCGCTCGCTTCGACCGCACCCTGCTGGGCCCCTCCGGGCACTATTTCCGCCCCTTATCCGGCGCCTCCGTCGAACTACGTGGACAGGCGACCTACGCTTCGCGTCTCGACACCTGCCGTCGAGCTACCGTCTACTTCCGCAGCCGCGGCTCCCTCAGGCTTGCTATACAAATGAATCGTGACTCTGTACGGACCCGTGAACTGCCTCCCTCCGGTGACCTGCGCGCCCTGCATGTGGACGGACGCATCGGTTCTCTTCGCCTTGCCGTGGAACGCGCCGATTCCGCCCTGTTCTATGGCCTTGCTTTGGATGATACCTGTGGTCTCGCCTTGGACAATTTTTCTCTGCGCGGCAGCTCCGGCTTGACTCTGCGCTCCGTTCCCGTTGAGACCTTGCGCCAGTTCAACCGCCTCCGTCCTTATGACCTCGTCATCCTGCACTACGGCCTGAACGTCGCCTCGCCCGGAGTCAGCAACTACGACTATTACACCTCGGGTATGCAGACCGTCATTCGTCGCCTCAAGGAGGCTTTTCCTCAGGCTGCCATTCTTTTGGTCAGTGTCCCCGATCGTGACCGCCGTGCCGGCGACGGCTCCCTGCAAACCATGCCGGGCATCCGGCATCTGGTGCGCGGCCAGCAGCGTCTCGCTGCCGATGAGTCCATCGCTTTCTGGAACCTCTTTGAGGCTATGGGAGGCGAGGGCAGTATGGCTACCCTTGTCAATGCCCGTCCGCCTATGGCCAACCATGATTATACACATATTAACTTCCGCGGCGGCCGACGACTTGCCGCGCTGCTCTACGACGCCCTTGTCTATGGAAAGGAGCAGTATGACCGTCGACGAGCTTATGAAATGGAATGACAGTATGAAGAGTCTTTTTTTACAAAAGGACGTTTGTTCCGGAGATGGCTTTCAGAAGAAGCTGTTCTGCTTTCTTTTTCTATACCTTCTCCTGTGTCCCCTCGTTCCCTTGGTTGCCCAAGATCGTATTCCCGATCTTCCTTCCCCCCAGCCTCTGCTTGCCGATGCCGACACCCTCCTTTCCCCCGGCCAACGCACAGACACCCTCTCCCTGCCGCCTCTTTTGCTTCCCACCGCTTTTCGCGGCCTGCAAGAGAATTGCCTTGACGACCCTTCCGGTGCTCTTCACCCCTTCTGGGAGAAACTCCGTCTGCTCCGTCTCGGCCTTTCTACTGACACTGTACGCGTGGTTCACGTAGGTGACAGTCACATTCGTGGTCACATCTTTCCCCGTACCGCCGGCCAGCTGATGCAGCAGGTTTTCGGTCCTCTGGCTCATACGGACATGGGCATCAACGGTGCTTTCTGTTTCACCTTTGCCCGTCCGGACCGCGTTGATGCTATCGCCGCCCTCCGTCCGGATCTTCTCATTCTCTCCTTCGGCACCAACGAGAGTCATAACCGTCGCTACGATCCCCAGCTCCATCGTCGTCAGATGGACGAACTCGTCAGGCTCTTGCGCCAGAGTCTACCCGGGGTACCGATGCTCGTTACTACGCCCCCCGGTTCCTACGAGTCGTTGCGGCAACGCGGACGCCGCCGTACCTATAAGATAAATCTCCGTACCGCTGCCGCCGTTCAGGTTATCCGGTCCTCTGCCGATGCCAATGGCCTCGCTCTGTGGGACCTCTACCACATTCTCGGCGGACCCTCCAGAGCCTGTCTTAACTGGCAGGAAGCCGGACTTCTCCGCCCTGACCACGTACACTATATGCCTGACGGTTACCGCCTCCAAGGCGAACTGCTCTTCCAAGCCTTACTAAAAGACTATAATGATTATGTGCAACATTGATATGCTCTTTACTATCTTTGGCATTGACTTCGACTGCTTGTGCCATACGCTCAGGCTTGCCTTCGGCCGTCTCTTTGATTTTCTTGACATCGACCCCGACCGTCTGCGCGATGTGTTTCTTTATCACTCCGACGAACCGATGATTTTCAGCAGCGGCCTCTTTCTTTGGCTTTTTGCCGCCTTTCTGCTGGTCTATGTCGCTCTTCAGCGTCGCCAGACTTTACGTCTGCTCTTTGTCACTGTCTTCTCTTATTACTTCTACTATAAAAGTAGCGGCCTTTGCTTCCTTCTCCTTGCTCTTGTCACCCTCTGCGACTTCACATTCGCCCTGTGCATGTCGCGTACCTCCTCGCCTTGTCGCCGCAAGGCTTGGGTTGTTCTCAGCCTTGCCGTCAACTTGGGCCTGCTTTGCTACTTCAAGTACACCAACTTCCTTGGGCAGTGCCTCGCCTCTCTCACCGGAGCCACCTTCACACCGCTGGATATCTTCCTTCCCGTGGGTATCTCTTTCTTCACTTTCCAGTCCCTCAGCTATACCATTGATGTCTATCGTCGCCAGATTCCCCCTTTGCGTTCGCTGCTGGACTATGCCTTCTACGTCTCTTTCTTTCCCCAGCTCGTAGCCGGCCCTATCGTGCGTGCACGCGATTTCATTCCCCAGATTCGCCAGCCCCTGTTTCTCTCGAACGAGATGTTGGGCCGAGGTATATTCCTTATTCTTAGTGGTCTCTTTAAGAAGGCGGTTATCTCGGACTACATCAGCGTCAATTTCGTGGAACGCATCTTCGACAATCCCACGCTCTACTCCGGTCTGGAGAACCTTCTCGGCGTCTATGGCTATGCCCTGCAGATATATTGCGACTTTTCAGGTTACAGCGACATGGCTATCGGCCTTGCCTTGTTGCTGGGCTTCCGCTTCCCCGTCAACTTTGACTCGCCCTACAAGTCTGCCTCCATCACTGAGTTCTGGCGCCGTTGGCACATCTCTCTCTCCAGCTGGCTGCGCGACTACCTTTACATTTCTCTCGGCGGCAATCGCAAGGGGCGTTTTCGTCAGTACGTGAATCTTATCATTACTATGTTTCTTGGTGGCTTGTGGCACGGCGCTTCGTGGAACTTCGTCCTTTGGGGGGTGCTGCATGGCTTCGCCTTGGCTGCGCACAAGGTCTGGATGGGTCTTATGGGGAAGCATGGCCTCTTCCGCCTCCCCGGTATTTTGCTTACGTTTCATTTCGTCTGTTTCTGCTGGATATTCTTCCGCCTTGCCGATTTCTCCACTGCTGTAGACATGTTGCGTCAGATATTCACCGCTTTCCATCCTCAGCTCCTTCCCCAGCTTCTGACGGGCTACTGGGCTGTTTTCTTCTTGATGTTCCTGGGCTACTTGCTACATTTCCTGCCCGACAGTTGGGAGCGTGCTTGCATCCGTAGCTTCGTCCGTCTCCCCCTGCTCGGCAAGGCTTTGCTGACGGTTTTGCTGATTTATTTGGTTGTTCAGATGAAGAGTTCGGAGATACAGCCTTTCATCTATTTCCAGTTCTGAGCTGTGCTCCCGTTACAGTGTGACTGATTTTTGCAGACGGGTGGAGCGGATGACGTCGAAAAAAAACGTCTTCCTCTGCTCATAAACCGTACAAACTCGTTATCTTTGTCGCATGTACTATAAAAAAAACTTTATGAAGAACCGCAAAACCTTATTTCTCCTTTTCCTCCTTTTCCTAGCTCCCTTGTGTGGAGTGTCTGCCCAGAAACGTGTCTCCATTCTCGGTGATTCATATTCCACTTTCCACGATTATGTCTCTCCTGCCTCCAACCTTTGTTGGTACGGGGTTCCCGGAGAGAAGAAGGAGAATGACGTGATGAGAGTAGGAGAGACCTGGTGGCACCGTTTTATCTACGACCACGGCTTTTTGCTGGAACGTAACAACTCCTATTCAGGCTCCACTGTTTGCCATACCGGTTACAGGCAAGCCGACTTTTCCGACCGCTCTTTCATCACCCGTATCCACAACCTCGGTAACCCAGACCTCATTCTTGTTTTCGGCGGTACCAACGATAGTTGGGCAGGCGTCCCTCTCGGCGGATATCAATACGCAGACTGGACTAAGGCCGATTTATGCAATTTTCGTCCTGCTTTCGCCTACCTGCTTGCCTCCCTCAGGCAGCTCTATCCACTTGCTCGCATCTGCAACCTGACTAATACCGAACTTTCAACAGAGATTACCGAGTCTATGGCTACCATCTGCCGTCACTATGGTATAGAAAATGTCCGTTTGCATGATGTGGATAAACAGTGGGGACATCCCTCCGTGCAAGGAATGAAGGCTATCAGCAGCCAGTTATGGGAGGTTTTGAGGGATAGCCTCTGAGTCTGCACGGAAAGCTTAAAGTATTTTCCGAACTTCTTCAGGAGGCTTTTTGCCTCCTTTCTATCTTTTTCTTCAGTATTTGTCTTTTTGCGTAATTCGTGTTTCTTTATCGGTTTTGCCTTCTTTTTTCCGTTCGCTTTGTCTGTAAATGAAATCGGCAAGCAAGATACTTGCAAGAAGTTTGCCTTGAAACAGCAGACTACTTGTTCTAAAGTTCTTTTTTACTTGTTGTGAAAAGGATTAGTAGTGGAATTGGTTTCTGTTCTCAGCTTTGGAACAGACATCCGTAACCTTGGAACGTTTGTTCCAAACCTTGGAGTATACGTCCGTAAACTGGGGATGGGTTTTAACTTTAGTTTGGGATAAGTTCCGTGAGAACTTGGTCTACATCTGCCACTTTCCAACTGATGGAAATAGAACAACTATACAACCTCAATAGAACAATGATTCTTACGGCAGCTGAAAGCAGGGGGACTGACTATAGTAAAGGAGCTGGCAGAAGTGCATTGGACAAACGGTAGAACGAACGGGACATTTTCGGGACCTAGACAGACGATTTTTGTCGGTAAAAAAACGAACTTTTTCCGGATAGAATTGAGGAATAAACAGAAAATTTGGAAAGATTATTCTGGTAGAACCACTTGTTTTTAAGAAATATCCTATCCAAAAGTACCGTTATTTTAAAATAATACCTATATTTGCCTTCGTTATTTTAAAAGTTGTTATATAACCAAGTTCTCACGGAACTTAAAGAAGGAAAGGTGGAACGTGGTTTTATTGTAGAGATGTGAACTTAAATCTGAATGAAATATTAAGATCAGTGAAGTATTAATGGGTGAAAGAATCCAAGGAAAGCACTTTATTTTTACTGTTCCCTTTAAGAATATAACCTATAATATCTATTAATAAAATGTCTAAGTATGAAAATTAACCTTTTATGGAATCACAAGAGAACTCGATCCATGAGTTTTCTTAAAGCCGTGGGCATGGGCTGTACGTTGTTCTGCTGTGTTCCGGTAAATGCTATTTCAGGAACATTGGGTGACAGTTTGTTACCAACTGTCTTGCAAGAAAAAACAATCAAAGGAACGGTGCTTGATGCACAAGGAGAACCGCTGATTGGAGTTTCTATCCTCGTCGAAGGAAGCACTGTGGGTACCATAACAAACATCGACGGTAACTTTGAACTGACTGCTGATAAGGGAGCCGTACTGATAGTTTCTTATATCGGTTATCAGACCCAGAGGCTGACTGCCGGCGACTCGCCTTTGAGAGTCGTGCTGAAGGAAGACTCGCAGTTGCTGGACGAAGTGGTGGTCGTGGGTTACGGTACTACTTCCAAGCGCAAGACCACTTCGGCCGTATCTCAGGTGAAAGCGGAAGAACTGGCCAAAGTGCCGGTGCCCAATATTACCCAGAGTTTGGCAGGACGTGCGCCGGGACTTATTGTCACTCAGTCCGGTGGTGGTGTCAATGCTAAGGCATCCATCTCCATCCGTGGTGGCGGCACCCCTCTGTATGTAATAGACAACATCATCTGCGAGGAGCGTGACTTCCAGAATCTGAATCCAGAAGACATCGATCAGATGTCCATCCTGAAGGATGCTTCTGCCACAGCCGTCTACGGTGCCCGGGCCGCCAACGGTATTGTAATGGTGACTACCAAGAGCGGAAAGACTGGCAAACTGAACGTGGACTACAGCTTTAACTATACGCTGAGCCAGCCTGCCGATTTGCAGGACAAGGTAGATGCCTATACAGCTGCCAGCTACGTGAACCGTGGATTGGAATATGACGGACGTGCACCACAATATACCCAAGAGGATTTGGATCTCTTTCGAAATGGCAAAGATCCGCAAGGCCATCCTAATGTGGACTGGCACAACCTCACTATGCGGACATTCGCTCCCGAAATGCGCCATAATCTGACGCTGACTGGAGGTAGCGAGACCATGAAGATATATACAGGCCTAGGTTATTATAACCAAGGATCAATCTATCGCACCAACTCCAACAACATGCAACGTTACAACTTCCGTACCAATCTGGAAGCGAATCTGAAGAGCATCGGATTGAAGATGGTAGCCGGTGTGGATGCCTACATCGTGGATCTGAATGAGCCTGCCACGGCCAATGGACGTGGTTATTACACCACTTGGTCGCATATTCAGAACAAGAGACCGTGGGAGGCCGCATACAATCCCTACGGACAGATTTATAGTGGTACCACCGACAATCCTCTGGTAGATATTAGTGATTTGGGCGGTTACTACAAGGAGTCAAAGTCTTCTGTACGGGGCAACCTGAATCTGGAATGGGCGGTTCCTTGGGTGGAAGGACTGACGTTGAAAGCCTTAGGCAGTTACACGATTGCCAATGACCGCAACAAGTCGTGGAACAAATCAGCACAGACTTATGACTGGGAGGGCAATCCGGCAACTTCCAATAAACCTAACCTAAGTAAGGAGACCTATTATCATCGTAACTTCAACGCACAATTCTTTGCCGATTATGTCCGTACCTTCCAGGAAGTGCACACGGTAGGTGCCACTTTCGGTATCGAGGCGAGCGGTCAGGATTATGACAACTCTGGCTTGTCGCGCAAGGAATACATTTTTGATGTGGACCAGATAGGCTCCGGTCCAGTAGACACCTCTGAAAACTGGTCGAGCGAAGGAATAGGCTATCGGCGTGCTGCCTTGATTGGGCGTGTGAAGTACGACTATGCCGCCAAGTACATGGTGGAAGCCAATGTCCGTTACGACGGTAGCGACTATTTCCCCTCGGGCGAACGCTGGGGAGCTTTTTTCTCTGGTTCTGTGGCATGGGCCGTATCTGAGGAAAACTTCTGGAAGAACTGGAATATGGACAAGATTTTCGACCAGTTCAAGTTGCGTGCCTCCTATGGCGAGATTGGTCAGGACTTCCTCGACCTGAACGGTGACGGGGCAGCCGACCGTTTCGCTTATATCTCCTCTTATACCTTATATACACGTGGCGCCTTTCTGGGTGAGAAGTGGTACCCAAGTTTTGCCGAGGGTTCTCTCATCAGCCCGGACATGACGTGGTACACCACCAAGGACTTCAATATCGGAATTGACTTTGCCTCATTGAACAGCCGTCTGTCCGGTTCTGTAGACTATTTTGCTAAGGTGACCACCGGTTATCTGGCCACTCCCTCTAATGTGGGATATACCTCTCCGTTGGGTAAAAATCTGCCGGTAGTGAAATCAAACGGTGAGAGTATCCGCCGCGGTTTTGAGTTTGTATTGCAATGGAAGGATCAGATAGGTGACCTGCACTATGGAGTTTCTGCCAACATGACTTGCTACGATGACCGCTGGAACATCAATCCCAACGAGGCTGAAACCTCTTTGAAGAACCCTTATAAACGCGGAACGCAGGTAGGTGCCTACACCGGTTCTTATTATAAAAATTTGGGTTATTACACCGATTACCAAGATGTGATGAACAATCCGAAACGCAACGGCTCAACAAAACTGATGGCTGGTGACTTGAAGTATTATGACTTCAATGGCGACGGTAAGATTGACGGTGACGACCAGTATCGTATGGGTAACGGTACTAGCCCGAGAGCCAATTATGGTATCAATGTAGATATGAGCTATAAGGGATGGTCTTTTAACATGTTGTGGCAAGGTGCTACCAATTACAACATCTATGTGGATGCTATACTGATGGGTGGTAACAGCAATTATCTCCCTGTCATCTACGATTTCCAGACGGATATCTGGTCGCCGGACAACCGCGATGCGCTCTATCCTCGTCAGCATGCGTCAGCCGGATTCAATGGCAACAACAACTTTGTGGGAACTGACTTCTGGCTGGTGGATGCACGTTACATCCGTCTGAAAAATATGTCTATCGGATATGATTTCAAGCACAAACTGTTGAAGAACGTCTCTTGGATGACCAAGTGTAATCTTTCTTTGGCCGGTTATAATCTGCTGACGTTCAGCCCTGCAAAAAAATGGGGATTCGACCCGGAATCCGGCTCTAGCGGCAGTGGATATACATACCCCATTTCGCGAGTTTATACAGTAAGTTTGAACATTGGATTCTAATATCATAATTCACATTCAAAAAAGAAAATCAATATGAAAAGTAAATATATACTGCCTATCTTCTTGATGGGAACTGTCGGTTTACAAAGCTGCGGTGATTTCTTGGATACAGAACCGACAGAAGGTTTTCCCGAAACTGTAGTCTGGGAAACGCAAAGCACGGTAGATGCATTTGTCATCGGCAATTACGGAAATGCTTATAGCCCCTATGAAGCTTTTTCCACATGGGACAAGACTTTCAGCAACAACATGGTGAACTGCCGTGCCACTTGCCCGGGGGAGGTGCGCGGACTGATGGAGAATACTTATGGATGGGGACTGAACGACCGTTTTACGGCTATTCGTAACTGCAACCTGATTATAGAGAAAATGGCTGCTTCTAGTCTGGCCGATGTGCAAAAGGCGCAGTTTGTGGCCGAGGCCAAAATGATGCGTGCCATGATTTATTATGATTTGGCCCGTAAGGGTGGACGGTATATCTGGGTGGACCATGTATTGAGTACGGAAGACGAGTTCAACCTCCCGTTGACTAAAGATATTACGGAAAGTTACCAACATGTGCTGACGGATATTCGCGAAGCTATTCCGGGATTGCCGGAAACGGCAGTCAGCGGTCGTCTGACCCGTAATGCAGCGTATGCTTTTCTTTCGGAAGTGTGTCTGACGGCTGCCGCCTATACCGATGATGCCGCCGCTTTGCAGCAGGGTGGAAAAAGTTTGTATCAGGAGGCCGTGGATGCTGTGGATGCGCTGAAAGGCGTTTCGCTTGATCCTGATTATGAGGATATGTTCAATCAGAATGGAGCTTACTCTTCTTCTGAAATCATCTTGGCTCATTATTGGAGTAAGGATGCGACCACAGTGCAGGGTACCGATATGATTAACCTGATTCCCAACTTGCTGAACAGCAATCTGTCCATCACTAACTGTGGCCCGTTGTTCAAAATTGCGGATATCTTCGAATGCTGGTTGGACCATACTCCCAGCCAGAACTTGGTGGATGATTATCTGGTGATAGACCAGACAACAGGAAAAGCGGTGCGTTGGGATGAATCCTCTCAGTTTGTCAATAATACCCGTCCGTTAAGCCGTGAGGAGGCCATGACTAAAATAGACCACAAGGAGGATGCCGAATTTAACGGCGCTCCGTATTTTAAGGCATTTGAGGTGACAACTCCCGGAACTAGCATCAGCGACTTGATGTACCAGCATCGTGATAAGCGTTTCGATGCTTCTATCATTCATGATGGGTCTGTCTTCCTGGGTGAGAACATCACGACCTATTCTTATGGAAACATGAGCCGTTGGGCCACTCAGCGCTATGCTTCGGACCACGTACCCTTGACCAACTATAGCACTCGCAAGTATATATATACTGAATGGAGTCCTCGTCCTTTCTATAATGTATATACGGATTATCACAAGATTCTGTTCCGTTACGGACGTGCGTTGCTGAATAAGGCTGAGGCTCTTCTTCGTTTGAATAAGGTGTCGGAGGCAGTAGCTGTGTTGAATCAGACTCGCGTGACTCACGGAGGTCTTCCTGCTTCGGAAGCCGCTACATTAGCTGATGCTTGGAAGGATTACAAAATAGAGCGTCGTGTGGAGCTGTTTTGGGAAGGTGACTGGTACTTCAGTCTGTTGCGTTGGGGCAAATATGGCAAGGAGGCCAATGATGGAAAAGAGCCAGGAAGTGTCATTGACGAATTGACCGAACCGGCAACCTTTATTGAGATTAAGACAGACCGTACCGCTGCGTATGTGGGCAATGTGCAGTTGTCTAATGATGACCGCAAGTTCGATGTACGTTCTTACCTGTTCCCGATTACCAAATCCGTCATTCAGGCTAATTCGGCCATCAGCGAATCGGATCAGAATCCGGGCTGGGAATAATTGTATTAACTTTAATAAAACAGAAATAAGATATGAAGAAAATAATATTTTCAACCGTAAAATGGGTGCTTTTATTGATTTGTCTTCCGTTCGTGAGTGCATGTGACTGGGAAGACCTGCCTGCATATGAAGAGGCGGAAATCAGTGCGGTCCAATTGTATTATCGTTGGGCAAGTAATGAAAAAGACCCTGTGACGCAAGAACCTATCGTAAAGGAACAGCGTTTGAATGTCAGTAGTGATGTGAATTCCGAGTCCGGTTTGATTCAATTGACAGTAACTGTGCCTGCCGCCGGAGGCGACTTTACGGAAGCTGTCCGCAACGGAGTTACTACGAATCCATTGTGGGGACAGGTGACTGTATCGACTGCTGCTCGGATTACTCCTATGAAGGGAACTGCTGCTTTGGGTACTCCTGATGATTGGAGCAGTGAACGGAAATTCAGTGTGAAAGCTGCTAATGGAAACACCAAGACATGGACAATCAAGATTGTCCAGTTCAATAAATGATAAGAAAAGATGTTGAACTAATTGGTTTTAACATAATAATTTGTACGATACCTGAGTTTGAGAAAATTCAGGTATCTTTTTTATGGGGTGAATGTATGGATATGTTAATAGAAACCATTATCTTTATCCCCTCCTTTGATAAATGAATGAATAACCTGATAATTTGATAAGATGATGAAAATCTATTTGCCTTTATTCTTCTTTTTGTGCTTGGCTTGTGGCTTCCAGGCGCACCCCCGGCAGATTGACACGTTGTGTGTCGCCGCTTACGGCTTCCGTCCCTATTCCTACGAAAACCAGACCGGCAGGATGCAGTCCGTGATAGAAGATTGCAAGAAGTTCAAAACCAAAGTGCTGGTGCTCGAGAAGGGACGTTACGACTTTTGGCCCGAAGGGGCAGTGCGCAAGGAGTATTTTATCACCAATACCTCCACTGAGCAGGAGTGCCCCTCGAAAATGAAAACCATCGGCCTCTTTCTGGAGAATGTAGAGGGACTAACGGTCGAGGGGAACGGTGCCACCTTGATGTTTCATGGAAAAATGACCATGTTGGCCATGGCACATTGCCGGGAGGTGAAACTGAGAAATTTACATCTGGATGCCGAACGTCCGGGAGGGTCGGAGTTGACCTATACGCGTGTGGACAGCCAAAGCGTGGAAGTCGCTTTTCACCGCGATTCCCGTTATGAAATAGCGGATGGGAAAATTCATCTGTATGGCGAGGGATGGCGTTCCAACAGGACACATTGCATCGAGTATGATTCTCAGGACGAACATTTCTTTTATAGTAACGGATGGAACAAGCTGGCGGCTTCGGAGGCTAAGGAAGTGGCACCCGGAGTGGTTCGTTTTACCACACCGTTAGGTTTCCAGCCCAAAGTGGGCAACACGTTGACGGTGCGCGACATCATCAGGGACCAGGTAGGAATGTTCATCTACGAAAGTCAGGATATAACACTGGACCGGATAGGGATGCACTATATGCACGGTCTGGGAATTGTTAGCCAATACAGCCGTAACCTGACCATGGACCGGGTGGAGTGTACACCTCGTCAGGGAAGTGGACGCCTGCTGGCTTCCTCGGCCGATTTCATGCACTTCTCAGGTTGCAGTGGAAAAATCAGCATTTTGGGCTGCCGTTATGCCGGAGCACAGGATGACCCGATAAATGTACACGGTACCAATCTGCGTGCCATCCGGCAGATAAATGATCGGACTTTGGAGCTGCGGTTCATGCATGGTCAGAGCTATGGCTTCAATGCCTACTTTGAGCAAGACACTGTCGCCTTTGTCAAGGCATCCACTATGGAACGTTTCGCTTTAGCTACGGTGAAGTCCGTGAAGCGTCTCACCGACCGGACTCTGGAAGTAGAGTTTGACCGTGCGATTCCGAAAGAGTTGGAGTTGGGACATGATTGTGTAGAGAATATGAGCTGTACGCCTGAAGTGGAAATACGTCATTGTTATTTTACTCGAACCAGCACGCGTGGTACGCTGATGACCACTCCTCGTAAAGTGGTGATAGCCGACAATACGTATTACAAAACGGGGATGAGTGCCATCCTGATAGAGGGTGATGCGGAGGGGTGGTATGAGTCCGGTCCGGTCAGGGATGTCCTGATACAGAACAATACGTTCATCGACTGCGCCTACAACGGCGGACCGGGTAACGCTGTCATCGCTCTGCATCCTTCGAATACCGTAGTAGATGCCGACCGTCCGGTGCATCGCAATGTGCGTATCATCGGCAACAAGTTCCAGACGTGGGGCAATCCGGTTCTGTATGCCAAGAGCACCGAAGGACTGGTGTTTAAAGATAACGAAGTAGTGCCGATATCCGGTAGGGAAGTTCCGTCGAAGGAACAGTTCATTCTGAATGGATGCAAGAACGTGGAGATAAAGAATAATATTTTTGCCGCTCCGTTCTCGAAAGAGGCCATCCGTTTTGAGAACATGAAAAAGAAGTATAAGAAATAAAGATGAAATTCATGACATGTTCTTCTCTTGTTCCTTCTTCTTCTTTTTTGGTGAACATTACTCTGTCTGGCTGGCGTTTGTCAACTTTCTCATAGTATTAAGTTTATGTATAGGCGGAAGTTTTTCCTGAAGGTTTAGGTATTGTTTTGAATTTTGTGACAGTCTCTCACTCATGTGTTTATCTGATATTATATTAAGTCTAATTACTTACTTATCAAAGTGTATATGAAAAGATTATTAATCTTGATGTTGGGGCTTTGTCCCCTGTGTCCCTCCTTAGTGAAGGCGGACGATAAGGTTCCTCCTTCTCGTGATCTCACCTTCTGGTTTGACACTCCTACCACATTGCGTGGGATGGCCGTTTGGTACGGCGGTCGTCCTGATATGTGGGACGGTGAGAAGAAGCCCGAGTTTGCCGGCAACTCCGCGGAGAACCCGGATTCGGACTGGGAGTCCCGTTCTCTTCCTGTCGGTAACGGCAGTATCGGCGGTAATATCTTAGGTTCTGTGGAGGCCGAGCGCATAACCTTCAACGAGAAGACCCTTTGGCGCGGCGGTCCTAATACGGCTAAAGGGGCTGCCTACTATTGGGATGTGAACAAGCAGTCGGCACATGTGCTGGATGACATTCGGCAAGCCTTCACGGAGGGTGATTCGGAGAAGGCGGCATTGTTGACGCGCAAGCACTTCAATAGCACGGTACCCTATGAGGCATACGCAGAGAATCCCTTCCGTTTCGGTAATTTCACAACAATGGGCGAGTTCTATATAGAAACAGGGCTTAGTACGGTCGGCATGAGCCGTTATCGGCGTGCACTTTCCCTCGACTCCGCTTTGGCCACGGTGAGCTTCCGGAAGGATGGAGTGTTCTATAAGCGCTCTTACTTCGTTTCCTATCCGGCCAATGTCATGGTTGTACGTTTCGGTGCCGATACTCCTGGTATGCAGAACTTGACCTTCAGTTATTCCCCAAATCCGGTGTCCACGGGCGTCATTTCCGCCGACGGCTCCGATGGTTTGGTATATACCGGGCGTCTAGACAACAATAATATGGAATACGTGGTCCGCATCCGTGCCATTTCCCGGGGTGGTTCGCTCTCCAATGTCAATGGAAAGTTGTGTGTGAAAGGCGCTGACGAGGTTGTGTTCCTGATTACAGCCGACACCGATTACAAGATAAACTTTGTCCCCGACTTTGCCGACCCTCGTGCCTATGTTGGCGTCAATCCTTCGGAGACCACCTCTGCATGGATGCGTGATGCGCACTCCAAGGGCTATGACCGTCTTTTCTCGGAGCATTATTCTGACTACTCCTCTCTGTTTGGTAAGGTAAAGCTCAATCTCGGTGCCTCCTCCGGTTATGAGGACATTCCCGTCACTCGCCGGCTTGCGAATTACCGCAAGGGTCTTCCGGACCTCTATCTGGAGGAACTCTATTACCAGTTCGGCCGTTATCTACTCATCGCCAGCTCCCGTCCTGGTAATCTTCCGGCTAACCTTCAGGGAATCTGGCACAACAATGTAGACGGTCCTTGGAGAGTGGACTACCACAATAACATTAATGTACAGATGAACTATTGGCCTGCCTGCTCCACCAACCTGGATGAGTGTGTTCTGCCCTTGGTTGACTTCATCCGTACGCTGGTGAAGCCTGGTAGCCAGACTGCGCGTTCTTATTTTGGTGCCCGTGGTTGGACTGCCTCCATTTCTGGCAACATCTTCGGTTTCACCGCGCCTTTGAGCAGTGAGGACATGTCTTGGAACTTCAACCCGATGGCAGGTCCGTGGCTTGCCACGCATGTGTGGGAATACTACGACTATACGCGCGACCGTAAGTTCTTGAAGGAAGTGGGCTATGATTTGATTAAAAGCAGTGCTAACTTTGCCGTGGACTATCTCTGGCATAAGCCGGACGGGAGCTACACCGCCGCACCGTCAACCTCTCCCGAGCACGGTCCAGTAGACCAGGGCGCTACGTTTGTACATGCTGTTGTGAGGGAGATTCTGCTTGACGCCATCGAGGCGAGCAAAGTACTGGGTGTGGATGTCAAGGAGCGCAAGCAGTGGCAGCATGTGCTGGAGCATCTTGCCCCTTACCGTATCGGTCGCTACGGCCAGCTGATGGAGTGGTCGTCCGACATTGATGATCCCAAGGACGAGCACCGGCACGTCAACCATCTTTTCGGCCTGCATCCCGGTCATACACTTTCTCCTGTCACCACTCCCGAGTTGGCGCAGGCAGCCCGAGTTGTTTTGGAACACCGCGGTGACGGCGCTACTGGCTGGAGCATGGGCTGGAAGCTAAACCAGTGGGCTCGCCTCCATGACGGTAACCACGCCTACAAGCTTTTCGGCAATCTGCTCAAGAACGGTACTTTGGATAATCTATGGGACACGCATCCCCCCTTTCAGATAGATGGTAACTTCGGCGGTACAGCCGGAATCACTGAGATGCTCCTTCAGAGCCACATGGGTTTCATCCAGCTTCTTCCGGCTCTTCCGGATGCTTGGAAGGAGGGTTCTGTAAGCGGCCTCCGTGCTAGGGGCAACTTCGAAGTAGACATCCGTTGGGAGGATGGCTCTCTGAAGTCCGCTTCTGTCCTCTCGCTTTCGGGAACTCCCTGTATCATACGGTATAATGGGGAAGAACTTTCCTTCAAGACAGTGAAGGGCAGGAGTTATGAAATCTGTTTTGAGAAGGGGAAATTGAGTCTGAAATAGAAGGCGTTTTCTGAAAGGTATTCTTTTCTACTTGCCACCTTCCCCTTCAGGAGGTGTGTCGCAATAGATTTTCACCACAGATTACACAAATTTTCACAGATTATTTAATCTGCTTATTAGGCATCAAAAAAAATCTGTGCTAATCCTGAGTAATCTGTGGTGAATTTCTGGCTTCTTTCATTTTTTGTCCATAGCTATCTTTCCTCAAAGCGTCTTATTCGTGGCAGATAGCGCCTGCCTATTTCGTTTACATATCCTTTATGGGCTTTGTTTTGGTTGTAGTATCTCCGTAGTATCTCCGGATGATCTCCGTACCCGCTCCGTACCATCTCCGTACCATCTCCGTATCATCTCCGGATCATCTCCGTATCATCTCCGGATGTATGGGTCCGGAGCAGCCCCGTTCCTGGTACGTTTCGGGTA
>CAMWRY010000005.1 GCA_947176775.1 uncultured Bacteroides sp.
CCCCACCACCTTGCGTACCCCCCACGATCGTGCCGCCTACCTGCTGGCCCACTTCTGGGACCGCATGGACTTTGCCGACACCCTGCGCAGCCGCCGCCCCGACTTCGTGGAGCAGAACCTCGTCAACTACCTCTCCCTCTTCCCCCATGCGCAGGCCGATGCCCGTACCCGGGCCGTACACACCCTGATGCAGCGCGCCGAAGCCGACAAACCTGCCTATCTGTTACTGGCCGAACTGGCCGAAAAATACCTCTATACCCCCGACTCGCCCATGCAGAGCGAAGAACACTTCATCCCCTTTTTGGAAGAACTGGTCCGCACCCCTCTGCTGGACGAAACCGAGAAGTCGCGTCCACGCTTCCTGCTTTCCGCCGCCCTGAAAAATCGTCCCGGCACCACAGCCGCCAATTTCGCCTACCACACCCGTAACAGCCGGCAGCAGACACTGCACAATACTCCTTCGGCCCCCCGACTGCTCCTGTTGTTCTATAACCCCGATTGTTCCCACTGCCGCGAAGTCATCGCCCTGCTGCAAGCCGACCGTCGCCTGAAAGAAAGGCTGCACGACGGTCGCCTCACCCTGCTTGCCATCAATACCGAAGGCACTCCCGAAACGGAAGCACATCCCGAACTCCTCCCCAACGACTGGATAACCGGAACAGCCGACACCACCCTTACCGACAACGAACTGTATATCCTCCCCTCCATGCCCACCCTCTACCTGCTGGACGAGAAAAAACATGTCCTTCTGAAAGAGGCGACGCCTCAGGAAATACTCGCCTATCTGACGAAGGAAGTATAAAAACACGCGAGGCTTCCGACATTGGGAGTGACGGCACACGACAAATGAATCCGCTCTAATACACATAGAGCGTAATATGTTTTAATCAATAGAATAACACTTTATCCACCTGTTGACGGAATTAAATCAGCAAGGAAATGGCTTCTGCAATTTCCCCCTATATTCCCTGACTTGACAGACACTTGTGTTCAGCGTGACAAACACTTGTGTCTGTCAGCTTGAACACAAGTGTCTGTCACGCTGAACACAAGTGTCTGTCAAAGCGCATCATAACATCTGATAATCAACACATTAAAACAATACAACATGCGCTCTGTGGACTATCGCTTATGTGAATCATTTATATCATGTTAAAGTAATGATGCTTCACTCCAGACGTGAAAGTATGAAATTTGCACATTTCATAGTTTTTCCCTAACTTTGTAGAAAGAATTCTTTATTACAATAATCTACTTACTCTATGAAAAGAAAAGATTGGAATAACTTTTTCATCAGTATACTAACCGTATGCACCATGACCGGGTGCGGAAACCTTACAAACAGACAAGCAGACGCAACATCGGAAGTAAAACCCGAAACTTCGAAAGACACTATATACATGAACGTACAAGTGCAACTGCCTACAACCGGAGAAAACACAACAACACACAGAGCCAACGAAAACCGAGTGGACAACGTCCTGCTCGTACTGGCCGACCAAAACGACCGATTCATAGCCTGCGGCGAACAAGCCTCGCTGACGAACACCGGCAAAACCAAAGGAGTCATAAGCACCACTCAAAAGATAGACAAAGAGGCACTGGCCGCCTACTACAACCCCGACGGGACACTGGAGGAAGGAAAAGAAAAAATCCACATCTACGTCTTCTGCAACCCCACAAACGAACTGAGGAACATCTTCAAAGAACATGCCATATCGAAAGAATGGATGCACAAGACCGAAAACATCACAGAAGATGCCTACGGCAACATCATAAGAGGAGGAGCCGTCTGGGGAGGCAAAGACCATCAGAACGGATTCCTGATGTCCACCGCAAACAGGGCATGTATAGAGAAACAGCTCCCCGGGAGGCTGGAACATTGGGAAAAATACAGCAAAGTGAGCACTCCCTTCCGCCTGTCCGGACCGAACCATACAGATGCTGACGGGAAAAGAGTAGACAATGAAGGAAATGTCGAGGTGGAACGTGCAGTGGCGCGTTTCGACTTCAAGGACGGAAGCAGGAACGGAGACCAGACGTACGTATTGGAGGCGGAGGAAGAAAACAACGCCATCCTGAAAGTGAAACTGACCAAAATGGCGCTGGTGAACATGAGCCGGGACTTCTACTACCTGCGACGCGTATCCAAAGACGGTACCAACGCCAATGCACTGATCTGCGGAACAGAATATGAAAAGGGAACGGAAGCCAACTATGTGGCTGACACGGATGCCGCCACTAAAAAGGGAAGTTCGCCGGCCATCGATCCGGGCTATCCCTTCAAGGATTACTTCAACTTCTGCCTCGGCAACCAGGAAGCAGGCAACTGGAGCATCGATGCCACCGCACGCAGCCAATGGTACACCTCCGTAATATCAAAAGTCATCGGCAGTAACGGGACGGCAAGCGGCAACAATCCCCAAAGCTACCACATCTGGCGTTATGTGACCGAAAACACCATCCCCGGAGCCCACCTGCAACAGAACGGCATCACCACCGGCATCGTGTTCAAGGGACAAATCATCCCTACCGAAAGAGCTTCCCAAAGGCTGAAGGATGCCATTGCAAACGCCAAAGGAGATCCTGCCAAAGACCCGATTCTCTATTCCTACGGCAAAAAACTCTACGTGACGTGGGAAGAGGTCCGCGAAAACGCATTCCAGACAGATGAAAACAGCACGTTCTACAAAGCCGTCTTCGGGAAGGCCAAGAAAAGAGACATCACCCTAAAAGGGAATGGACAAACAGCCACCTACAGCCCGGATCAGGCAAGCCCGGACTATCTGTGGGAGAAGTGGCATGAACAGAATATAGGCAACAAAACTCTTCAGGCCGATTTCAGAAAAGCAGCCAAACAGGCGGAGTTCACCTTATACCAGTCGAGCACGGACGACTACGATGCAGCCGGTTACTATTGCTACTACTTCTGCTGGAACAGGCACAACGTCCACGGGAACCATGCTGCGGCAGGACCGATGGAATTTGCCGTAGTACGCAACAATATCTACCGGTTTTCCGTGACCGGCATCAACCGACTCGGGCATCCGCGCATCTCAGAGAACGACCCCAATCCGGTAGCTCCGGACACCCCGGACAAGAACGACGGGGATTATCTCTCGCTCTCCGTGGATGTACTTCCCTGGGATGGCGTGTTGACAACAAGGATTTGATTATTCCGGAAATATCATATACTTTTGCACCTGCATAAGAAAAGACAATGATAGACCAAGCCACCATAGACAGGATTCTGGATGCCGCACAAATCACTGATGTAGTGTCAGACTTTGTCACACTGCGCAAACGTGGTGTGAACTATGTCGGCCTGTGTCCCTTCCACGATGACAAGACTCCTTCTTTTTATGTCTCCCCTGCCAAAGGACTCTGCAAATGCTTCGCCTGCGGAAAAGGAGGAAATGCAGTGCACTTCATCATGGAGCACGAACAGATGTCGTACCCCGAAGCATTGAAGTACCTCGCCAAGAAATACGGCATCGAAATCAAGGAACGCGAACTCTCCAGCGAAGAAAAACTGGCGCAAAGCGAACGGGAAAGCCTCTTCATCGTGAACAATTTTGCCCGTGACTATTTCCAGAATATCCTGAAGAACCACGTGGACGGCCGAAGCATCGGCATGGCCTACTTCCGCAGCCGCGGCTTCCGGGATGACATCATCGAGAAGTTCCAGCTGGGCTACTGCACTGAGAGCCACGACGCCCTGGCCCAGGAGGCCCTGAAGAAAGGCTACAAAAAGGAGTACCTCATCAAGACCGGACTCTGCTACGAGACTGACGACCACCGCCTGCGCGACCGCTTCTGGGGACGGGTCATTTTTCCGGTACATACCCTCTCGGGCAAGGTGGTGGCATTCGGAGGACGTGTATTGGCCAGCGCCACCAAAGGTGTCAAGGTGAAATATGTCAACTCGCCCGAATCGGAGATTTACCATAAAAGCAATGAGCTGTATGGCATCTACTTTGCCAAGCAGGCCATCGTGAAACAGGACCGCTGTTTCCTGGTGGAAGGTTATACGGATGTCATCTCCATGCACCAGTCGGGCATCGAGAATGTGGTGGCTTCTTCGGGAACGGCACTGACCTCGGGACAGATTCGCATGATTCACCGGTTTACCAACAACATGACCGTACTCTACGACGGCGATGCCGCCGGCATCAAGGCTTCTATCCGAGGCATTGACATGCTGCTGGAGGAAGGCATGAACATCAAAGTCTGCCTCCTGCCCGACGGCGACGACCCGGACTCCTTCGCGCGCAAGCACAATGCAACAGAGTTCCAAGCTTTCATACAGGAAAATGAAACGGACTTTATCCGCTTCAAGGCCAACTTGCTGCTGGAAGATGCCGGCAAAGATCCCATCAAGCGTGCCGAACTTATCGGCAGCCTTGTGCAGAGCATCTCCATCATTCCCGAAGCCATTGTGCGCGATGTCTACATCAAGGAGTGTGCCCAGCTGCTGCATGTGGAAGACAAGCTGCTGGTGTCCGAAGTGGCCAAGCGCCGCGAAAAACAAGCCGAGCAACAGGCCGAACGGGCGGAACGCGAACGCCGGGCGGCAAACGCCGCAAGAGCCAATGCCGAAGCCGGCATCCAAAGCAACACCACCGTCGCAACACCCGGCAGCACCGGAACACAGCAGGCTACCGGATATCCGGCCGAAGCCGCTCCGGCCAGCGGATTATCACAAGAAGCGCCCTCCTCTCCTTTTCCACCGGAAGAGGCATACGTCTCCTTCATTCCGCAAGAAGAGAAAGAAGGTCAGGAGTTCTATAAATACGAAAGGCTGATTCTGCAAATGGTAGTGCGCTACGGAGAAAGGGTTATGTGCAACGTAGCCAATGAGGAGGGAGAAGAAATCCCCATCACCGTCACCGAATATGTAGTCAACGACTTGAAAGAGGACGACCTTGCTTTCCACAATCCCCTTCACCGCCAGATATTGGCAGAAGCCGCGGAGCGGATTCACCACGAAGGGTTTGCGGCCGAACGCTATTTCGTGGCACATCCCGACCCCGTCATCAGCAAATTGTGCGTGGAGCTTGTCAGCAACCGCTATCAGCTGAGAAAATCACAGATAGAACAAATGGTGACGGACGAAGAGAGACTCTATGAACTGATTCCGCGGTTGATGATAAACTTCAAATATGCCATCGTCAGCGAGGAGTTGAAACACATCATGTCTGCCCTGCAGAACCCTGCCATCGTCCATGATGAAGCAAGATGCAACGAGCTAATGCAACGCTACAACGACATGCGCAAGATACAAAGTATTATGGCCAAACGTCTGGGAGACAGAGTTGTGCTGAGTTTCTGACTCTCTCCCCTCCCTATGAATTATGGCGTATCAGATTCATGAACTCTTCCCGGGTCTTTGCCTGATTGAAGGCTCCGGTAAAGTCGGAAGTAGTCGTAATGGAATTCTGCTTCTCCACGCCGCGCATCTGCATGCACATGTGCTTGGCCTCTACTACGACCATCACCCCCAACGGATTCAGCGTCTCCTGAATGCACTCCTTGATTTGAAGCGTCATACGTTCCTGCACTTGCAGGCGATGGGAGAAGATATCCACCACACGGGCAATCTTGCTCAGTCCGGTGATATAGCCGTTAGGAATATAGGCTACATGTGCCTTTCCGTAGAACGGAAGCATGTGATGTTCGCAAAGCGAGAAGAAGTCGATGTCCTTCACAATCACCATCTGGCTGTACGCCTCTTGGAATTTGGCGGAACGGAGTACCTCATGGGGGTCCATGTAGTATCCTTTCGTCAACGACAACATGGCCTTTGCCACCCGTTCGGGCGTCTTCAGCAGTCCCTCGCGTCCGGCATCTTCGCCCAGTAAAGTGAGAATACGATGATAATGTTCTTTCAACTCCTCCAACGAGGGAGATACAATTTCTTCTTTTCCTAACATGATTGTTCTTTTATAAGGGAATGTTTATCTGCTCTTTCACTATGGAAACTTCCTTGAATACACCGGTAGCACGCAACTGGCGCATCATGGCATCCGCTTCCTCAATACTGCGGAAGTCTCCCACACGGCACAACCAACGGGGAGGATTGAAAAAGGTATAGACGGTAAGTTCCGGAAAATGTTCCTTGATACGAGCTGCCACTGCATGAGCTTCATTCTTGGCCTCACGGGTGTTGTTTCCGGCATACACCTGTATGCGGTAACCCGAACTTTTAATCACTTTCTTCTCACCCGAACTGGCAGGCACATACTCTGAACCTATCAATGCCGCAATACGCGCATCTTGATGGATAGTCACCTTGCCTTGTCCCGGCACACTGCGTTCCAAGCTCTTCACAATGCTGTTCTGTGCCACAGAAAAACTTGCAAAAGCGAAACATACAACTAAAAGCAAACCAAGCTTCTTCATAATAGGTAATTGATAGTATGGATAATCGACCATGAAAAACAAAAGAAGGTGTGCCAAAACTCAATCATGGCACACCCTCATTTATCCATTAGTTGAAGGCATCAATGATACCCTTGAAATCAGCAACCTTCAGAGCGGCGCCACCAATCAGACCGCCATCAACATCAGGGTTAGCAAACAATTCCTTTGCATTAGAAGGCTTGCAGCTACCACCGTAGAGGATAGAGCAGTTGTCGGCAATCTCCTGACCGTACTTCTCGGCAACGGCAGAACGGATGAATGCATGGATTTCCTGAGCCTGCTCCGGAGTAGCCGTCTTACCTGTACCGATAGCCCAAACCGGCTCGTAAGCCAAGATAACCTTAGAGAAATCTTCGGCAGACAGAGAGAATACGGAAGCCAGCTGAGCAGCTACCACTTCATTCTGCTTGTTTGCCTCACGCTCTTCCAACACTTCGCCGATGCAGAAAATCGGAGTCAGGCCGTTGGCCAAAGCCAATTTTACTTTTTCTTCCAGGATAGCCACAGTTTCACCATAGTAAGCACGACGTTCAGAGTGACCCAGGATTACATATTTTGCACCTGTAGAAGCAACCATGGCGGCTGAAACCTCACCTGTGTATGCACCTGATTCCTTGTCAGCACAGTTTTCCGCACCTACACCGATCTTGGCAGCATCTACCAAAGGAGTAACAGATGCCAAGTGGATAAACGGAGTACAGATGATTACATCACAATTGGGCTTTTCATTAGCCAACGCTTCATTCAGTTCTTTTGCAAGAGCAATACCTTCTTGGAGGGTCTTGTTCATTTTCCAGTTTCCTGCAACAATGTTCTTTCTCATTTTGTTTTATTTTTAAAAGGGTTAATATATCTGTTATTCACTATTATGATTGCTTCTGCTGCTGTCGCCCCCTGCGCCTTACGAGCAAAACATCGGCACAAAGTACCATTAACAGAGGAAGGATGAACCACAGCAGTACATAGCCTATGGTTCGCCAATCGCTCTCCTGCTTCTGCTTGCCCAGTTCCAACTTGTCCAAGCTGTCGGTCAGCATATATTCATCGGGCAACCGGTTGTCACTCCATTTGTTCAAGATGGTTCCATCTTTTATCAGCAGCAGACCGGGATTGGAACGAATCATGGTTTTCAGCATTATTTCGTCCGCCTCGCAGAAAGGATATTCCGCTCCGGTCTTGTCACGCCACAACTCTATTTCGTTCTCCGGAGAGGCGGTCAGCGCATAAAAGCCATATCCATGCTCCACACTGTAGTCGTATATCTCGTTGATAAGGTCGATATTGCTGTCGTCAGCCGCTTCTATCCGGTGGGCAACCAGCAAAAACGTGTACCCTTTATCAGACAGCACGCTGTCTGTTATGTCCTCCCACGTATCCAGGCTCGTCATAAAAAAATCATGGATAGGGGGTTCATAGCCCTTCTCCTTCACAACCAGACGCGTCTTTACAAGTGTCCATGTACTGTCGGGATAGTTGTCCACGGTAAACTCCCGGCGTTTGCCATCCTTCTCCATTATAAACAGTGTCTCAACCACACTCGGCTTGACCCCTTCGGGTATTTCCATGCCTGCCTTGATATTAGCACCGATTCTGTAAGGGCGGAAATCGAGTATCGGCAGATTCTCCAAACAATAGAAGGAGAGTATAAATACGAACAGAAATGTGTACATGGAAATCATCCATTCCATCTTTGGCGTAATGAAGCGCACCAGCCGGTCCTGCCATCTGAACACGGACACTGCCGCTATCAGCAACACTACGTTCTTGCCAAACGTCTGCCAATTGGTCAATATCCAAGCATCACCGAAACATCCGCAATCGGATACCGGGTCGGTCAAAGCCAGATAAAGCGTTAATGGAGTCATTACGGCCATCAGCAGTAATGCCCATGCGGATGCCACCTTCCGGTATATCCCCAAAAATAGGAAAACACCGACACTGAACTCAATAGCGGACAAGGCTATTCCTCCCAGCAGCGGCAGATAAAAAGGAAACCAAGAAATCATGCCGAAGGCCGTCAGGTAGTCCTGAATTTTGTAGAAGGATCCCAGTGGATCCACAGCCTTTACAAATCCGGAAAATATGAACAAAGCCCCCAGCAGAAAACGACAGAGGTTCGCCCATACTTGTACGGCAATATGTCTCTTGTCAATCTCCAAAATCAATCTTAATTAGCCCGAATACGGAATAGTTAATCATATCCATATAATTGGCATCAATGCCTTCCGACACCAAAGTAGCTCCCGAAAGCATTTCAATCTGCTTGGTCCGATAAATCTTCATCAATATCAAGTCGGTGTACGAACTGACGCGCATGCTGCGCCAAGCCTCATCGTAATCGTGGTTCTTGGCAAGCATCAGTTCCAAAGAGGTCTTGGCATATTTGTCGTACAGCACCAACGCCTCTTCAGGGGTAATATCAGCAGACTCGGCATAGCCCAATTCCAGCTGTATCAGCCCGACAATACCATAGTTGATAATAGCAATGAATTCTGAACGGATGCCTTCGTCTACCAAAGTCACACCTTTTGTTTCAATGCTTCGGATGCGGTTGGCTTTGATGAATATTTGGTCTGTCACGGAAGACGGGCGAAGGATGCGCCACGCCGGACCGTAATCGTGAAGTTTCTTGGAGAACAGGTCACGGCAAACTGCTATGACATGTTCGAACTGTTGCTTGGTATCTTTCATTTCCTTATCTTCGCATTTCGCCACAAAGATAGGAATAATTAAAGAAAAAGAAAAAGAGGGCACTCTAAAATCTATTAAAGTACCCTCTTCTATAGAGATTGTTTACGTTTTATGAGCAACGCAACACTTGTCCCGGTCTCAGGATAGTCTTACGCGTAATTCTGTTCAACTGGCAAAGTTTGTCTATGGAAACTCCTTGGCGAGCTGCAATCCGTCCCAAGGTATCGCCTTGTTTGACTTTATAGAACAACCCTTCGCCCGATGCTACGCTATTGGACGTACCCGAAGCGCCTTTGGGTTTATGATAAGTATAAGAATCGGCCACAATATCCTGTTTCTCAAAGTCGAACATCAATGCAGGATTAATAGGAATACCCAAGAAACGGGTTTCGAAATGGAGATGCGAACCGGTAGAACGTCCGGTATTGCCACCCAAGGCAATGGGGTCACCGGCCTTTACCAGCTGGTTTTCTTCGACCAGCCATTTGGAAAGATGGCCATACACGGTTTCCAGCCCGTTGTCGTGACGCATGACGATATACATGCCATATCCGCGGCGGCGTCCTTGGTTCTTCACGATACGGATTTTCCCGTCGAAAGCTGCACGAATCGTATCACCTACGTACACTTTGATGTCCAACCCATTGTGCACTCTTCGCCTACGGGGACGGTAACCGAACACATCGGTGATACGGGTATTAGTGGTAGGCATACAGAAGTTTGTCAAATCAAAAGTATAACTTTCCGGTATTACAGCATTGCTGTATGCCTGTACACGCTCGTTATCCCAAGTGGGATACAAGTCCAAGCCCGGATACAAAGATTGCTCTGCACGTATCTGTTTCTGCAAAGCCAGTGAATCTACGCTTTTAAGTTTTCTGTCGATGGGGGCTTGACGGGCAATCAGGTCTTGCGAGAAAGCGTTCAGACCAACCATTGCCGTGGCAGCCAATAAAGCGGTTTTTATCCAATTAAAATTCATTTGTCTCGTTATTCGTATTCTGATATTCGTAACAAGCGTCCCAGCCAATCAAACACGACTCTTTCTACACGAATATCTTGATTAGGGTTCAAAAATTCTCTCAAAGGTAACATTTCTATCTGAGACACAAGGCTATCCGTTAACTATTTTTGTGAAGAAAGGCCAGAAACATAATTCAGAAAAACGCCTTAACCCATTATATATATGCAAGTTACCAACAAACATGTTTTACAACATAAAACCGAACAAAAAGGAAGGTATAACCGTTTTTTCAACTAATGGCAGCCCAATTAACATTCGTTTTTCTTAAGGTTTTCAACTGTCGCCACAACACCTCATTCTCGGGCAACACGGCATTCGGGTCGGCATCTACCACTGCCTGGGCAACTTCGCGGACGTACTGCAACAGTTGTCCGTCACGGGCTATATCGGCAATCTTCAGGTCGAAGGCAATACCGCTCTGCTGCGTACCTTCCAAATCACCGGGGCCGCGCAATTTCAGATCGGCTTCCGCTATTTCAAAACCGTCATTGGTGCGTACCATAATCTCTAAGCGCTTTCGGGTATCTTCCGCCAGTTTATAACCGGTAACCAGGATGCAGTAGGACTGGTCGGCTCCGCGCCCTACACGTCCTCGAAGCTGGTGAAGTTGCGACAGTCCGAAGCGCTCGGCGTTCTCAATCACCATCACCGAGGCATTCGGCACATTCACACCGACTTCAATCACGGTGGTAGCCACCATAATCTGGGCTTCACCGGAGGCAAACAGCTGCATCTGTGCATCCTTCTCGGCCGGCTTCATCTTGCCATGTACCTTGCAGACCTTACAATCGGGAAACTCTTCGCAAATATGGAGATAGCCCTCCTCCAGATTCTTCAAGTCTATCTTTTCGCTTTCCTTAATCAACGGATAGACTATGTAGACCTGACGTCCTTCGGCAATCTGCCTGCGTACAGACTGGTACAGGCTCATCCTGCGGCTGTCGTACTGATGGAGCGTGACAATCGGTTTACGTCCGGGGGGCAGTTCATCGATAACGGATACATCCAAATCGCCGTAAAGCGTCATGGCCAGTGTACGGGGAATGGGGGTTGCCGTCATCACCAGCACATGAGGCGGCTGCACATTCTTTGTCCACAACCGTGCCCGTTGGGCCACACCGAAGCGATGTTGCTCGTCGATCACCACCAGGCCAAGCGAAGCGAAGTTCACCGTGTCCTCGATGACAGCATGTGTGCCGATTAAGATATGTACGTCACCCGTTAGCAAACCTGCCAGGATGGCTGCGCGCTTCTTCCCTTTGACGGAACCGGTCAGCAGCTCCACGCGGATGTCCATTCCATACAGCAACTCGCAGACGGTTTCGTAATGCTGGTTGGCTAGAATCTCGGTAGGTGCCATCATACATGCCTGAAAGCCATTGTCGAGTGCCATCAGCATACTCATCAGCGCGACAAGCGTCTTTCCGCTTCCCACATCTCCTTGCAGCAGTCGGTTCATCTGTTTTCCCGACCCTACATCCTTACGTATCTCTTTCAGGACACGCTTCTGTGCATTAGTCAGTTGAAAAGGAAGATTACGAGAGTAGAAGGTATTGAACACTTCCCCCACCTTCTCGAAGACATAACCGCGATATTTCCGCTGACGGTCTCGGGCATACCTCAGAATATTGAGTTGCACATAAAAGAGTTCTTCAAACTTCAGCCGATACTGCGCTTTGCGCAACAAGTCCGGATGGGTAGGAAAGTGAATATTGACCAAGGCTTCTGTCAGCGGCATCAAGTGATGTTCGGCAAGGATAGCAGCGGAAAGGGTCTCGGGCAACGGCTCACGCAGCTGCTGTATCACAGTGGTCATCATCTTCTCAATGACATGCGAATTGAGAAAACTCCGTTTCATCTTGTCCGTCGTATTGTAATAGGGGCGTAACCCCATGGACGACAATTTCAAGTCCGCAGCAGCGTCTATGTCCGGATGGGCTATGTTTATCCGGCCATTGTAAAAGGTAGGTTTCCCGAAGACGATGTATTCCTGGCGCACCTTATAAGCCGACTTCTGATAGTTGACGCCCCGAAACCAAACCAAATCCGCAATCCCTGTTCCATCCGAGAAGTGGGCTATCAGCCTGCGCCCACTTCCCTCGCCCACCTCCTCGAAGCTCAGAATTTCACCTTTCAGCTGAATGTAGGGCATCGTCCCGTCAATCTCCCGAATGGAATAGATTCGGCTGCGGTCTACATATTTATAGGGGAAATAATACAAAAGGTCGTGCAAAGAATAGATGCCCAACTCCTTGTTGAGCACCGATGCACGCTGCGGCCCGACGCCCGACAAATATTTTATGTCACGCGTGTTTAAATCGAACATGAATCCGTAAGAGCAGTGGCTATTTTCAAATCAAAAGGGGTGGTTATCTTGATGTTTTCCCGGTTTCCCGGTGTCAGATAGACAGATGTACCCAATGCCTCTACCACAGAAGCATCATCAGTGAAATGGGAAGTATAAGGTTGATTGTATGCTGCCTTCAACAGTTCCGCATCAAAGACCTGAGGGGTCTGCACCAACCGGTAGTCGTCTCTGCTGACGGTCACACTGCCTTCTCCTTCCATACGCCGAACGGTCTCTACCACACTGATAACCGGAATCACTGCCTTTTTCTCGGCCGCCAGTTCATAGCAACGTGCAATCACTTCACGAGACACAAACGGACGTACCCCGTCATGTACCCCGACCAAGGCAGGTGTCTCTACTAGCGCCAGACCGTTCTTCACAGAGTGAAACCGTGTTTCTCCTCCATCAGCAATGGAATGCGGCAATGAGAAGCGATGCTCCCGACACAGTTGCCGCCAGTACTCCTGCTGGCTGTGGGGAAGCACCAAAATGAGTTGTATCTCGGAATCATAGGCATAGAAGGCTTCCAAAGTGTGCATCAAGACCGGCTTCCCTCCTATCGGAAGAAACTGTTTGGGAAGTTCGGTCCCCATACGTAACCCCTTACCACCGGCTACAATCAGAGCATACTTCATAGACAGTGTACGAATACTTAAAGAATACACATAGCCTCTTTCAACTCCAGCACTTTCTCTTTGCCCTTCAGCAGTTCCACTACGGCAAAGGCAAATTCCATAGCAGCGCCGGGGCCTTTTCCGGTGATGATGTTGCCGTCTCTCTCTACCAGAGCGCCCGTACATTCAGCACCCTCCAAGTAGGATTCAAATCCGGGATAACAGGTGGCTTTTCTACCCTTCAGCACACCAAGCTTGCCCAATACCATGGGGGCGGCACAGATGGCGGCAATCGGCTTCTGCTCCTGGGCAAAGTGCTGTATCAATTTGCGCAACTCCACACACGTTTCCAGCGTAGCCGCACCAGGCATGCCTCCCGGCAACAATATAAGGTCTGCATCGAAGAAGTCGCAGTTCACCACATTCTTGTCGCACAACACGGAAACGCCGTGTGCACCCTTCACGATTTCGTCAGGGGTCACCGTCACCATTTCCACGTTCACTCCTGCGCGTCTCATGACATCTACGGCGGTAAACGCTTCTATCTCTTCAAATCCGTCGGCAAAAAAGACATAAACTGTACCCATAATTGTTCCTCCTCTTTATTTTAGTTTGAAATAATATGTTATCGTTCCCGTCTGATTGTTCAATCCGCTCACCGCATTGAAACGGGCTTTCTTGGCAGCATCCTCCGCTGCTTTCCGCAATGCCGGGTTTACGGTATTGGTCTGGCGGTTGATGCTGGTCGCTATCACATATCCGGCCGGATTCACCGTAATGGTAACTACCACCCTGCCCTCGTCCTGCACATTGTACACCGGCCGTGGCAATCCGCCTTCGCCCAAGGAGCGTCCGCCCAGATTGAACGAACCGTAGCCGCCCGTTCTCGAAGTAGCTCCGGTAGGTGCATTGCCGGTAGGGCTTCCTTGGATGCCTTCGCCTTTCGTGTCGCCTTTGCTACCCATCTGGGCACCTTTACCAAAAGCGCCTGCCACCCGTTTACGGGCTGCCTCTTCGGCCTCCTTGCGCTCTTGCTCGGCCTTGGCTGCTGCCAATTTGCGAGCCTCTTCCGCTTTTTCGGCTTCAGTCTTTTCAGGCTTCTTCACCTCTGTCACCTCTTTCTTTTTCTTGGGTTCGGCTTTGGGCTTTATGGCAACCGTCTCTTCGGCTTCCTGGGTAATGATTTCCTGCTCTACGGCTTCCTGCACCTGGGGAGCAGGCTCTTCCGGAATGACGTCCACCTTCACCAACGAAGGGTCGGCAGCCCCCAGCGCATCAGGAACCTCTCCCAACATGACGGGTACTCCTCCCTCTTCCGAAGGCTCGGGCAGTGCCAGTCCCAGCAGTAACAGAAGGGCAATCACGGCTATGTGCACCACAAGTGCACCTGCCATACCTATATATTTTCCTCTCTTCTTCTGATTCACCATCATTTACTTTCCGGTGGGCGCGTGGCCAGCACCATCTTGAACTTATTCTCGTTTGCAATGTTCAGCACCTTCACTATTTCCCGGTAAGGCACTGTTTCGTCAGCATACAAAGCTATGTACATTTCAGGTTCCTTCTCTGCGCACGATTGCAGGAAAGGAGTCAGCTCATCCAGCGTCAGCAACCGTTCCTTATCATTGCCGAAGGCGGCATAATAGTTCAGGTCCTTATCAATGACGACTCTGGTCAGGGGTTTGGCCGAAGTCTGCTGCTTTCCTTGCGGCAACAATACCTTGATGGCATTGGGTGACACCATGGTAGAGGTTATCATAAAGAATATCAGTAGCAGGAATATCAAGTCCGTCATGGACGCCATGCTGAAGCTGGGCGATATTTTGGCTCTACGTTTTAGCACGCTTGTTCAACTATTAAAGATTAACTATCAACTATTAAATATCCATTATTTATTATGGCGAAATTAGCCGTCACTTGGCCGGTTCGTTCAGCAGGTCCATGAATGCCATAGTCTTGGCTTCCATTTTGTTGACCACACCGTCTATCAGCGTCACCAGATAGTTGTAGGCAAACATGGCTATGATACCCACTATCAGACCGCCTACAGTCGTAATCATAGCCTCATAGATACCCCCGGAAAGCAACGTTATGTCGATATTGTTTCCGGCATTCGCCATCTGCCAGAAGGCACGTACCATACCCGTCACCGTACCAAGGAATCCCAGCATAGGTGCACCACCAGAGATGGTAGCCATAATCGTCATCCCCTTCTCCAACTTAGCGACCTCAATATTCCCCACATTCTCGATGGCCGCCTGCACATCGTTCACCGGACGTCCCAAACGGCTGATACCTTTCTCAATCATACGGGCCGAGGGGGTATCCACACTGCGGCAATAAGCAATAGCAGCTTTCAGTTCGCCACCTAGGATATAGTCCTTTATCTTATCCATGAACAAGGGATCCTCTTTTCCCGCTTTCCGGATTACGTAATTGCGTTCGAACAAGATGTAGAAACAGAGTACGGACATCAAACCCAAAACAAGCATAATCCAGCCGCCCTTAACGGCCATGCTCCATAAATTCATTTCGTCGGAAGCGTTTACTTGTGTCAGTACCGGATTGGCACCTGCAACAGTGTCGGTCAGTGCCGGGGCCACTTGGGCCAATAACAACATTACATTCATCAGCGAAGACAGTTTTTATATTCCCCGACCGTACGTTCCAATCCCAGATACAGCGCATCACTAATCAGCGCATGCCCAATGGAAACCTCGTCCAGCCACGGAATGTTTTGATAAAAATAGTTCAGATTCACCAGGCTCAGGTCATGTCCTGCATTCAGTCCCAATCCCAAACTGCGAGCCACCTTGGCCGCCTCGACAAAAGGTGCTACGGCCGCCTCCCGTCCTTTGGGATATGCCGTGGCATAGGGTTCCGTGTACAGTTCCACACGGTCGGCACCAGCCTTGGCTGCATACTCTATCATCTCTGTATCGGTGGAGACAAATACGGAAGTGCGGATACCGGCATTGTTGAACTCATCCAGCACTTCACTCAAGAAACCGAAATGCTTCTTCGTGTCCCAACCGGCATTTGAGGTCAACTGTTCAGGGCTGTCAGGCACCAGAGTGACCTGATGTGGCTTCACCTTCAGGACCAAATCCATAAAATCCGGTGCAGGGTAACCTTCGATATTGAATTCTGTCCGCAGCAGCGGCCGCAAGTCGAACACATCCTTGCGACGGATATGCCTCTCGTCAGGACGGGGATGTACCGTAATACCGTCGGCACCAAATCCTTCACAATCCAACGCCACCTTCACAACATTCGGAACATCTCCTCCACGAGCATTGCGCAGCGTTGCCACCTTGTTTATATTCACACTCAATTTTGTCATAATTCAGTCTATCTTGCACAATTCATATTACTTTCTCAGGAGTCAGAAAAAGAAATCGCCCCACCGGAAATGTTCGGAAAACCAAAAGCGATATCACTACCAAGCCCAAGCAAGGCTCATGTAAGCATAACTCCTAAACATGAATTATCCGGTTCATACTTTGGGGCAAAAGTACAAATAATAGTGATATATTGGCAGCATTCTAAGAAAAAAATAGCATCTTTGCACTCCAATCCAACAGAATTGATTATGAAATTTGCCATATTCGGAAATACTTACCAAGCCAAGAAATCCTCGCATGCGGCAACTCTCTTCCGATTGCTTGGACAACACAATGCACAGCTCTGCATCTGCCGGGAGTTCTATCACTTCCTGACTAATGACTTGCACCTGAACCTGCCGACGGCCGAACTGTTCGACGGAAATGACTTCTGTGCCGATATGGTTATCAGTATCGGGGGAGACGGCACTTTCCTGAAAGCGGCCAGCCGCGTGGGGAAGAAAAACATCCCCATACTTGGCATCAATACCGGACGATTGGGCTTCCTGGCAGACATTTCGCCGGAAGAGATGGAAGACACATTCGATGAGATCTATAACAACCGCTATAAGGTGGAGGAGCGCAGTGTACTGCAACTGAGGTGTGACGACGAACACCTGATGCAATCACCCTATGCCCTCAACGAGATTGCCGTACTGAAGCGCGACAGTTCGTCCATGATCAGCATCCATGCCGCTATCAATGGCGCACCACTTACCACGTATCAGGCCGACGGCCTGATTGTTGCCACCCCTACCGGGTCTACGGCCTACTCACTCAGCGTAGGCGGTCCGGTCATCGTGCCCCATAGCAAGACTATCGCCATCACGCCCGTAGCTCCGCACAGCCTCAACGTACGCCCCATTGTGATTTGCGATGACTGGGAAATTACACTGGAAGTGGAAAGCCGCAGCCACAGTTTCCTGGTAGCCATCGACGGTCGCAGCGAGTCTTGCAAAGAGACCACCCGGCTACACATCTCACGCGCCGACTACAGCATCCAGGTGGTGAAGCGATACAACCATGTCTTCTTCGACACGCTTCGCAACAAACTGATGTGGGGAGCGGACATCAGATAGCCGGACACCATTATGGAAGGATATACTATGAATCAACTACTCACAATATGGAACGATGGTTACAGATGACATTTTGCTCTTAAAGCTTATACAGGCCAAAGACGAACAAGCTTTCAAGTTCTTATTCGACACCTATTTCGTGCCGCTCTGCCGATACGTTCATCTATATTTGGACAGTACGCAAGAGGGGGAAGAACTCGTGCTGGACATTCTTATGTATGTATGGGAACATAGTAGTCAAATCAATCTGACCTTATCATTAAAAGCTTATCTGTTTCAAGCAGCACGCAACCGCTGCCTGAACTTTCTGCGTGACAGGAAACAGACGTTTTCGCTCGACTTTGCAAGCGATGTCTCTTCCAACGGTTCATCGCGCAGCGTAAAGGTGTACATGTACCTGTCTTTCAATCCATCTTCCAAATTGATTTCCACGCCGTACCACTTGGACAGGAAACGGCAAACATTCCCCAACGATTCGTTGGACATAAGCAGTTTGTCCTTTGTCCATAACCTGTCGAAATCCACATCTCCGGCAGCCACATTCAAGCGGTTGTTCTTTTTATCATAAACCGCTATATCGCCCGGTTTCAGGAAAACATTCTCGGAAGAAGTATTCAGAGAGACCACACCCTCCACGAGGCTCACCCTGCTCTCATTGGCCAAAGAAGGAGCCGCTACATTAAATTGGGTACCATGCACCACCACCTGCATTCCGTCAGCATCTGCACCACCTCCTCTTTCTCGCCGGCACGCAGGTTCACTTCCTGTGCTCCGGTCTGCACCTTCCGGCCCTTTCCGCCCTTCCGGTTCCATTCGAACAAGGTGTGTCTGAGGATGATATTTTCCACCTTTTCCGCTTGGTTCTCCACCTCGGTCTGCACGCTTACCTGCGCCATCGACTCGCCGACCTGCGGATAGGTGACAAAGATGCCTCCGCTTGCCCTGCGTTCGGACAAGATGGGATGGGTGATGTGTACCGCCGGTTTGGCTATCAGGTTCACATCCCGGTAGAGGCCACCGTAGTAGCAGAAGTCCAGATTCTCCAGCACCTCGTTCTCCGTATCAGGGTTCAGTCGGCCGCTGACATCCACCACAAAAGGCGTATAGCCGCCGGCATGCTGCATCAGGTGCTTGCCGTTCACCCATACATCCGCCAAGTGCATCGCTCCTTCGAATTCCAGCCAAAGGCGTCCGGCAGCCTCCTGCCGGGACACTTTCAGCCTCTTTTTGTAATAGCAGATACCCTGCCACTGGTGCAGCACCGTCAGTTCCTCGACAAAAGGCGTGTGGGGCAGACGGACATTGTCCCACTCCTTGGTAGTCAACGCACTGAACTCGCTCTTCAGGGTATCTGCCGGAATACGCAGTTCGTTAGCGGCCATGCTGACGTGCTCTACATTGTATTGTGAACTCCAATCCGAACCTTGGTTTCTGATTTCGCCGACCTGCTGTGTCCGGGTCAGGCGCACGAAACTCCAATCGTCGTTGATGTTTCGTTTTTGTGCCGTGGTTCCTGCCGTAAGGCAGAGTAAAAAGAGTAAATGAAAAATTCGCTTGTTCATGGCTTTTGTTGTTTCACTTTACTTATTATTGAAATGGAACCAGTTGAAGTCAGCGCATCCGTCCACGCCCTGCGGCGAAGTGGTGAAGTTGAACAGCGCGAAGCGATTGGCCGTCCACGGCAATCCGAGGCCCATTTTAACTATGGTCTCTACGATTGTGTTATCGTTGCACATGACGATTTTGCGTGCGCCCCCTTCCCGGCAGACAGCCACGTAGGCATAAGGGAACTCGAAAATACCGAAACCGGCCACGTTACCATCCTTCAATCCGGTGACGTCCAGTTCCACGGTACCCTCCGACGAGAGGTGGCGAAAAAGGAAAGCCCTGCAAGAGGATGCAGGCTTCCTGCAACGTCACTGCAAAGAGGATGCACTCTTGCTGCAAACAGGCTTGCAGCAAAAGTGCAACAAGCTTGCAGTGACTCTGCAACAGGCTTGCAGTGACACAGCAACGGGCTTGCAGCAAGAGTACGACAGGCTTGCATGCGTTTAAAGTGCTTGAGCCTGCCCAGGAAGCGGAGTTGTTTTTGAGACAGAAGAACAAAAGAGCGGATTTATTTCCCCTCTTCTGTCCCTTTGTTCTTTTGCCGAAACACGAATAAGGGTACAGCCCCCATTTCGTGTCATGTGTTATACAATGAATTCACTAATATGTATAATCACCTTATGAAAAACAGATTTTCACTACTCACCTGCATGCGGCTCTTGCTGGCAGCACTCGACGGGTGGCACAGAAGGCCAACGAGTGGATTCCCTGGATGGCACGCATCAACGCCTCGGGCAACGGCTACATGTGGCTGAACGGACACAACATCGGAAGGCATTGGGAAGCCGGTCCGCAACGCGAATTCTTCTTGCCCGAATGCTGGCTGCACTTCGGCAAGGGCCGGAAGAACGTATTGGTGATGGGACTGCGCCAAACAGCCAACGGCGCCCAATTGAAGGCCATGGAGATAGCTCCCTACCGGGAAATGGCGGAGATACGGAGAAAATAAAATTATCGACTTACTCCTTAAGAATGATGGCAAAACAATACATACACTCCCTCCTATCAGGAAGTATAGGCCTACTTATGGCAGCTTGCGGCGGTTCGTCCAACGAACTCTTGCAAGCGTTGGAAATCGTTTCGCGGCACACCATCTGCTACGATGCCCCACCGCAACGGATTCCTTGTCCCTATGCCACGGATGCCCCCTTATTGGGAAACGGCTCCATGTCCGTCGCCATAGCAGGCACACCGGAGAAACAGGTGTTCTACGTGTGCCGCAACGACTTCCCCTCCGAACAGTTGCTGGACCGGACCGATGACGGCGTGCTGTACCTTTCGCATGCCTTCACGGAAGATGTGGATATCCCCACCCGAGCAGTCATGGCACTGCGCAACCTGTCGGGCAACAAGAGCGAATTTGAATTGCAACCGGACGTGCCCGGCTGGTGATAGAGACGGCTCCCCACGTCTCTTACCGCTTTGAACATGCAGGCACCGGAGTGGACTGACAGTCCGGAAAAAAAAGAAGGCGTGCCGGAAGTGAATCATCTCACTCCGGCACGCCTTCTTTTTTTTATCATCCCTCGTACAGATAGAACATCCGTTCCATCATCTTCCACTTTTCAGAGGAAGACTGGCCCGGTTCGCACTTTTGGAACTTGGCCACAAACGCTTCCCACTCCGCCTGTCGGGGCAGTGAAGCCAAATGGGCCATCGCCGTATCCCAATCGAAGTCGAGAGGTGTTTCGACAATCATGAACAGGCGGCTTCCCAAAATGTAGATTTCCATTTCCAGAATGCCTACCTGGCGGATGCCTTCGCGTATTTCGGGCCAAAAGCCTTCCTTACTGTGCCATTTCCGGTAACAAGCGATAAGTTCCGGGTCCTCCTTCAAGTCAAGGGTCTGGCAATAGCGCTTGACAGGAGCCTGATGTGTTTTTACTTTATATCCCTGCATATCATGTAGTGGTTAAGGGGGTTGTCTTTATCTGTATCGTCGAAGGAACTTTATTTCGATAGGCCCTTCAGTAGGTTGTCTACAGCAGCCTTCAGCTGTGCATCCTCTCCTCTCAAAACTGCTTCCGGTTCGTTGTACACCAGAATGTCGGGCTGCAAGGTACGATTCTCCAGGTAATTTCCTTGCATATCCATGCATCCCACTTGAGGAATACCGAATACAATGCTCGGGTCAATCTGACGTTCCCACCAAACCGCAGTCATGGTTCCCGCCACGGGAGTACCTACCAGTTTGCCGATACCCAACGTCTTATATACAAAAGGAGTACCGTGGGCATTGCTGTAGTTGTCCTCGCAAACCAGCATACAGGAAGGTTTCAGCCATTTATTGAAGGGGTCGCTGCCTATGTACTGGCCTCGCGGAGCAAAGCGCTGATACTCTTTTCCGCCCAGCAACGTCACTACGTCATCGTGCAGCCAACCGCCTCCATTATGACGGATATCCACAATGACCGCCTCTTTCTTACGGTTGCCTTCGCTCAACAGGTCGGAATACATCTTACGGAAACTCTGGCTGTCCATACCCTTGATGTGGATGTAGGCAATGCGTCCACCGGAATATTCATCTACCTTCTTACGGCAGTTTTCTACCCAACGCTTATAAAGCAGCTCATTCTGAGCGCCATAAGAGATGGGCTTCAAGGTCTCTTCAAAACGCTTCTTAGTGGCAGGGTCGTAGACCGAAAGAACTACCTTGCGTCCCACCTTGCCTTCGAGCAACGGGAAGTAGTCGGCACCGGCCTTGATAGCAACGCCGTCTATCTGCTCGATGATGCAGCCCGGCTTGACGTCCGTCTTCTTCTTTGTAAGCGGACTTTGAGCTATAATCTCCTTGATTTTCAATCCGTCGCCCGTATAAGCCTCATCGTAGAAGACACCCAAGGCGGCCGTAGAAAGCGCTGCACCCGGAGCGCCATAACGTGCTCCCGTATGCGAACCGTTCAGTTCGCCCAGCATTTCACTCAGCATCTCCGCGAAGTCATAATTGTTGTTGATATGGGGCAGGAAGCGCTTGTAGGTCTCCTTGTATCCGGCCCAGTCTGCTCCATGCAGGTCGGGCACATAGAACTTATCATCCACCTGCTGCCAAACGTGGTCGAAAATATACGCACGCTCGCCATAAGGACGATAGTCGAAGAAGGCCTCGAACGCAATCGGGGTGATTTTGCTACCCTCAATCTCTATCTTCTTCATCCCGTCATAGGAGCAAAGGAAAATGTTCTTCCCTTTCTTATCCGGCTGCAAGGCGCCTGCTCCTACCTTCTTCAGGAGAATCTTGGTCGTATTCTCTTTCAGATGATGTTCCCAGAGGTCATAGCCGCCTTCGAAGGTAGCCAGATAGTAGAGTTTGTCCCCCTTCTCGGAAAGCATGGCATCGGCCATGTGCGAGGAGTTGACAGTCAGACGGACAATGCGGTCGAAACGGTTGGCCAGGTCGAACTTCAGCGGTTCCACCTTCGGTGTTTTCTCGGCCTCTTCCTTCTTGTCGGCTTTCTTCTTTCCGTCTTTCTTGTCGGCTTTTTCTTTGTCATCTTTCTTCTCTTTCTCCTTCTCTGCCTTTTCCGCCTCTTCGAGCAAAGCGGTCTCTTCCTTGTTCATCAGGAAGCGGTCGTATGCCTCGGCATCAAAGAACATGATGTAGGCATCGTCCTCGGCACCCCAGCTGCCATGGCTGCGATAGCCGGCACGGTCGCTGGTCCATATCATGGCCTTTCCGCCCAAAACCCACTTGGCACGGCCGTCGGAATAGCCGCTTTCGGTCAGATTCACCATTTCGCCCTTTCCGTCGGCATTCAGCAGGACAACGTCTTTATTGTTCCAGCCGCCCACGCCGATGTAGTCCGAAAGAATCCATTTGCTATCCGGACTCCATTGGAACCACTGGTCGCCATCCGAATACGAGTATTGGTACTTGGCATCCATAACGGTGCGCACAGCTTTGGTCTTCAGGTTGATGACCCGGATGGCGGTGCGGTTTTCGAGGAAGGCTATCTCCTTGCCGTCAGGACTGTATCGGGGACGGAAAGAGGTGACATCCGAATGGGTCAACTGCTCTTCCTTCAACTCGGTGGCATAGGTGAAGAGTTTCTCTTCCTTGCGCACAATCGTCGATGTATAGAGCTGCCACAGTCCGCCACGCTCGGCAGCATAGACCAGCGTTCGGCCGTCGGGAGCGAAATTCACGTCACGTTCCTGACAAGGCGTATTGGTTATCTGCTTGGTAGTCTTATACTCTACTGAAGTGACATAGATATCGCCACGCAAAATGAAGGCTACTTCCTTGCCGTCCGGCGACACGGCCATCTCCGTGGCACCGCTGTGTCTCAGCTGGCGGATGAGGTCTTTGTCATTGCGGTCGGAAACAATACGGACATTCACTTTCTGCGGCTCTCCGCCGGGAAGCATCGTATAAATCTCTCCATCGAATCCATAGCACAAACGGCCGTCCGACGCCACGCTGAGGAAACGTACCGGATTCTTGGTATAGTGCGTCAACTGCACAGCCTTGGCATCGCCGGGAGTACGCTGATAGACATTGAACGAACCGTTCTCCTCGCTCAAGTAGTAGAACGTCTTTCCGTCAGGAGCCCACACCGGTTCACGGTCTTCTCCTCCGAAGGTGGTCAGCTGCCGGTATTGCGGATTCTTTCCGGGAGTATACATCCAGATATCACGGGCGATGGGCGATACCTGGTGTTTCCGCCAATAGTCCTCGTACCCCTTTTTGTCCTGATACAGCATGGCACCTTCCCGGTTGATGGAGATGCACTCCATGGGCATGGACGATACCATCGTCGGGCGTCCTCCATCTACAGATATCTGATATACTTGGGCAAACTGTCCATTGGAAGGGAAAACAACGGCTTCTGCCGAAGGCATGATGCTGGCCGAGAACAGGACATGTCCGGCATCAGTAAAAGCCAGCGGAGTTTCATTGCCCGAATGGGTAGTCAAGCGACGCGGCTCGCCCCCTTCCTTGGAGACCAGATAGACGTCCATGCTTCCCATGCGGTCCGAAGCAAAAGCAATCTGCTTGCTGTCCGGACTCCAGACCGGAGCAGTGTCGTGGGCCGGATTGGTAGTAATCTGCATGGCACGGCCGCCACCTACCGGTACTGTGTAAAGATCTCCTTTATAGGAAAAAGCAATCGTCGTTCCATCAGGAGAGATAGCACAATGGCGCATCCAGAGCGGAGCAACATCCTGTGCCAAAGCAAAGCCGGCCAGACAAGTGGCGGCAACACTTAGTAATAGTTTCTTCATAATGATTATTATTAGGATAGAAAAAAACCTCACGGCTTCTCCTTCCGGAAAAAGGCCATGAGGTTTACTTATTATCTTAATGAAGTTACCCTCGGATTTAGAGAGCACCAACTTCTTTCAAAGCAGCATTGGTTTTATGAACCGCAGCAGCGCTGGCAGCAAATTTAGCTTTTTCGTCAGCATTCAGTTCCAGTTCGACAATCTTTTCGATACCGTTCTTGCCAAGGATAACAGGAACACCGATGCAGATGTCTGATTCACCGTATTCTCCTTCCAAGAATACTGAGCAAGGAATCATCTTCTTCTGGTTGTGGATGATAGACTCAACCACGTATGCACCTGCCGCACCCGGAGCATACCAAGCGGAAGTGCCCAACAGTTTGGTCAACGTAGCACCACCTACCATTGTAGAGGCAACCACTTCGTTCAGCTTCTCTTCGCTCAACAGTGTGCTTACCGGCTGGCCTTTGTAAGTAGCCAGACGAGCCAACGGAATCATAGTGGTATCACCATGACCACCGATAACCATGCCTTCTACTTCGTTGGCATTGCAGCCCAAAGCCTGAGACAGGAAATATTTGAAACGAGAGCTGTCCAAAGCACCACCCATACCGATGATACGGTTCTTAGGCAAGCCCAAAGATTTCAATGCAAGATAAGTCATGGTATCCATCGGATTGGAGATAACCACGAGAATGGCGTTCGGAGAATATTTCAAGATGTTCTGTGCAACCGACTTAACGATACCTGCATTTACACCAATCAGTTCTTCACGAGTCATGCCAGGCTTACGGGGAATACCGGAAGTAATCACTACAACATCGGAATTGGCAGTCTTCTCATAATCGTTGGTACAACCAACAATAGTGGTGTCGAAGCCCAACAGCTGAGCAGTCTGCATCATATCCATTGCCTTACCTTCTGAAACGCCTTCTTTCACATCCAGCATTACCACTTCGTCAGCCACTTCGTTAAAGGCCAACACATTGGCGCACGTAGCACCTACGTTACCTGCACCTACTACGGTTACTTTTGACATAATTTCTAAAGTTTTTTTGTTTATAAGTGTTCTTTAAGATTGCACAAAAGTACAGCGAACTTCGTAATTAAGGAAATATTTCCGCAATAATTTTAGTTAAAAGCAAAAATGTAGACGCAGCAACTTGCAAAGAGGCAGTAGCCAGCGACGCACAGGGCGAAGTTTGTACCACCACACCGCCTTCTTCAGCCAACGTGCATCCCGGCAATCCTGCACGGTCCCATCCGGATGGTATATGGTCTGTAGCAGACCGAGAATCTCTGTCCGCTTTACGCGCTCGATGCGCGCTAAATTCCCATCGCCCAGCATCAGGCATTCATCGCCTTCACATCCTATGTAGCGATGAATCATATAGCGCCCCTCCCATTGATAAAAGGGGCAGCACCATTGAGGCAATTCTCCATCAGGAGGACAAGGCACCACTTCTACCAAGTCCACTCCGCCTCTGATAAAGGGGTACATGCTCTGTCCGCCAATCAGAAGCTTCACGGCGTGTCCCTTTTTCAAAAGCTCGGCAGCCTCGCCCAGAAAGCTATTGGAAACCGTCAACTTCTTCATGCACCGAATATTGTTTCGCAAGACAAGTGCGCTGCCGCAGCATCAGGCAGACAGGCCAAATGGTAAACCGGCACATTGGAAAGCAGATTGCCCAGCACACTGCTGATGTGGTCGTACAATTTTTCATCGTAGGCAAAGCATGGAGGACACGAGGGATGGAGCGAACCATATCCCTGAACCACATTCAGCTTCGTTATCTTATTGTAAGGAGCCTGGGACAGGCGTACACACGCTGCCAGCGGATAGCTCTCTTTCTTATAGCAGGGTGTCTTTCCACTCCAGGGGCTACCGTACACCCACGGCTTCCCGTCTACAATACGCAGGATAGGACTATCATCGTTCAGCAACACAGCTCCCTCTATATTTTCACGCCACAGACGGGTATGTGTACTCTTTCCCGTACCGCTTTCTCCCAAAAAGAACACGGCTTTGCCCTGATACTGAATGGTACTGGTATGAACGGCCACCGTCTGTAGGGGTGCTGTTGCCACTCCATAGGCAATCCAGCAACAAAAACGAAGCAACCGGGGAGTGTAGTTTCCCTTGAAATAGGCGGTATGTGTATCCGGAGCCATCCAAAGTTGCAACGGTTCAGCATCCGAAGGCTGCATTTCGAAAACATACCCATCGGCATAGCGTCCGAAACGGCTTACAATACCATCTATCTCATTACGATAATGAACCTGCTCAAAGGTAGGCATGGACATCTCCGTCTCTACAAACCGACAGACCGGCTCTTCGGCAACTTCTGTCTTGAACACAGCAAATCCATCCAACATATCCATCGCTTTTGTCAGGCGGTCACCTTCTATCCGGATGCGATGCCCGGCTATCAAATAATCTTGTTGCATCATGCTATCTTACACTTATTATATATCTAACTAATATTCTTCACCCCCTATCACCTTACCACCTATCACCCTATCACCTTATCACCCCAAATCAAACACCCTGTCACAGAACGCCAACGAGCTTTCACGATGGGCTATGACAATCAACGTCAGTTCCCGGTGTTTCTGTGAAAGGGTTTCCAGGGCATGATTGATTTCCTGTTCCGTCCTGTTGTCCAGTGCCGAGGTAGCCTCATCAAAGAACAACACTTCGGCATCCTTATAGAGCGCACGCGCTATACCGATACGCTGTTTCTGTCCGCCGGACAACCGGCTGCCATACTCTCCTAAAGAGGTGTCCAAACCTTGCGGCAATCCGTCGGCCCACTCCCGAAGCTGCACTTGCTCAAGAACTTGCCATACTTTTGCCTGATTGGCCTGCGGCTGCCCAAGTGCTATATTGTCGGCCAGTGTTCCCTCTATGATGAATATCTCTTGCGGAACATACCCTACCCTTTCGTGCCACCTGTTGCGATTGGCCGGCGTCAGTTTTCGCCCATCGATAAGAATCTCTCCCGATGTCGGCTCAAAGAACCCGAGCATCAGATTGAAAAGCGTGGATTTTCCCGAACCGCTCGCCCCACGAACACCGATGCGCTCACCACGGGCGATTTTCAAGTTCAAGCCGCTAAAAAGTGTCTGCCCATCCGGGAAAGCAAAACCGAGTCCGCGCAATTCGATGGCTTGTCTGAAAGTGAAAGGAATCTCTTCGGGCACCTCTTTCCGGGGAGCGTCACTGATTCCCTCTGCTACCACGGCAATGGTATGCGAGGCATTCTGAAGCATCACCCAGCTGTTCAACACGCTACGTACAGCCGGAATCAGCCGGAAAGCTGCAACAGCAAACACACCGCTCACCAATCCCAAGTCACCGCTTCCGGTGCCAATCAGCAAGGCCAACCCGGCCACAATGGCCACTTCCGAAAGAAATGAGGGGAACAACTGGTATATCTCCGTACGCAGACGGTTACGGACGATGAAGTCCATCCCTTGGTCGAAACTTGCAAGCGAGGTATGAAAGGCCTGTGCTATCTCCAGTTCCGCATATCCGCGGAAAGCCTCCACCACCGTGCGGCTCTGCTTTCGCCGTGCCTCCAGCTCTTCCATGCCGAAAAGGCGCAGACGCTTCCTCACCAGCCCTACATACAGACCTACCAAAGGCAAAAAAGAAAGGCAAAGCAGGAAACCGGCAAGGGGTTCCCAAACAAGAAGTGCCGATACCATCAGCAATACCAACACCGCCTCACCGGCCATCCGAAAGACCGGAGCCAACACACACAAGCTGAAGGTATAGCAAACGTAATTCACCTCATGTCCCAGCTGGACACTGCTCTTTCCTTTCAGAAACAGCAGACCACGATAATAGTAATTGGCAAACATCCGGCGGCTGAAATCCCGGTATATTTCCAACTGGTAACGGCTCTGCACACGTGCCAAAAGCACTACCAAGGCATTCTTCAACAAGACAAACAGCAACACGGCTCCACACAAGGCCAGCATCATGCTTCGCCCACCGTCTTCCCGTTTCACCACTACCAGCAATATAGGAATCAATGCAGCTACTCCCGCAAAATCGAGCAAGGCACGCAGCAATACTGCAAAAGCCGCCCAGACGCCCCGTTTGCGCTGCTGTTCGGACAACAGTCCGTAGATTTGTCTAATCATCAGCCTCTACCCTACTCCCTCAGGCCATCTGTTTCTTTCTGTTTTCCAAGAAATCTCTCACAAACAGCACCCAACCTACGCTTCCTACGCCGGCCAGAAAGACACAACCTACAAGAATCATCATCTTGCTGGGTTTAGAAGGTTTCAAAGGAACAGATGCAGGCTGAATAATGGTATATACGGGGGTAATTTCTTCAACTTTGGCTCTGGCTAATTGCAGTTGTTGGCTCATTTGGTTATAAGCAGAATAAGCTAAGTTCATTTCATTCTGCAATTTCTCCAGTTCTGCACGTGAACTCAACATAGACAGTCCTTGATTGGCATCCGCAAAACGGGCATACTTTGCTTGCGCTGCATAGTATTCAGCCTGCGCTTCTTTGGTCAATTTCTCTGTATACTCCAACGTAGTGCGAGCCTTGCTCGTCCGATAATCAGTCACATAGTCCTGCAGACGTACCCGTACAGAGTCCGCTACAGTAGCGGCTATCAACGGGTCCTGCATTGTGACGGCCAGTGTTGTTACCCATGTTTTCTTCTCTACTGTAACCATGATTTGAGAACCGATGGCACTAGCTATGGCCGCTTGCTCGCGAGTCAACTGGAAAGGATTTATCCCATTACCTCCGGCTTCATCAGCTTCATCCTTGAACAGAGATACTACCCAACCTATCAGTTTGAAGGGAGCACCGGTAATAACACTCCACCAAGGTGCTTTCTGATACTCTTTCATATAGGTAGAAAGAGGCATCATTGTAGTATCATTCTTTTCGTGCACTTCGATATCGAAAAGGCCGGTGAGGAATGGAGTAGAGGTCACGATGTCTGGATAGAGGTCCGGGTAAATGGCATCCCGACTTGATGAAGAGCCCAGATTAACACCTGCCATTGCCGCCAATGCACTCATGCCGGATGCCGAACTCTTACCGGTAGACTCCGGCGCAATCAGAATAGTGGTAGTGTATTCCTTGGGAATACTGAAAGCCATTACCAAACCTATCACGGCACCGATACCGCACACTTTCAGTATCAGCTTCCGTGAATCCCACACTTTTTTCGCCAGTTCCAGCAAATCAATCTCTTGCTCCTGCACTGCCGGCAGGTTGTTTCCCTCGTTTGTAGTATTGCTATTCATCTATATATAATTAGGTATAAACGAAGGCATCTCCCACTCTTCTTCTCTATAGAATCCTGTGAGTATGTCCCTCCGTTATGTTCGACTGAATATTTAACATCGGTTGCAAAGATAATTCATTCTTTGCTAAGTATCTGAGTTTTTTCGTTTTTTTTTAAACAGCCGATTACCTCATGTGAATAATAGTGACTATAGTGCTCCATTCGGAAATAGCCTTATTGTAGCCTCCCCATGATATTAAGTCGGATACATGCCGCTTGGGCGTTAGTATAAACCTGCACGGATTTCCTGAAATACTCAGGACTACGCCCACGCCCGTCATAGAAAACACGAATATATGACTGTTCTCCCGGGCCTATAGGTGCTTGTGGGAAAACAGCTTCGGTACAACGACATGAAGTTTTCACATCCAGTATCACCAACAGCCCCTGCCCTGTGTTTCGGAAAACAAAGTCGAAAGAATCAACGGGCTGCGAAAGGGGAATAATCCCAAAGTCGTGTACAGTATCGGCAAAAGATATACCAGCCGCCGGCAATTGGGGCCGAACGGAGGGCGAAGAAGTACGATTGCGACAAGAAGTAGAGAAAACAAGAATCAGCAACAAAGCTGTCATGGGGAAAAAAGCAAGCATTCGTTTCATAAGCAAGATGTTTCAGGAATTACATAACAAAGAAGAAGGGAGGACACCCTTCCAGATATCCTCCCTTACCCATATCAATACTGTGCACGCATGCACTATCATTTATCAATCCGCATTATACTGAGTAGGCCATGCAGTTGAAGTCTGACCATTAGTAGCACCCAAATTACCAACATTAACTGTTGCACGGTATTGTGCACTACCATTCAAACCTTCACGTTCAAACGTACCAGCGTTGCAAGCAAATGTACCTTCAATCTTGGTTGTAGTGTTCATTGCAAAGGTTACCTCACCGGCACTTTGAGTGAAATTACCTTTCACCAAGTTATCTTTACCGTCAGAATCAAATTTACCAGCAGTCTCAACATTTCCGTTTACCACAAAATTATTTTTGCTGGTAAAGTTATTTGCATTCTTCAAGTCATGGGTTACAGTCAACAAGTTAGCTGTATGAGTAACAGTACCCTTGTTAATCAAGTCGTTACCCACAACAACCTTTACTTCTTGGTCTTTATTACCATTGAAAGTAGCAGCCAGGCCTCTTACATTGAAGAAAGCACCTTCTTCCACTTTCACATCTTCTTCAGTGTTCAGTACACCATCTGTTACAAGCAGTATATTTCCACCCAACACTGTCACGCAGTGTCCGAAGCAGTTTTCAGTAAGAACAGATTTAGAGTCAACAGTTTTGTATGACTTGAATGCAATCTGTTTGCCGTTAGCGTTGATGTACACATCCTTGTCAGTCATATTCTTTTTAAAGTTCTCGAAGTTATAGAAAGCTTGGTCGCAACCCAAAACTTCGATGATAACAGTAGAAGGTTCTTCCACAACGTCACTCAAAATGAAGGCCATACGATCCACGGTAGCAACCTGAGATACATAGATACCCTTCACACCAAGGTCAGTGCTATAAGTCTTCTCACCATACGTCTTAGTAGTTGTTTCTGTAGTAGTACCATTGTTGATCAGCTTACCACCAACCTGACCACTCAACTGGTCAATGAACAAACCTTCATTTACCAAAGAACTTGCAGTAAAGTTAACTACACCCTTATTGTCTATAGTACCCTTATTAGCAGATGTGCCTTTCACATCAAGACGACCATCTTTAGCTGAGTAGCCTTTGCCAATAATATCAATGACAGAAGCAGCCTCAGAGTTGTCAAGTTTGGTAGCTACAGTAATCATAGTATTCTCTCCAATCTCAACAAGGCCCTTGTTTTCCAATGTCGGGATGTTAGTATTGACAACACGGGTAACGGCAGAAGTGTTTCCAGCAGCCACTATTACATTATTATCAGTCCAAATATCTACATCTTTTGCTAAAGAATACATCTTGTTCTCATTGACAACTTTAGCAATCTTGATTTCAGAATCACCTGTTGCATAGCCGCCCAACAGATATACTACAGCAGCATCAGTTGTCTTACGACGATCTGTAGCATAGCTATCAAACTTGTTAGTCAGAGTACCCACAATTTCAACGATGGTATTACCCTTTGCATTGTTACCCAAAGCCAGTGTACCGAAGTTCTCAACATTCTTCGTCATTACAACATGACAAGGTTGTCCTACCTCCTGTGCACCACCTACAGACAACTTACCAACGAGGTTACCACAGCATCCTGCACCTTCAACCACTACAGGCACATCAATAGTCAGTATCGGAGTTTCGCCGTCCTCTACCTTAGTAGCAAGGTTCTTGATGTGCATCTTAGTGTCGGCTGCAACAATCAGTTTAGCATTGCATGCGCTATAGATTTGGATATTCTTATCAAAGAACAAGCTATTATATATGCCTGCATACTTACCTTCACCTACATAAGGAACAACAGCATCGCCCTTGAATGTCAATGTAATATCTCTCAGCAACTTCACCTTATTGGCATCAAATTTCTTAGCTGTAGAACCTGCGATAGTATTGTTATCAACAGTGACACCTTTAATTTTCTCCATTGCAGAAAGGAAAGAAGCTTCGTCCACTGCCAAATATTCGTTCTTAAATTCGCAAGTAGCCAAATTGATTTCCTTAATCAGAGCGCTATTAGGCTCAATTGCACCAGATGTCATAACCATATCGCAACTCTTATCCTCGTCATCAATCAAGATTACTCTCAAATCATTGATGGTCTGAGGAAGTACAGGCAGTGCTACCCAAGCATAACCGTCAGCAGCCGGTTCATCAGTAGTACCCTTTACTGTAAAACAAGGAGCACCCTCGTTGAAGAGATTAGCCACAACAGCATTGGTCTTTTCACTGAACAATTTACCGCTGCCGGTATAGTACAAACCTGTTCCATTACCCAAGTCATTGCCTTTCAAAGCATCCACACAAGCTTTAGCGTTCAAATCTTGCTTATATAGAATACCTTGGCTTTCAGAATAGAAAACAACAGACTTAATCTTTTTATCTGTCGCATTTACAGCATCATAATTATACAATTTAGCAATCAAGAAGCCGCTCAATGTCTTGGCTTTAAGACCGGAAGCAGCACTTCCACCTTTATAATCTTCTACAAGACCAATGCTAAATGCTACGTCGGATGCAGTAGCATATTTGTCAGCTGCTTGATCTACAGCAAATGTTGTAGGTTCATGAGCCACAATCTGACCTTTAGTAAAGTCATTGGTATAAGGATAATAAGCCAAATATTCACCTTCAAATACAGAAGCATTTTTAGTAGCGAACACACCACGTGCCAAGTCCAAATCTCCAGAATAATCATCAGCTTTTCCTGCCCATTCAGAATCACTGGTATATTTACCATGAGTTGCATCATAGTAATATTTGTTCCAGCGTCCTTCGGTGCTATAAGAGCCTTCAAAACTTGCTTCAGGAGTTCCTTCTCCTTTGATATAAGCACCATTCAGCAGCAATTCGTCGTTACAAGGATCAACTTTGGGCTCCTTTGCTTTTACATCCAACCATCCCACGTGTTCGTACTTGTAGTTGGTATACACCTTTTGATCGGCAACTTGCACAGCACCATAGCCATCTTTAGCAACACCAGTCCAGCACAAACCGATCTTCTGGTTCAAACGATCCGCAGTCAAAGAACCGTCGCTCGCCAATTCAGATGGCATCCACACAAAGCTACCGTTCGGATTATAAGCACGTGTTTGAGCATCACCTTCGCTTCTACCAACACCCAGCAAACCGGCTTCCACCAGTTTACCCTTCAATTCCTCATTGCCATTGATACCGCTGTTAGTTACAAACTCATCATCGGCACAGCCTGCCATCATGGCAGCAGCAAGAGAAACTAATAAAAATTTGTTTGTCTTCATAAAAATAAATTTATTTTAATGTATCGTTGTTCATCAACACTTCCTAATCAGCGTTAAATCCCTTTTAGAACGGTGCATCTTCGCCATCGCCTGTATAAGCGAATCCACGTTCTACTTCCACTTCCAAAACTTCCACCTCCGGAGCTTCATACTTCATTTCTTTTTCCATTTTCATAATCGTAAATTAGTTGTT
>CAMWRY010000006.1 GCA_947176775.1 uncultured Bacteroides sp.
ACAGTTATCTGTGACAGGGGTGAATCTTTCTATTTGGGCATTCTGACACACCCTCTTTATGTTTTACAGTATGTTACAAAAGAGGGTGCGCCATTTTGACACACCCTCTTTCGGTATAAAGTCTTGATTTTCTCTTATCTTCTTTCCGGTCTTTCGCGTCTTTCCGGTCTCTCTTGTTTTTCCGGTTTCGGCAGCAGTACCTTGCGTGACAGTTTGAACTTGCCTGTCTTCGGGTCGATATCGAGCAGTTTCACCTCGATTTCGTCACCTTCTTTGATGCCGGCTTCTTCTACAGTCTCCAGACGTTTCCAGTCTATTTCGGAGATGTGGAGCAGACCGTCCTTGCCCGGCAAGAATTCAACGAATGCACCGTAAGGCATGATGGAGCGCACTTTGCCTTTGTAGATTTCGCCTACTTCGGGAACAGCTACGATGGCTTTGATCAGGCGCATGGCATCATCGATGCTCTTCTTGTTGGTTCCGGCAATTTCAATCCGGCCGATATTGTCCACTTCCTCGATGGTGATGGTGGCACCGGTTTCCTCCTGCATACCCTGTATAATCTTTCCGCCCGGGCCGATGACAGCACCGATGAACTCTTTCGGAATGGTCATAGTCTCGATGCGTGGAGCATGCGGTTTCAGGTCTTCGCGAGGTTCTGCGATACATTCGGTGATTTTGCCCAGAATGTATTCGCGGCCTTCCTTGGCTTGCAGCAAGGCCTTCTCCAAGATTTCGTAGGACAAGCCGTCTACCTTGATATCCATCTGTGTAGCAGTGATACCGTCCTTGGTTCCGGTTACTTTAAAGTCCATGTCGCCCAAGTGGTCCTCGTCGCCAAGGATATCGGACAATACGGCATACTTCTCTTCGCCTGCATTCTTAATCAGTCCCATGGCGATGCCTGATACCGGTTTCTTGATTTTCACACCGGCATCCATCAATGCCAATGTTCCGGCACATACGGTAGCCATGGAAGACGAACCGTTTGATTCGAGGATATCGGAAACCACGCGTATCACGTATGGATAGTCGGCAGGAATTTGTCCCTTCAGCGCGCGCCATGCCAGGTGTCCGTGACCGATTTCACGACGGCCTACACCACGTTGTGCCTTGGCTTCGCCCGTAGAGAACGGAGGGAAGTTGTAGTGTAGCAGGAAGCGTTCCTTACCATGTGTCAGCACATCATCCACAATCTTCTCGTCCAGTTTCGTTCCCAGTGTCACGGTAGAGAGAGACTGCGTCTCGCCACGTGTGAAGATAGCCGAGCCGTGAGGGCCGGGCAGGTAGCCGGCTTCGCACCAGATAGGACGGATTTCGGTAGTCTTGCGACCGTCCAAGCGCTTGCCTTCGTCCAGAATGGAACGGCGCATGGCCTCTTTCTCCACATCGTGGTAGTAGCGGTCGATGAGGGAAGCTTTCTCTTCCAGTTCCTCTTCCGTGAACTGAGCCTTGAACTCTTCGCAGATGGCCTCGAAGGCAGCGATGCGTTCATGCTTGTTGTTATTACCAGAAGCGGCAACGGCGTATGCCTTTTCGTAGCAGGCATCGTGAACGGCTTTGCGGAGTTCTTCATCGTTCACTTCGTGGCAATATTCGCGCTTCACGGTAGAACCTACCTCTTCGGCCAGTTCTATTTGTGCCTTGCACTGTACTTTGATGGCTTCGTGTGCTGCCTTCATGGCTTCCAGCAAGTCCTGTTCGGAAACTTCACTCATTTCGCCTTCCACCATCATGATGTTTTCGTAAGTGGCACCCACCATGAGGTCCATATCGGCCTTTTCCAGTTGTTCGAAAGTGGGGTTGATGACGAACTGTCCGTCAATGCGAGCTACGCGTACTTCAGAGATAGGACCGTTGAACGGGATATCTGAGACAGCCAGCGCGGCAGAAGCAGCAAGTCCGGCCAGAGCGTCGGGCATGTCAATGCCGTCTGCCGAGAAAAGGATGATGTTTACATATACCTCTGCGTGGAAATTATCAGGGAATAAGGGGCGGAGAGCACGGTCTACGAGGCGGCAGGTCAGGATTTCGTAGTCGGAAGCACGTCCTTCGCGCTTGGTGAAGCCGCCGGGAAAACGTCCGAATGCGGAAAATTTCTCTTTGTACTCTACCTGTAATGGCATGAAATCTGTTCCGGGAACTGCGTCCTTGGCGGCACAAACAGTAGCTAAAAGCATGGTGTTTCCCATGCGAAGCATTACAGAACCGTCTGCCTGTTTTGCCAGCTTTCCCGTTTCGAGCGTGATGGTTCTGCCATCAGGAAGCTCGATTGTCTTAACAATAGGGTTAATCATAAAAAGTGTTTTATATCTAATTTTCTTTCAAAATTCGTGCAAAGATAGGAATTTTATTCTTGTAAGACGGTGGAAATGAGATAAAAAGTTTGTATTTAGCCGTTTTTTGCAATTTTCTATACGGAAGAACCGGGGAAAATGCTTTGACTGAACTTGAAAAGAAGTATATTTGCAGGCGCGTTTGCGAAACAAAACTGAAGATACGATATGAAGAAAATCTTTTTTATGGCACTTGCTGCAGTCGCATTGAGTGCGTGTAATTCCGACCCGAAATTCAAAGTAGAGGGTGAGGTGTCCGGTGCTGAAGGCAAGATGCTTTATTTGGAGGCCTCGGCGTTGGAAGGTATTGTTCCTTTGGATTCTGTCAAGTTGAAGGGGAATGGCTCTTTTGCCTTTGAGCAGGTGCGGCCGGTTTCTCCGGAGTTTTACCGTTTGCGAGTGGATGACAAGGTGATTAATTTCTCGGTGGATTCGACGGAGACGGTGCAGGTCGGGGCTTCTTATGCCGATTTTGCTACAGCCTATGCGGTAGAGGGGTCTTCTAACAGTTTGAAGATAAAGGAACTGACCTTGAAACAGATGAAACTTCAGGAGAATGTGAATGCTTTGCTGCAATCGGTACAGGGGCACCGGATAGGGGCTGACGTTTTCGAAGACAGCCTTGCCACTTTGCTGAAGAACTATAAGGATGAGGTGAAACTCAGTTATATCTTTGCCGCCCCAAATACGGCTGCCGCCTATTTCGCTTTGTTTCAGAAACTGAACAACTATCTGATTTTCGATCCTTTGAACAATAAGGACGACATTAAGTGCTTTGCTGCGGTGGCAACCAGCTTGAACAACCTTTATCCGGATGCCGACCGCTCCAAGAATCTCTACAATATTGTGATAAAAGGTATGAAGAATACTCGTGGGTCGCAGCAGAAGGTACTGGAGTTGCCCGAAGAGGTGATTTCGGAAACCGGCGTGATTGACATCAGCCTGCGTGACATGAAGGGGAACGTACACAAACTGAGTGAGTTGAAGGGGAAGGCTGTCCTTTTGGACTTTACCATCTATCAGAGTGCTGTTTCCGCTACACATAATTATATGTTGCGTGACTTGTATGACAAATATGCTGCCCAAGGGCTGGAAATCTACCAGGTCTCTTTGGATGCGGACGAACATTACTGGAAGACGACTGCTGACAACCTGCCTTGGATTTGTGTGCGCGACGGTAACGGAATCTACTCGTCTGTAGCAGCTACTTACAATGTGCAGAAGGTTCCGGCTGTGTTCCTGATTAATAAAAACAATGAGTTGAGTGCCCGTGGCGAGAGCGTTAAGGACTTGGAAGCGGCCGTGAAGGCATTGCTGTAACATGTTACAAATAAGAAGATTTCGTTTAAATATGTTACAAAGCAGCCTTTTATGCTTGACACGCATTGTATAAAAGGCTATCTTTGCGAAGAAAATTTGGGAAGAGGGTTCCAGCATGCCTACCATGTTGGAATTCTTTTTTGTTTATAGTACCATTAAAAACTAATATAATATTAAGGAGGAAAAGTATGGCTTATATGTCAGAAGAGGGCTACAAGAAATTGTTGGCCGAATTGAAACACCTGGAGACGGTGGAACGTCCTAAAATTTCGGCAGCCATTGCCGAGGCACGTGACAAGGGTGACTTGTCGGAGAATGCGGAATATGATGCGGCTAAGGAGGCGCAAGGCATGCTTGAGATGAAGATCAACAACTTGAAACTGACCATTGCCGATGCCAAGATTATTGATGAATCCAAGCTGAAAACGGACTCCGTGCAGATTCTCAACAAGGTGGAACTCAAAAACGTGAAGAATGGCATGAAGATGGTTTATACAATCGTTTCCGAGAGTGAAGCCAATCTGAAGGAGGGAAAGATTTCCGTCAATACGCCGATTGCCCAGGGATTGCTTGGCAAGAAGGTAGGTGACATTGCCGAAATTAAGGTTCCGCAGGGTGTAATAAACCTGGAAGTAGTAAACATTTCGTTTTAAAGAAAGGCAGGTCCGCGTGCGGGCTTGCCTTATTTTAATTCTCAATTCATAGCTATGGCAACAATATTCAGCAGAATTATCGCAGGGGAGATACCTTGCTACAAGGTGGCAGAGAGCGATCGGTTCTTTGCGTTCCTTGACATTAATCCGTTGGCGAAAGGCCACACACTGGTCGTTCCCAAGCAGGAAGTGGATTATATTTTCGACTTGAATGACGAGGATTTGGCAGCAATGCATGTGTTCGCCAAAAAGGTGGCGCTGGCCATCGGCAAGGCTTTCCCGTGCCGGAAAGTAGGAGAGGCGGTGCTGGGACTCGAAGTGCCTCATGCCCACATACACCTGGTTCCCATGCAGAACGAGGGGGATATGCTATTCTCCAATCCTAAACTGAAACTGACGGACGAAGAGTTTAAGGCTGTGGCGAAGGCCATCCGTGCAGCACTCTGACCGGCTTATTTTCCTCCCCTCTCCCGATAAACGGAAGATAGTGTATTCAGGTGTGACTTGTACACTGTCTTTTCTGATATAGAATAGGGCGGATTTCACGGATTTCTTTCAGGCCTTTCCGTAAATCCGCCCTTGTTGTTTCATTCGGGATTCTTCATTAAATGTATTCGTCTCCCTGCTTTATCTGGGCATCGTTGACGTACTTGCGGATGGCATGTTCTTCATCCTTCTTGCAAATCAGCAGTACGTTGTCCGACTCGGCAATGAGATATCCCTCTAAGCCATCGATGACGGCCAGCTTGTTGCCGGGCAGTACCACGATGTTGTTTTTGCTGTTGTAGATAAGCGATTGGCACTGCAGAGCCACATTGCCGGCTTCGTCTTTGGGAGAGAGGTCGTACAGGGAGCTCCAGGTGCCTAAATCGGACCAGCCGAAATCGCCTAACGACACATATACGTTGTCGGCCTTCTCCATAATGCCGAAGTCTATGGAGACATTGGGGCAGGCCGGGAAATTCTCGTCGATGAACTGTTTCTCACGGGCTGTTCCGTACACTTCCTTGCCGGGAGCCAATTTGGAAGCCAGTTCGGGCAATAATGTCTCTTCTGCTTTGATGATGGTGTTCACGTTCCACATGAATAAGCCGGAGTTCCAATAGAACTCTCCGCTCTCCACGAATACTTTGGCCAGTTCCAGTTCCGGTTTCTCGGTGAAGGTCTTTACTTTGTAGAAGTTGTCGCCTACGGTTTCGGCTATCTGTATGTAGCCGTAGCCGGTTTCCGGGCGGTTGGGCTTGATACCGAGCGTCAGCAACTTCTCCGATTGAGATACAAAGTCCAGTCCTTTTTCGATGGCGGCCAGGAATTCACCCTCTTTTAGAATTAGGTGATCCGAGGGAGCCACCACGATATTGGCGTTCGGATTCAGAGCACGGATGTGATAGGAAGCCCATGCGATGCAGGGGGCTGTGTTTCTGCGCGTCGGTTCCAGTAGAATCTGTTCGGAGCTAAGTTCGGGCAGTTGCTCTTTTACCAAGTCCGCATACAGGTCGTTTGTCACGACAAGTATATTCTCTAGGGGGATTATTTGCTTAAAGCGATCGAAGGTCTGTTGCAGCAAGGAGCGTCCCGTGCCAAAGAAATCCAGAAATTGTTTTGGAAGAGTCTTGCGGCTGAATGGCCAAAAACGGCTACCGATTCCTCCGCCCATAATTACACAGAAATTATCCTTATTGGTTATCATGTTATTGGTTTTTAAAGTTTCTGCTAATGTACTGCATATTTTACAGAAAAGGAATGATTCGGGTAGGTTTTCTCATTTTTTTCGCCTTTTTTGGGTAAAAGTATTGCAGGTTCGGAAAAAAGCTGTATCTTTGCAACGCATTTGAGAAATCAAGCACGCCCAGATGGCGGAATCGGTAGACGCGCTGGTCTCAAACACCAGTGGATTCACTTCCATCCCGGTTCGACCCCGGGTCTGGGTACTGAAGCGGAGAAAGTTGAAAAACTCTCTCCGCTTTTCTTTTCTACCACTCGAACGGGTCAGTCCGAAAAAAATATAGCAGTAAGTCATTGTTTCCTTTGGTTGAACGTAGTAAATAAGTTACCTTTGAAAAGAAATAAAGCTTATTAAATAAAAAGCAATGGAACAAGATGTTTGGCAGGAGATAGAACAGTTATACCAAGAATTTCAGAAACTTGGCATCAATGAAGCGGTGGACTATGATAAGTACTACCTATATTCTCTTATCACCCATTCCACAGCCATTGAAGGCTCAACGCTTACAGAACTTGATACGCAACTTCTCTTTGACGAGGGAGTAACAGCAAAAGGGAAACCGCTTGTACATCATCTGATGAATAAGGACTTGAAGCAAGCGTATGAGTTTGCCAAAGCTGAATCCGAGCAACTTGCATCGATAACTCCTGTTTTCCTGCAAAGGTTGAATGCAGTGCTGATGCGTACTACAGGCAGTGTGCACAATGTAATGGACGGTTCTTTTGATTCTTCTAAGGGTGAATTTCGCTTGTGTGGTGTTACGGCTGGTGTTGGCGGACAATCTTATATGAACTATAGAAAAGTTCCTGCCAAGGTAGATGAACTTTGTACGCTTCTTCAAGAGAAGCAAAAGAATGTGGGGACATTTCGGGAACAATACGAATTGAGTTTTAATGCCCACCTTAATTTAGTAACCATACATCCGTGGGTGGATGGCAACGGCAGAACGGCCCGATTGCTGATGAACTACATTCAATTTTGCTATCACCTTTTTCCGACCAAGATATTCAAAGAGGATAGGGAAGCCTATATCCTTTCCTTACGTCAATGCCAGGATGAAGAAACCAATCAGCCGTTCTTGTTGTTTATGGCGAGACAGTTGAAGAAATCGCTTTCTTTGGAGATTGAAAGGTTTGAAGCTTCGCAAAAGAAAGGGTTCTGTTTTATGTTCTGATATTATATTAAGCAAAGAAGTGGCTGGAATATTGAGAAAGTAGAAGAATGCTTATAACTGAATTCTGCCTTTCTTTCCATTATTACAGTTGAAGCTAATTTTTTATGTTTATCTTCTATATAGTTTATGTAAATGTCTAAACAAATTATGTAGCCAATTATATAGCAGTTATTGTGCATGTGTTACCTTCCGGGACAGGGCAATACTCTCGTCCGGACAGTCTCCTGACTCGTCGCGATTCTTTCCTAAACCCACGGAGTTTGAAGGACATCCCCACGGGATATACTCCGCAAACCCGTGGACTTTGGGTGGACAACCCGTGGAGTTGACGAGGCAAACGCCTTGGCATTCCTATCCGCAGCTTGTAACCTCTCATCGGCAGACCGCAGTTCCCCTCTTCCAGGGGCATAGAGAAGGGGGTAGAAAGCAAATTGTACCATTTTTCATAACATTTCAGAAACGACGATTAACGTATCTGGATGCTGTTCTTAACAATTTCAGGGCGCTCTTCTCCGGCCAGTTCATACATTTGCAGACGGCTTCTTTTGGCGTGACGAAAGAGCAAAAAACTTTTGATATTAACCATTAAACAGTGTATGATGAGAAAAACATTCTTTGAAAAGCGCACAACATTCTGTTTGTGGCGCATTGCATTGGTGGCGCTACTTCTGCTGCCTGCAATCAGCAGCCTTCGGGCTAACCCTTCTCAAAGCAAGACCGTTTCGGGCGTGGTGACATCGGCCACCGATGGCGAGCCGCTGATAGGTGTCAGCGTGCAGGTGAAAGAGACCTCCACGGGCGGCATCACCGATTTGGACGGACGCTACTCGGTTGCCGCACAAGAGGGACAGACACTGGTCTTCTCCTACATCGGCTACTAGTCTCAGGAATTCAAGGTCGGCACTTCAGCCGTCATCAACGTGGTTCTGAAGGAAGACACCGAGATGCTGGACGAGGTGGTGGTAGTGGGCTACGGTGTCCAGAAGAAGAAACTGGTGACCGGTGCCACCGTGCAGGTGAAAGGCGAGAATATTGCTAAGCTGAACACCACCAATCCGCTTTCAGCCCTGCAGGGACAGACACCCGGTGTGAACATTGTATCCACTTCCGGTCAGCCGGGAGCCGGCATGAGCGTGACCATCCGCGGTCTGGGTACGGTGGGCAATTCGCAGCCGCTCTACCTGATTGACGGGGTAGGGGGCGACATCTCCACCTTGAACCCTGCCGACATCGAGAGTATTGATGTGTTGAAGGATGCCGCCTCGGCCGCCATCTACGGTGCGCAGGCTGCCAACGGTGTCGTGCTGGTTACCACCAAGAGCGGTAAGGAGGGCACTTGCAAAATCAGCTACGACGGATTTGCCGGCTGGCAGACCTTGGGACGTAAGTTCAACATGCTCAATGCGACCGAGTACATGGCCATCATGGACGAGGCTCTTCTCAATTCGGGCATGTCGCCGATGGACTGGAGTTCGCTCCGCTCCATACGCGATGCCAACGGAAACATCTACGATACCGATTGGATAGATCAGGCTATTGAAGAGGGTGGACTGACTACCAGCCACAACCTTTCGTTCACAGGCGGTTCCAAGACTTCTACCTACGCCATCTCCGGCGGATACACCGGACAGGACGGCTTGATTGGAGGTTCGGACGTCTCCTACTACAAGCGATATAACTTCCGTGTCAACTCTGACCAGATAGCATTTGCCATCTTCGAAGTAGAGGGAAGGGTCGATGCCACCTTGTTTCTTTTGGAGCAAGCAAGCCGCAAGTGGCTGTTGCCATTCAATAATTACTTTTGGCCCCTATTCTGAAACAAATGATACCGTTACAGATAACATGATATGGGGCTATATTCTGCTTTTTGCGCTACTTTTGCTCCCACTGATTTAGCCATTATTTAATATGTAAAGACATGATGAAGAATATCATTGAAAGATTCCAATTAAGCATGGTGCTGGCAGCGCTGTTTTTTTCTTCCTTTATTGCTGCCTGCTCCGGCGATGACGACCCGGTAACACCGGAAGTAGTAATTCCCGAAAACATCCTGACGCAAGGGATGACCTTCTCCAAGACCGGAGGAACTCAGACGCTGAACATCAAGTCGAACGTAGAACCGGAAGTGACCAGCAGCGCCCCCGAGTGGTGCAAGGTGACTGCCGAAAGTTCTGCTTCGACCACCGTCCGGAAATACTCCGTCATGGCAGAAGCCAATGCAGATACGAGCGACCGCGAAGCTCGGATAACGGTGAAAGCCGGCGGCAGCGAGATGGGTAGCTTTATCGTGCGCCAGGAGGCAACCGACGGATTGATTATAGACCCTCAGTCCACCTCTTTCGACCTTCCTGCCGTAGGCGGCGAATGCTCTGTGCGGCTTACGGCCAACGGTGAGGTGAAGGCTACGTCCGATGTAGCTTGGATAACCGCCGCAGGCACTCGCGCCATGGAGGCCCGGACACTTGTCTTTGTCGTGTCGGCCAATCCGCTGGGCGAGCGCGAAGGCCACATCACCTTTACGCTGGGTAGCCTGACGGAAACCGTGACCGTGCGCCAAGCCGCAGGTTCCACTGGCAGTACAGGCAGCGATGCCAAGGCACTGGCCGCCAAGATACATGCAGGCATCAACATAGGCAACACGATGGAGGTGCCCGGCGGTGAGACCGGTTGGGGCAATCCCCAAGTGAGCAAGGCATATATTGATGGCCTGAAAGCTTTGGGCTTCAATGCCGTGCGCATACCTTGCGCCTGGGATTCGCACATCGTCAATCAGTCTACCTACGAAGTGGATGCCGCATGGCTCGAACGCGTTAGCGAAGTGGTGGGCTATTGTGTGGCAAACGATATGTATGCCATCGTCAATATCCACTGGGACGGCGGCTGGCTGGAAGACCACATCTTGGGCGGCTTCAACGAAACGATAAACAATAAGCAGAAAGCCTTGTGGACACAGATAGCCACGAAGCTGAACGAGTACGACGAACACCTGCTCTTTGCCGGGTGCAACGAGCCGGGCATGAACGAGACCAGTGCCAGCGGTAAGTTTGACAGCCCTGAGGACATCAAGACCATCATGCGCTACGAACAGACCTTTGTGAACGCTGTGCGTGCCACCGGCGGAAACAATGCTACGCGTTGCCTCGTGGTGCAGGCTCCGGGCACCCGAATCAGCGATGCGACGGCCGGCGTCTATGCCCTGCCCAAGGACGATGCGCAGGGTTGCCTGATAGTGGAAGTGCACTTCTACGAACCTTATAACTTCTGCCTGATGGAGAACGATGCCGATTGGGGTAAGACCTTCTGGTACTGGGGTGCAGCAAATCATCTGAGCGGCTCGCAGCATAATCCTACTTGGGGCGAAGAGTCTCACGTGAAGGAGCAGTTCCAGCTGATGAAGACTCACTTTGTGGACAAAGGCTATCCGGTGATTATCGGTGAATACTGTGCCATGAAGCGTACCGTCAGTGAGAACCAGGCGCTGCATAACCAAAGCCGTGCCTACTGGAACGAAGTTGTCACTCGTGAAGCCAAGAACCACGGTTGTGTCCCCTTCTATTGGGAAACCGGTGGCGACGTCAACCGCACTACGGGCGCAGCCAAGGAGACATACGCCATCAAGGGTATCATGAAGGGTGCCGCAGAGGGTAAGTATCCGTATTGATTTATACCTAGAATAGGTTTTAGTTCATCATAACATCTCTTCATTTACCGGAGTAACTTGATTCTCCTCTCAAGAGGGGGTAAGTTGCTCCGGTATAAGATAATTTCAGTTTCTTATATCTTCGATATCCTGTTCCCTCGTCTCCTGAAGTCACTAAAAATCCCTTTCTTTTCCTTGCTTTTCTCTTTGTTTTTCCTTTCATTTGCAACAAACTCAGCTTTGATACTATGAAAAGACTGCAACTACTCCTCTTGTGCCTTTGGGCATTCTCTCTTTCGGCGTTCGCGCACGATTACATGTTTAAGCATTTGGAAGTGAAAGACGGGCTCTCCAACAATCAGGTCAACGCCATCTATAAGGACTCCAACGGCTTTATGTGGTTCGGCACCGCCTCCGGACTGAACCGCTACGACGGCTACGACATCAAAGTTTATCGCAGCCGGAAGGGGGACGGAACCACCCTGCCTGACAGTTATATACAAGATATACAGGAAGATGCTTCCGGCCAACTGTGGGTGCGGACGGGAACAGGCTATGCCGTCTACAGTCCGGCTTCCGATGCCTTCGATTGCGACATGGAAGCCCGGTTACAGCAGATGGGCATCGGCGGAGCATTGGCGTTGGTCTACATCGACCGGGAAGATGCCTTCTGGATATATATATACAATAAAGGCATCTACAGCTACCGGGCAGGGCAGGAGCGTGCCGCCTTCGTGAAAGGTTCGGCAGAGCTGGTGTCGAAGACCGAAGTGTCCGCCATGAGGGAGTGTGGCGAAGGCATCCTGCTGGTGCAGAACAACGGTGTACTGGCCTGCATAGACAAAGAGGCGTGTAGCCTGAAATGGACCAACCAGGACATTGTCACAGATGGTAAGGAGGCAATAAGGAACGGTTTCGACCTCTTCATCGACCGGAGTGAGCGCGCCTGGATATTCGGAGTGGAGGGCGTGTGGCTGTACAATCTCCCCCGGAAGGTGTGGGAGCAGCGCTCTCCCCGAACGGATGTCTACAACACCGTGCGTGCTGTAGCGCAAGATAAATACGGCTGTATATGGGCCGGCAAGGATTTGGACGGTATCGAACTGACGGAACCTACGGGACAGAAAATCTCCCTGACGAACAAGCCCAACAACGGACGCACCTTGCCCGACAACACCATAACGGCGCTCTATGAGGACGAGGACGGCACCATGTGGGTGGGAACCTACAAGAAAGGAATCTCCTTCTACAACGAAAGTGTTTTCAAGTTCGGCATCGCCGAGGTGGGGGACATCAATTGTGTGGAGGACGGCGACGGTGATATCGTATGGCTGGGCACCAACGACCGCGGACTGATTTGCTGGAACAGTGTGACGGACGAGCGTACCACCTTCTCGCATACCGCAGACCCCCGTTCCATCTCCAGTGATGTCATCGTCTGCCTCCTCCGCGACAGTGAAGGCCGCATGTGGGCAGGCACCTACTGGGGCGGACTGAATTGTTACGACGGAAACCGCTTTCTTCATTACCGGGCAGGGGGAGATGGAAACTCGCTGGTGCACGACAACGTATGGGCGTTGGTGGAAGACGCGGATCGCAACCTCTGGATAGGCACCTTGGGCGGCGGCCTGCAATGCCTGAATCTCCGGACAGGTCTCTTCACCACCTATTCTACCGCCAACTCGGATTTGGTGTCGGACTATATCTCCTCTCTTTGTATCGGACACGACGGCAATCTGGTTGTCGGGACATCTGCCGGCATGTCCTTCATGGACCTGAAGACCCGGAAACTGACCACCTTCGGCGGAGCGGAACCGGATAAGTGCAGACTCTCCAGCCTGAGCATCAACCAGGTGTACACCGACAGTCGCGGCCTGCTGTGGATAGCCACGCGCGAAGGCTTGAACGTATATGACGACAAACGGGATGAACTTTACGAAGTACCTATCAAGCCGGATTTCTTCAAACAACTGATACTGGGCATTGCGGAAGATGAAAACAAAAGCATGTGGGTCAGTACCGGTGGCGAACTGATTAACGTAGTACTTTCCGTCGACAGCAAGACGGAGCGGCCTGTCTTCCGCTGTTATGCCTACAACGACAAGGACGGCTTGCAGGGTTGCGACTTCAACCAGCGCTCCCTCAAGCGGCTGCATACGGGGGAAATAGTGGTGGGCGGCCTGTATGGCTTGAACCGTTTCCGTCCGGACAACATCAAGTACAACCGCACGCTGCCCAAGGTCATGTTCACCGGTTTCCAGCTGTTCAACGAAGAGGTGAAAGTGGGCGGCGAGTATGCCGGGCGCGTCATCCTGAAGGAGGCGTTGAACGAGAGCCGGGAGGTGGTGTTGGACTATAAACAGAATGTCTTCACCATCCTATTCGCCTCGGACAATTTCGTATTGCCCGAGAAGACGCAGTACTTCTACAAACTGGATGGATTCAACAGCGACTGGCTGACGTCCGACATGCACCGTGTCACCTACACCAACCTGGCTCCGGGAACCTACACCTTGAGGGTGAAGGCCACCAATAGCGACGGCTATGCCGGTGCCGAAGAGGCCTGCCTGAAGATAGTCATCCTTCCGCCCTTTTGGTTGACGATGTGGGCCTACATCGTTTATGCCCTTCTGATAGTGGGTGCCATCGTCTTCTCCATTTACCTTGTGCACCGCAGAGAGCACAACAAGTTCAAGCTTCGCCAGCTGGAGGAGGACGCGAAGAAGAAGGAAGAACTGAGCCAGATGAAATTTCGCTTCTTTACTAATGTCAGCCACGAGCTCCGTACGCCGCTGACGCTGATTATATCCCCGATGGAAGGCATGATGCAGGAAGTTACGGACGAAAAGCTGCGCGGCAAGTTGCAACTGATGTACCGCAATGCACAGCGTCTGCTGAATCTGGTCAACCAGCTGCTCGACTTCCGCAAGAACGAGATGGCCGGGCTGCATCTCACTCTCTCCGAGGGAGACATTGTGGCCTACGTGCGTAGCATCTGCCACTCTTTCCTGATGCTTTCCGAAAAGAAGCATGTGCACCTGACCTTCTTCTCGGCCATGGAGTCGCTGAACATGTCGTTCGACGAGGACAAGATAGGCAAGGTGGTGATGAACCTCCTCTCCAACGCCTTTAAGTTCACCCCGGAGGGTGGGCGTGTGGAAGTGGCGCTGGAGATGTCGAAAGAGGTATCCGGCAAGTTGCTGATAAAAGTTTCGGATACGGGTATCGGCATCAAGGATGAGGACAAGGAGCGCATCTTCGAGCGCTTCTACCAGGTGGAGCAGGAGGAACCACGGCATCAGTCCACGGGTAGCGGCATCGGCCTGAGTCTGGTGCGCGATTTCGTGACACTGCACGAGGGCACGGTACGTGTGCTCGACAATGTGGGCACCGGCAGCGTATTTCTGATAGAGCTTCCGGTGAAGCATGTGCATGTGGGCAGTTCCCAGTCCGGGCGACCTGTCGGAGAGGAAGAAACGTGTGAAGTCTGCCTGTCGGGCATGAAAGAGGAGCCTTTGGATGCTCCGGATGCCTCAATGGAGGAGAACAAAGAGGAGAAAGAGAAGCCCCTTGCACTGATTGTAGACGATAATGCGGACTTGGTAGCCTTTATGAAGGACAGCCTGAGTCTCTACTTCCGCATACAGTCGGCTTCCAACGGCAAGGAGGCTTGCCGGAAGATACCGGAACTGATGCCCGACATCATTGTCAGCGACGTGATGATGCCCGAAATGGACGGGAACGAACTGTGCCGCTGGGTGAAGACCGACAGACGCACCTGCGACATCCCGATGATACTGCTCACCGCCCGGCTGGCCGTGGAGGACAAGCTGGAGGGATTAACCATCGGTGCGGACGACTACGTGACGAAACCCTTCAATGTGGAAATTCTGATTCTGCGCATGCGCAAGCTGATAGAACTGAGCAAGAAGCGCAAGGTGAAGACGCGCATCGACCCCGAGCCGAGCGAGATAGCCATCACCTCGCTGGACGAGAAACTGGTGGAGAATGCCATCAAGTATGTAGAGGCGAACATCTCCCGGTGCGACCTGTCCGTGGAAGAGCTGAGTCGCGAACTGGGCATGAGCCGGGTGCGCCTGTACAAGAAGCTGTCGCAGATTACCGGCAAGACACCTATCGAGTTCATCCGCATCATCCGCCTGAAGAGGGCGGCGCAACTGCTACGCGAGAGCCAGCAGAACGTCTCTGAAATCGCCTATCAGCTGGGCTTCAATAACCCCAAGTATTTCAGCAAGTATTTCAAGGACGAATTCGGTGTTTTGCCATCTGTCTATCAGGAAAGAGAGGGTAAATAACAAAAGATACCCTTCAAGGAAACATTCCGTCCTTGAAGGGAATCAAATACTCCCTGTGGTCTCAACATTGGAAAGAGCTGCCTTGAGTGAAAACTTTCTATCTTTACGTCAGAGAAGAAACACTTAAAAGACAGCAATATGAAATTGAAAAACACTTCAATGTGTCTGCTTGCCGGATGGATGTTTGCCGCATGTGCCGGAGGCGGATTCCAACAGACCGAGAAGGGGGTTGTGGTGGAACTCAAGCAACAGTACCCTACGGATGTACGTAAAGTAAAGGTGGAAGTAATGGGCGAACGGCTCATTCATGTATCGGCCACTCCGGAGGAGGAGTTCTCGAAGGAGCAGAGCCTGATTGTCATCCCCCAGCACGGCAAGACCGACTTTAAGGTGGAAGAGCAGGGCAGCGAGGTCATCGTGAGGACGAATCAACTGCAAGCCATTGTCTCCCGGAAGACGGGTGAGGTGCGCTTTGCGGACTTTGCCGGTAGACCGATTTTGGCCGAAGACCGGAACGGACGGACGTTCACGCCGGTGGAAGTAGAAGGCACGAAAGGATATACCGTGCGCCAGGTGTTCCAGTCGGCTGGCGAGGATGAGGCTTTCTACGGCTTGGGGCAGCACCAGGCCGATGAATTCAATTATAAAGGCAAGAACGAGGAGTTGTTTCAGTACAACACCAAGGTCTCTGTGCCTTTCATCGTCTCCAACAAGCATTACGGTGTACTTTGGGACAGCTATTCGCTTTGCCGCTTTGGCGACCCTCGCGACTACTCGCAGCTGGGTAGCGTGTTCAAGCTCTACGACAAGGAGGGCAGGGAAGGGGCGCTGACCGGCACCTATACTCCGGCCGGGGACGATGCGGAAGTCATCGTGCGTCGCGAAGACTCCCTCTATTTCGAACACTTGGATCGTGCCGCCCACCTGAACAAGGTAATCAACCTGCCCGACGGGTTCCCCTTTATGGGCTCTCATGTGGTGTATGAGGGAGAGATAGAGCCGGCAGAAAGCGGCTTGTTCCGTTTCATCCTCTACTATGCAGGCTATATGAAGGTGTACGTGGACAATGAACTGGTAGTGCCCGAACGCTGGCGCACGGCCTGGAACCCGAACAGCTATAAGTTTGCCGTAGACCTGAAGGCCGGCCGGCGCGTTCCCTTGAAGATAGAGTGGGAGCCGGACGGTGCCGTCTCTTACTGCGGCCTGCGTGCCCTAAGCCCGGTGCCCGATGAAGAGCAGAACAAACTCTCCTGGTGGGGCGAGATGCAGAACGAGATAAATTACTATTTCGTCTATGGCTATGACATGGACGAGGTCATCAGCGGTTACCGCACTTTGACCGGCAAATCGCCGATTATGCCGAAGTGGGCGATGGGCTACTGGCAGAGCCGCGAGAAGTACAACACACGCGAGGAGGTGCTCTCCACCCTGAAGGAGTTCCGCAAACGCCAGATTCCTATCGACAATATCGTCATCGACTGGCTGCACTGGCCGCAGGATGCTTGGGGCAGTCACGAGTTCGACCCTGTGCGCTTCCCCGACCCGAAGGGGATGGTAGATGCCATCCATGCCATGCACGGCCGCGTGATGGTATCCGTATGGCCCAAGTTCTATGCCACGACCGAACACTATAAGGAGTTCGACGAGAAAGGCTGGATGTACCAACAGGCCATCAAGGACAGCATCAAGGACTGGGTAGGTCCCGGTTACCTGGGTTCTTTCTACGATGCTTACGACCCCGATGCACGCAAACTGTTCTGGAAGCAGATGCAGGACCACTACTATCCCTTGGGCATTGATGCCTGGTGGATGGATGCCAGCGAGCCGAACATACGCGACTGCACAGACCTGCAATACCGCAAGGACCTCTGCGGACCGACGGCACTCGGCCCTTCCGCCAAGTTCTTCAACGCCTATGCCCTGATGAATGCCGAAGCCATCTACGACGGACAGCGCGGCGTGGAGCCTGACAAGCGCGTCTTCCTGCTGACCCGTTCGGGTTTTGCCGGACTGCAACGTTACTCCACCGCTACCTGGAGTGGCGACATCGCTACCCGTTGGGAGGACATGAAGGCACAGATTGCGGCCGGACTGAACTTCGCCGTCAGCGGCATTCCCTACTGGACAATGGACATTGGCGGCTTCTGCGTGGAGAACCGCTACGTGGCCGGCCAGTTGGAATACAACAAGACCGGACGCGAGAATGAGGACTACAAGGAGTGGCGTGAACTGAATACCCGTTGGTACCAGTTCGGTGCCTTTTGTCCGCTGTTCCGTGCACACGGGCAATATCCGTTCCGCGAGGTCTGGAACATTGCTCCCGAGGGGCATCCGTGCTACAACTCCATTGTCTACTATACAAAGCTGCGCTACCGGCTGATGCCTTATATCTACTCGTTGGCCGGCTTGACTTATTTCAATGATTATACCATCATGCGTCCGCTGGTGATGGACTTTACAAAGGATGCCAAGGTCAACAACATCAGCGATCAGTTCATGTTCGGTCCCTACTTGATGGTGGCTCCGGTCTACGAATACGGTGCGCGTAGCCGCGAGGTCTACTTCCCGGCTGGCCATGGCTGGTACGACTTCTACTCCGGTAAGTATATGGCCGGCGGCCAGCGACTGGAAGTGGAGGCACCCTACGAACGCATTCCGCTCTATGTACGCGAGGGTGCCATCCTTCCCTTCGGTCCCGACATGCAGTACAGCGACGAGAAGCCGGCTTCGGAAATTACACTTAAAGTCTATGCAGGCAAGGACGGTATCTTTACGCTCTACGAGGATGAAGGGGTGAACTATAATTACGAGAAAGAACAATATGCCACCATCCCGTTTTTCTATAACGATGCCGAAAGCACACTGACTATCGGTGAATGTATCGGTGACTTTCCCGGTATGCTGAAGGAACGTACTTTCACTATCGTGAAGGTCAGCAAAGACCGGCCGGAGACGGAAGGCGTGGTGGTGAAATATGACGGAAAATCGCAGACGGTGAAATTATAAGCAGATATGAATAAGATAATCTACTTTTTAATCAGTCTCCTTCTGCTACTGGCTGCCGGTTGCACTACTCCCCAAGGGAGTGTTACTGAGGATAGTCGTACCCTCGACTTCACTGCCGGCTGGACCTTTCGTCTGGGCGATGATGCTGCTGCCGCCCGTCCGGATTATGACGACACCGGTTGGCGGAGGCTGAACCTGCCCCATGACTGGGCCATCGAGGGAGAGTTCAGCGAAGACAATCCTTCCGGTACGGGTGGTGGCGCACTGCCCGGCGGTGTGGGCTGGTACCGTAAGACCTTTACCGTGGACAAGGCCGATGAAGGAAAGCGGCTACGCATCGATTTCGACGGTGCCTACATGAACGCCACCGTCTACATCAACGGGCATGAACTGGGGACGCGTCCCTACGGCTACATCTCGTTCAGCTACGATCTGACTCCCTACATCCTGTGGGGTGGAAAGAACGTGCTGGCCGTCCGCGTGGATAATGCCGAGCAACCCAACTCGCGCTGGTACTCCGGTTGTGGCATCTACCGCAACGTGTGGCTGACGAAGCTGAACCCGGTGCACGTGGCACAGTGGGGCACCTACGTCACGGCAGAAGAGGTGTCGGAAAAGAGCGCCTTGTTGAAGATACGTACCCGGTTGCAGTATGATGCGGAAGTGCAGATGAAAGATTCTATACAGCAGTCCGATGGTACATACGTTGTATTCGATTCGGAGCTTGTTTCTTTGGCTGATGTCATTCTGCAATCCCGGTTGCTGGATGCCGATGGCAATGTGATGGGGGAGGCTGTATCGGAAACTCAACTGCTTCCTGCCGCTTCGACGGAAGTGGTGCAGAAGATAGCCCTGCAGAGTCCCCACCTCTGGAGCATCGACACACCTTATATATACGAGGTGGAAACCATCCTCCGGAACAAGCAGACCGGCGAAGTGCTGGATACCTACTATACCCCGACCGGCATCCGCACCTTCCGCTTCGATGCACAGAACGGTTTTATCCTGAATGGCGAGCCGCTGAAGATAAACGGTGTCTGCATGCACCACGACCTGGGCTGTCTGGGTGCCGCCGTCAACACCCGTGCCATTCGGCGTCAACTGGAGATTCTGAAGGAGATGGGTTGCAACGGCATTCGCTGCTCCCACAACCCTCCTGCGCCGGAGTTGCTCGAACTGTGCGACCGCATGGGCTTCATCGTGATGGACGAGACCTTCGACATGTGGCGCAAGAAGAAGACCCGGCACGACTATGCCCGTTACTTCAACGAGTGGCACGAACGCGACCTGACGGACCTCGTGGTGCGCGACCGCAACCACCCCTCCGTCTTTATCTGGAGCATCGGCAACGAAGTGCTGGAGCAGTGGACCGATGCCAAGGCCGACACGCTGAGCCTGGAGGAGGCCAATCTTATCCTGAACTTCGGTCACAGCGCAGAGATGCTGGCCAAGGACGGCGAACTGTCCGTCAACTCCCTGCTGACCAAGAAACTGGCGGATATGGTGAGAGAGCTTGACCCCACGCGTCCCGTGACGGCAGGCTGCAATGAGCCAAATCCGAACAATCATCTGTTCCGCTCCGGTGCGCTCGACATCATCGGCTTCAACTACCATGACGACTGGTTTGCCGGTGTCCCCGAGAATTTCCCGGGCAAGCCCTTCATCGTGACCGAAAGCGTTTCCGGTCTGATGACTCGCGGTTACTACCGGATGTCGAGCGACTCGATGTTCATCTGGCCCGAGCGCTGGGATAAGCCTTTCCGGGATGAATCTTTCGCCTGCTCCTCCTACGACAACTGCCATGTGCCTTGGGGCAACCGCCACGAGGGCACGCTGCGGCATGTGAAAAACAACGATTTCATCAGCGGACAGTACATCTGGACGGGCTTCGACTACATCGGCGAGCCTACGCCATACGGCTGGCCGGCACGCAGTTCCTACTTCGGCATCATTGATTTGGCCGGATTCCCCAAAGACGTTTACTATATGTATCAGTCCGAGTGGCGCCCCGACAAGACGGTGCTGCACCTCTTTCCGCACTGGAACTGGACACCGGGACAGGACATCGACCTGTGGGCCTACTACAACCGGGCCGATGAGGTGGAACTCTTCGTCAATGGCGTGTCTCAAGGGGTGCGCAGCAAGGGGCAGGACGATTTCCACGTGACATGGCGCGTGAAGTACGAGCCGGGCACGGTGAAGGCCGTTTCCCGTAAGGATGGAAAGATTGTTGCCGAGCAGGAAATTCATACTGCCGGTGAACCGGCGCAGATTCGCCTGACTCCCGACCGTACCACCCTTCGGGCGGATGGTAAGGAACTGAGCTTCATCACCGTCGAGATACTGGACAAGGATGGAAATCTCTGCCCGAATGCCGACAACGACGTTACCTTTGCCGTAGAGGGTGCCGGCTTCATTGCCGGTGTGGACAACGGAAATCCCGTCTCTCTGGAGAGGTTCAAGGATAATCATCGCAAAGCCTTCTACGGAAAGTGTCTCGTAGTGGTGCAGAACAACGGCAAGGCCGGAAGCGTGAAGGTGACGGCAACGATGCCTCTCTCTCGCCCCCTCCCCGGTAGGGAGGGAAGGTGTGAGAAAACTCAGACTTCGGTTTCCTTGCTTTTTTCTTGAACTATTCTTGAATCTTTCCTTTGATAGCTCAGATAAGAGCCTGTGTGAAATAATTAATACGTTTAACCATACAAGACTATTCTCCCTCCTCTCTCCTCCCTACGGGGAGGGGTGGGGGAGAGCCTCCTTATTTTATTATGAAACAGAAATTCTTACCCACCCTCCTACTGGCATGCGCCCTCACCACTGCCTCTGCCCAGACACCGGCCTACATGGACGATACACAACCCATCGAAGTCCGAGTAAAAGACGCCCTCAGCCGGATGACATTGGAGGAGAAAGTTGCCCTCTGCCATGCGCAGAGCAAATTCAGTAGTGCCGGTGTGCCCCGTCTCGGCATCCCCGAACTTTGGATGAGCGACGGCCCTCACGGTGTCCGTGCCGAAATCAATTGGAACGATTGGGGCTATGCCAACTGGACCAACGACAGCATCACCGCATTCCCGGCCCTGACCTGCCTCGCCGCCACCTGGAACCCGGAGATGTCCGCCAAGTACGGCAAAGCCATCGGCGAGGAGGCACGCTACCGCGAAAAGGACGTGCTGCTGGGTCCCGGCGTCAACATCTACCGCACGCCGATGAACGGGCGTAACTTCGAGTACATGGGCGAAGACCCCTATCTGGCCGGCGTGATGTGCGTGCCCTACATCCAAGAGTTGCAGAAGAACGGCGTAGCCGCCTGCGTCAAGCATTATGCGCTGAACAACCAGGAGCTGTGGCGCGGACACATCGATGTGCACCTCAGCGACCGCGCCCTGCATGAAATCTACCTGCCTGCCTTCAAGGCGGCGGTGGAAGAGGGCGGTGCCTGGAGCATCATGGGTGCCTACAACCAAATCCGCGGCCAGCATGCCTGCCACAACGACTGGGCCTTGAACAAAATTCTGAAAGGCGACTGGCAGTTCGACGGCTGCGTCATCACCGACTGGGGCGGTGCCCACGACACCTACGAAGCCGCCGTCAACGGGCTGGATATCGAGATGGGTTCCTACACCAACGGCCTGACTTCCGAAAGCGCCTTCACGTATGACGACTATTACCTGGCCGCCCCCTACCTCAAACTACTGAAGGAGGGCAAAGTGCCGATGTCCACGATAGACGACAAGGCTTCCCGTATCCTCCGTCTGATATTCCGCACGGCGATGAACCGGCAGAAACCTTACGGCTCGGTATGTACGGATGAACATTACGCTGCTGCCCGTGAGATAGGCAACGAGGGCATTGTCCTGATGAAGAACGCTCCGGTGGAGAAGAAAGGCGCTCCGCTCCTGCCGATTGCTGCCGGCCACTACCGGAACATCCTGGTGGTGGGCGACAACGCCGTGCGCCTGCTGAACCAAGGCGGAGGCTCCTCCGAACTGAAGGTGAAGGATATGGTCTCTCCGCTGGACGGCCTGCGCGCCCTCTACGGCGACAAGGTGTCATACGCCCAAGGCTATGTCGCCGGTCGCCCGATGTACGGTTATGCTGACGAGATTCCGGCATCGGTGACCGACTCCCTGCGTGCCGAGGCTGTGGAGATGGCCAAGCAGGCCGATTTGGTGGTACTGGTAGGCGGACTGAACAAGAACCACTTTCAAGACTGTGAAGGCGGCGACCGCCTGACATACGGCCTGCCTTTCGGGCAGAACGAATTGATAGAGGCGCTGCTGGACGTGAACAAGAACCTGGTGTTGGTACTGCTGAGCGGCAATGCCGTGGAGATGCCATGGGTATCGCGAGTGCCGGCCATCGTGCAGGGTTGGTATCTCGGTTCCATGGGCGGTCACTCTTTGGCCGACATGCTGAGCGGTGCGGTGAACCCCAGCGGCAAGCTGCCCTTCTCCTTCCCGGCCAAGCTGACGGACTGCGGCGCGCATGCCTTCGGCGAACTCAGCTATCCGGGCGACAGTATCCGTCAGGAGTACAAGGAAGACATCCTGGTGGGCTACCGCTGGCACGATACCAAGAAGATTCCGGCCCTCTTCCCCTTCGGTCATGGCCTGAGCTATACTACTTTTGCTTACGGCAAGCCGCAGGCTTCGGCCAAGGCAATGCCTGCCAATGGTGCGCTGACCCTGACCGTCACCGTAAAGAACACGGGCCGCGTGGCCGGCAAAGAGATTGTCCAGCTCTATGTGGGTGACGACAAGTGCAGCGTGCTTCGCCCACTGAAGGAGCTGAAGCACTTCGCCAAGGTCGCCTTGGAGCCGGGCGAGGAGAAAGAGGTGACTTTCACCCTCACCGCCGCCGACCTGAAGTTCTACGATGAGGCCTCCTCCGCCTGGAAGTACGAGCCGGGCAAGTTCAAGGCATACGTCTGTGCCTCTTCCACGGATGTTCGCGGAACGGTTGCCTTCGAGGCAGAGTAACTTCGGTTTCCCCCTCCACTTCCTTGCTTCTTTACCGTAAATAATAGTGTTCGAATGCGCGAGATGGGCATCTTATGTTGTATGAGATGCCCATCTCATGCAACACGAGATGTACATCTCGTGCATTTCAGACTATAGAGCTTGTCAAAGAACTATCCGGTTTCCTGTCGGAAGATGGGTATTTGGGGAGCTTTATGGAAGGAGTAGTGTATAAAATTCTTCCAATCTTTCCTTCTATAATTTGCCTTTCGTGTCTGAATGCCCTATTTTTGTAAGCATATTGAACGAATATCTGATATAGTATGAAGCTGCTCGCCCTGAAACGCCCTTTCATCTGGTTGCTCCGTTTCCGCCACCGTTGCGGTTACGGCGTACACTCCCCTTTCGCTTTCAACCTGATTACGCACGTCATTTACGAGAAGACGTCTTATTATAAATACGAAGATTTGGCGAAAGCGCAGAAGCAGCTGGCACCGCAGAAAGACAAACGCTGGGAGTATGAATCGACGAAGGTGAAGCGCCTGCTGTTTCGCCTGGTGAACTATGTCCAGCCTGCTACCCTTGTCGATGTCGGTACGTTGGCCTCCTCCGCCCTCTACTTGCAGGCAGGGAAGGAGGGAGCCGACTATACTTCGGCCTCCGAGCTTTCCGAACTTTTTCTGGAGAGCGATGTTCCGGTCGATTTCCTCTATCTGCACGACTACCGCCGTCCCGATTTTGTTGAAGAGGTTTTCCGCCTCTGCGTCCCTCGCACCCGGAGAAAATCCCTCTTCGTGATTGAAGGCATCCGCTACACCCCACAGATGTCGGCCCTCTGGAAGCGTATGCAGCAGGACGACCGGGTGGGCATCACGTTCGACCTTTACGACCTCGGCCTTATCTTCTTTGATAAAATAAAGATAAAACAAGACTATATTGTCAACTTTTGATTATCTTTAGACGTTTACAATCCGAAGAGAGGAAAAGGAGCTATCGTGAGTGAATATAAATATACAACGTTATGAAAATCTATACCAAAACCGGAGATAAAGGAACCACCTCCCTTGTAGGTGGAACCCGAGTGCCCAAAACGCATGTCCGCCTGGAGGCATACGGCACGGTGGATGAACTGAATGCCCAGCTGGGGCTTCTCGTCACCTATCTGCTTGACCAAGAGGATAGGACGTTCTTACAGCAAGTGCAGAACAGCCTGTTTGCCATCGGTTCCCATTTGGCTACCGACCGCGAGAAAACCGGGTTGAAGGCGGCAAGCATCATCCGCCCGGAGCAGGTGGAGCAGCTGGAGCGCGAGATAGACCGGCTGGATGTCCTTTTGCCTCCCCTTTCCGCCTTCGTGCTTCCCGGGGGAAGCCGTGGTGCAGCAGTTTGTCATGTTTGCCGCACGGTTTGCCGTCGTGCCGAACGCAGGATTCTTGCTTTGGCAGAGCAGGCGGAAATCTCTTCGGAATTATTGGCTTACGTCAACCGCTTGTCTGATTATTTGTTCATTCTTTCTCGCAAAATGAACCAAGACGAGAAAAAAGGTGAAATATTTTGGAATAATAATTGCAAGTGAAATAAAATGTTATACTTTTGCCAAAAAATAGAACTTAATATTTGCAATTTTAATACGAGAGATTATGTATTGGACATTGGAACTAGCATCTAAGTTGGAAGATGCTCCTTGGCCGGCAACTAAGGATGAATTGATAGATTATGCCATGCGTTCGGGAGCACCGCTCGAAGTGATAGAGAATCTGCAAGAGATGGAAGATGAAGGCGAGATTTATGAAAGTATAGAAGACATTTGGCCTGATTATCCCAGTAAAGAAGATTTCTTTTTCAACGAGGAGGAGTATTAACCTGAAGGCCGACAGAACATTGGAAGTTTATAAATGCGGATTGAGCGGATTTTGCGGATGAATGAAGAAAGTATCTGCAGAATCCGCTCAATTTTTGTATATGAATGCTATTAAAATAACATTTTGAATTATGACCAATATAGAAGAAGTTACCACACGCCGGCTGCCGGAACTGAAGGAAAGGCATCTGCCCGAAAACTGCCGGGAAGCCGTAACGAAGATGCTGAATGAGACGTATGGTTACGAGAAGTTCCGCAATCTGGAAATTTATGATGACCTCTCCAAGGGAAAGGAGAAACTTTGCATCTCGCAGGGGCAGCTGATAGAGAACGTCATACGCGAGGCCGAAAAGGCTTGGAGAAATGAAGGACAAGCCGACAATATACTGCTGACTGCCCCTACCGGTGCCGGAAAGTCTTTGCTGTTCCAGCTTCCGGCCATCTACTTGGGGAAGGAATACAAGCTGCTGACAATAGTCATCTCTCCTTTGAAAGCACTGATTGTGGACCAAGTGGAAAGTCTGCACGATTTGGGCTATATGCGTGTGGCTTATGCCTCTTCCGACCTCTCGCCGGAGCAGAAAGCGGAGGTCTACCGGCAGGTGCGCGAGGGCGAGATTGATTTGTTTTATCTCTCGCCGGAGTTGTTGCTATCCTATGACATCAAGCACTTTGTGGGTGAGCGGCGCATAGGCCTTGTGGTAGTCGACGAGGCACATACGGTGACGACCTGGGGCAAGGAGTTCCGGGTGGATTATTGGTTCTTGGGGCGCTACCTGAATGCCTTGAAGCAGACGCTCGGCTACGGTTTCCCCTTGTTTGCGCTGACGGCTACTGCCGTCTGGAATCCGAAAGGGGGCAATGACATGGTGTTTGAGACCATTCGTTCCTTGCAGATGGAGCCTTGCGTGCTCTATGTAGGTACGGTGAAGCGCCGGAACATCGGCTTTGACATCCATCAGATAGAGATAGAGGAAGGGGAGACGTACGACAAGGTAAAGCAACGCGTGATTTCCGAACGGGTCGACGACTTTCTGGACGGCCATAAGACATTGCTCTATTATCCCTTTGCCGGCGGTATCGACATGCGGCTGAAGGCATGGGTGAAACCGGCATGTTGGCGTCTGGTCTCCTCCTATTACAGCAAGAAAGAAAAGGAGCAGAAGGCTGCCATCGTGCAGGAGTTCAAGGAGGGAACCAAGAAAATGATTGTGGCTACAAAAGCCTTTGGTATGGGGGTGGACATCAGCGATATAGACCGTGTGTACCACGTGGCTCCCTCCAGTACCTTTGTCGACTATATCCAGGAGATAGGACGTGCGGCGCGTGATACGGAAATCCGGGGCGTGGCTGCTACCGACTACCATGAACGGGACTTCTACTACATGAACCGCCTCCACCAGATGGGGAACATCGCTCAGTATCAGCTGGTGCTTATCCTAAGGAAACTCATGGATGTGTATCGCATGAAAGGGGAGAAGGACGAGATAACGGTTTCCATGTCCGACTTTGAGTTTGTAGTGAAATTGCCTCGTGCAAAGAACAAGCTGGAGTACGAATCCGAACTGGGGCAGTTCATCAAGACCGCCTTGCTTTGGCTGGAAGAAGACCTGATGCACCGTTATGGCAGGCATCTGCTTGAAATCAGTCCCAAAAACCTCTTGACCGAAGGGTATGTGCAGGACAAGACAGGCGATGTCTTTGTCCGCGAATTCCGTAACTATCTGACACCGGTGAAAGGCCAGGAGGGTGTTTACGTCGCACGTCTGGAGGCGCTTTGGGAAGAACGTTTTCCCGAACTGGGCTACAAGGAGTTCAAGCAGAAATTGGCTAACGGAACCCTGTGGGAAGGCGCCCGTGCCGTATCCGTGGGCAAGCACGAAGTGTTGCTGAAGGAGGATGCCACCGTTATCCGTCAGCGGATGGATGCCCTGTTCAAGAGCCTGACGGCAATGCTGAGAATGGCACTGATAAAGTCGAAAGGACGCTTTGACGAAGAAGAACTACGCTCCGTCTTCGTGGAGCACAACATGGACGTTCGTTCCGCCAAACGTTTCATCGGCTCCCTGCTGGAGAGCCGTACAGAGGAGGGGCGCAGCGTGAGCTATATCAGCAGTGTAAAGAAGAAGGAGTCCAACGACCTCTCCTTTACGGTCACCAAGGGGTTCGACTTGCTTTTGTCTCGTTACCAAAAACTGTTCAGCCAACGTATTGTAGGCAAGAAAGGCGGCCGTCTGGTGTTCTATTGTACTCCTTTCTCCGACTTGAATATGCTTCTGAATTTGCTCTCCATGCTCGATTGCCTTTCGTTCAGTGTAGAGGGTGGGGGAACACCTTGCGTGTCCGTTCGCTACAATGATGCCGAAACCTTACAGCACCTGGTGCAAGGCGATGACTACCGCAACCTGATTCTGGATACCAACGAACAGATATTCCAAGAGCAGATAGAGCTGTTCACCCTCTTCTTCGGGACAGACAAACTGTCGGATGAGCAGCGCTGGGACTTCATCGAAGATTACTTTACGGGAATGGGTGTGGATGACTTGAAGCTGAAGTATTCGTAACCGCGCCTCCTGAACAACGCGATAGATTGCACGGAATCGGCCTACTTCTCCAGCTTCTGGAATGCCAGTCGTTCGTCTCCATTGGCCAGATAGATGATACCGCAGTAGCTGAATCCGTGCTTCTTCAGTATGTATTGCAAGATGTGGTTGTCCCGGTGGGTATCGGCACGCAAGTTCTTGATTTGTCCGTAGCACCATTGCAGGCAGGCGCCGGATACTCCTTTGCTCTGCTCCGTGCTTGCCAGGCGGTGGATGACCCCATAGGGAAGCGTGTCTTCCAGCCACTCTCCTTCGTAGATATGTGCATAGGTGGGGTCGTTCCCACGGATGAAGGCAAAGGTACCGACGATTTCTCCGTTGCTGTCGGTGCACACATAGCTATTGCCCTGTTCGATGTCGTTCATCACTAGTTCTCTGGAGGGATAGTTGCCCTTCCATTGCAGCATGTTCCCGTCTTTCCGCATGATGCGTTTGGCTTGCTCGAAGATGTCCATTAGCACGTCCACTTCTGTGGGCTGTGTCTTTCTGATTTCTATCATAGGCTTTTCAATATTAGGGAAGAAGGGCAAAGAATTCACCCGAACTCTTTGCCCTTCTGTGATATTAGATATTACCCTAAAACAGAGTCACAATTGACTCAATCTTATGGAAATATTATTTTTCTGCATGTCCGCCTGCTTTAGTAGGCCAGTTTACATTCTGATACATATTACTATTTTCTATATCGCGGTCAGAAGAAGCGGTACGTATATCACTAATTCCTATCGGATACAAATAATAGGCCTCATGCCAGTTGTAACCATTACGCAATTCGTTGCTGCTTTCCAGGTTGCGGCTGTAAGGACGCAGGTATTTACCTTGTTCCTTGCCGGATACAACAGCATCCGATGTACCGTCCGCCTTGATATCTTTTTCGTCGTATAATGTATAAAGATTATCCCAGAAATTGACACCTTCGGGAATCCATTTTTTAGTTATCAGATTGTCGAACGAACGCCAACGGATCAAATCCGCGAAACGTTGTCCTTCACTGAAAAGTTCGTTCATACGTTCACGACGAATGTTATACAAGGTTGCATCTACCCTGGTAGTTCCTGAATACACGCCGAAATCCTTTTCTTTGGAAAGGTCGGTAGCGGCAATCGTAGCGTCGATATCTGTGCTCACACCGGCGCGTTTACGCAACGCCTGCCAGTATTTCTTAGCATCAGCATCCAAACTTCCATTCTTTTCATAGCAAGCTTCCATGTAGATCAGCAACGCTTCTGCCGTACGGAAAATGGGGCAAGCATTGGTACCACGTATCTCATCGTTCGGAGTCTGGGCATAGTCATACGTATAATACTTACGCGGCTGGTAGCCTGTGACGCAACGTGTTTCCTGATTGGAGCTCTCGATACCGGGCTTCGTGAACACCTGACCGTATTGAGGAGCAGTAGGATCAGAATCAAGCAGCGTGTTCTCGCTCCAAACAAACAGCTGGAGACGTTCGTCGCGGCCGGCCTTCACATCATCGATGCTGACATCACCCCGATACTCGTTGCTGGCATAAATAGGCAATCCGTTCTTCATCAAGAAAGATTCTGCAAAGGTACGGGTATAACCATCGGCACAACCGGTCTTCACACGATAGGGTGCATTGTGGCTGACGCTCAGGCTATAGTTGTATTGCTTCCACAACAAGACTTCAGGAACATTGGCCAATGAAGGCTGGCTGTACATTTCGAAATACTCGTTCCAACCGGTGATGACACCCGGCTGAGGTTCGATCACGTGGTTGTTTTCAGTGAGTTGCGCGCTTTCTGCTATCTGTTTTGATGCGTTCATGGCTTCTGTCAGGAAGAAGTTCACTTCACCATCAATGTTGAAAGTCTTTCCACTGTTGTAAGGCATATCCTTGCCCGGCCAGTTGCTGTCTCCCGGCACACGTCCGCTTCCCTTGTGATACTTCTCAAAAGTGGCTTCGAACAAGGCTACTCTGGCTTTAAATAACAAAGCTGCCTCTTTGTTGACACGCTGGCCATTGAACTTACCTCGACTTGCCAGGTTATTGATGGCTTCGTCCAAATCTTTCAAGATGAAACGTGCCACTTCATTACGCGGACTACGCTTACTGTTTTCTACGATGACATCATCTTTGTCTTCCAATACTTCGGTAATTATGGGCAAATCACCATAATAGGCCAACATTCGGAAGTAGCACAACGCACGGAAGAAGTAGCCCTCTCCGATATAGTTCTTTATCAGTTCGGCATCGCCGGAAATCGTTCCGTTCTTATAACCGGTGGTTGCCTTCTCCAAGAAATAGTTGTAAATGCGCACTCCTCCGTAGTATCCCTGAAGAGTCTTTCCGGAAGAAACTTCCCAGTGGTCATCGGCGAAAAGAGTGGTACTACCGTTCAAGCTGGACAACATGATATCGGTATTGCCGTCAGAACGTGCCATACCGTCACTATAACTCTGCGTGTGATACATTTCACCGCTGTAGGGAGCAACTAGATAGGAACTATAATAATTGTTCAAGTAAGTAGCCAACTGATCGGCAGATGTATAGTATGAGCCAGGTGTAATTTGGCTTATAGGATCAAGATCAAGCAGGTCGTTGCATGAGGTGGTACCCATGGCAGTAGCACCCAGCAAAAGACATAATCCGATGTGTTTTGTATTTATTTTCATATTCTTCTTCTTATTATTATTGTGATTTAAAAACTAAGATTTACACCCACAGAGATGGTACGTTGCAGCGGGTAAGTCTTACCACTTCCCCAACCTTCGTCACCATATCCACCGAATGCTTCGGGATCAAAGATGCTTGACAAACCTGTAATAGTGAACAAGTTGTCGCATGACAGATAAACACGGCAATTGCTGATTCCGGCCGGTAACAGCAGAGACTTCGGCAAAGAGTATCCCAACTGAATATTCTTGCAACGAAGGTAGGCGGCACTCTGCAGATAGCGTGTCTGTGTCTGCTGGTTCTTCGTGATACCACCCATATAAGGTTTGGGATAATAGGCACCTTTGTTCTCTTCTGTCCAGTAGTCCAGATGCTCCTCGAAGCAAGCACTTTGCCACTGGTTGCCCTGTGCTCCCCAGAAATAAGCATCTCCTGCTCCAAAGTTCCAGTCACGTTTCAACACTCCTTGGAAGAATACAGAGAAGTCAAATCCCTTGTATGCTGCATCTAGGTTCAAACCTACGCGATAGCGCGGAGTCGCATTACCGATACGCTTCAAGTCACCGTGATCTTTCAGAGTGCCTGCACCGGAATTGACAATACCGTCACCGTTCAAATCCTTATACATGACGTCACCTGCACCCCAGTTGCTTCCCCAGTTGGGCTTATTGTTTGCCAGCCACTTGTCCATATCTTCTTTGGTGGATGCCAGACCTACACTTTCATAACCCCAGATTTCATTCAAGTACTTGCCATTGTAGTAACCGCCGACATTTTGATTTTCAAAATCACCATCATACGGATAAGACAGGATCTTGGAACGGTTGTCCGAGATATTGAATCGTGCGCCGTATGTGAAGTCATTGATCTGATCGCGCCAGCTGAGTTCCAATTCCCAACCTGTAGTACGCATATCGCAGTTGTTGGTCCTCGGTGCATCAGTACCCAATACAGAACCCAAGACAGGTGCCGGACCAATCATATCTTTCGTAGTACGGCTGTACCAGTCGAAAGTACCGGTCAGACGATTATTGAAAGCTCCGAAATCGAAACCGATGTCCCATGTTTCTACCGTTTCCCAAGTCATGGTAGCATTCACAATGCCGGGCAATGAAGCTGTGTTCTGTTTTTCTCCATTAATCAGCCAGTTGCTGTTTGCGGAGCCGATGGCTTGCTGCTGGTAGAACGGATACCAATCCCAGAAACTGCCATAATTGGAGCTGGTGTTACCCAATTGTCCCCAAGAAGCACGAAGTTTCAATGTATTGACTGTTTCAGTCAGATTCTCAAAGAATTCCTCACGGGCGATGTTCCATCCCAAAGATACTGACGGGAACCATGCCCAACGCTTGTCGGCCAAGAAGCGTGAAGAACCGTCATAACGGATATTGAACTCTGCCAGATACTTGCCGTCATAGTCATAATTGAAACGTCCGAAATAACCGGCTGTAGCACGGTTCCAATAGCCGTCACCATTCTTCTTGTTGCTCTGTGCCTGGCTCAGGAAAGTCTTGTCTTCTGTAGTCAGGTTCGTACCGCTACCCCACATGTTGTCTTGGTTATAGCGCTCATAGTTCACACCCACCAATACTTTTCCGTTGTGTTTTCCGAAGCTGCGAGTATAGTCGGTATAGACATTCACTGCATAATAGTTTTGTCTGTAGCGGTTGTCATACACATAAGTCACTGTTCCGTATCCGGAGTCACGCAACATCGGTTCGTTGGCCGCATTGTAATTGTAAATAGGAATTTGGCTTTTGGTAGTCTTGTTATTGCTAAGACGCAAAGCTCCTTCCGCATAGATGTTCCATCCTTTCACCGGTGTGAAGGTGAACTTCAGCTGTTGAGTGAACTCGTCGTTGTTCTCCTTATAGATACCACCGTCTTCCAATTCATAAATCTCCATTTCGGCCATCCAGTTTCCATTCGGGTCAACAACCGGACAAGAAGGCCAGCGGCGTGCAATGTTGTGGAAGAACAAACCTGTCAGATACTGAGGTTTCTCATAATCCTTGCGTGTCCATTTGGTAGAGTAATCCAAACGTGCCCATGAAGCGAGTTCGGCTCCGATTTTGCTGTTCAATGTGTAACGGTCCAGTTCATCGTGTCCGTGAGCAATCAAACCGTTCTGCAACAGGAAGCTTCCACTAACTGACCAATTGAACTTCTCGTTACCACCGCTCAAGCTCAGGTTATGCTGTGTAGAAGGTACATTCTTCTTGTAGAACTCATTAAACCAGTCCGTATTGGCAAAAGCCGAACCATAGTTGTTCCACTTTCCGTTCGACGGATTGGCTGTTGTTCCCCAATATTCCGGTCGGCTGGGGTCTGTGAATTCGCCGTTCATGTACTTCTTGATGTTCTCCATCGTTTCATCGGTGAATATATTCGAACCTCCTGCGTTAACATTCGCGGCATTGAAGTAAGTGGCAAATTGCAGTGAATTGGCCATCTTAGGCACCTGTGTTGCAGTGCTGAAACGAACGTCACCTGAATAAGTAACCTTCACCTTGCCGGCCTTTCCACTCTTGGTGGTAACCAAGATTACACCGAATGCAGCACGCGAACCGTAGATAGAAGCCGAAGCCGCATCTTTCAGTACTGATACGCTTTCTACATCATTGGGATTCAAGGAATTCAAATCACCTTCGATACCGTCAATCAAGATCAAAGGTCTGTCCACAGAACCGTTACCGATAGAACCTGTACCACGGATATTAATGCTCATGCTGGTGTTAAGGTCACCACCGCTTGAGCTGGTAGAAAGGTTCAAACCGGGAATGGCACCCTGCAATGCCTGGCTCACATTAGCAACAGGACGCGATTCAATCACGTCTGAGTTCACCATGCTCACCGCACCTGTCACATTCACTTTCTTCTGTGTTCCATAGCCCACTACGACTACTTCGTCCAGCAATTTCGAATCGTCCTTCAGGACAATGTTCAATGGAGTTCCCGTCCATTTCACCTCCTGCGTCTGATAGCCGACAAAAGAGATGACAATCACGCTCCCGCTTGGGACATTAGAAAGGGAGAAATCTCCATCGATTCCTGTGATGGTTCCATTTGTAGAACCTTTCACTAACACAGATGCACCAATGACCGTTTCGCCTGTAGCATCCTTTACAACTCCGGTACAAGTACCATTTTGCTGAACCACCTTTACGTCCGCTGTTTTTTCTACTTGAGTGGCGTAAACTGCTCCGTTACAAAAAGTTGATAAGAACAGTAGGGCACCTACGGACTTTAGACTCTTAATCATATTATGTTTTTTAAGGTTTTAGAAAAGCAAAGGTTCTTAAGGTGTAAAGTTCCTTTAGAACTTGTACTTTTCGATAATTTTTAAATTTCGGTGGCAAATATATAAAAAACATTGTGAATAGCAAATGGAATACTTATTTTTATTATAATTCTGATAAAATAATTAAAATTAGACTTGATATCGCAATGTTATCTGAGAATGCCGCTGCACGAATATAACTTCATCGGGAAAGTGTTAATGTGTTAATATTTAATAGAATAGCTTCCG
>CAMWRY010000007.1 GCA_947176775.1 uncultured Bacteroides sp.
GCAGAGCCGCAACGCCTATGCGCAAGTCATGGCATCTTTGCCCGACATACGCAAAGGCATCCGCGAGACAGAGAATGCCTTGGGCCTGATGCTGAACCAGCCGGGACAACACATCGCACGCGGCGTGCTGGAAGAGCAGCAGCTCCCCTCGGAGTTCTCCGCCGGTATCCCCTTGCAACTGCTGTCGAACCGTCCGGACGTAAAAGCCGCCGAAATGTCACTGGCTGCCAGCTACTACAACACCAACAGCGCACGTGCCGCTTTCTATCCGCAGATTACCCTGAGCGGCTCGGCCGGCTGGACCAACAACTCCGGTGCCGGTATCGTCAATCCGGGCAAGCTGCTGGCCTCGGCCATCGGTTCGCTCACGCAGCCGCTGTTCTACCGTGGTGCCAACATAGCCCGTCTGAAACAGGCCAAGGCGCAGGAAGAGCAGGCCAAAATTCAGTTCCAGACTGCCTTGCTGAAAGCCGGAAACGAGGTGAGCAACGCCCTCTATCAGTACCAGATGGAGGCGGAAAAGGCTGTTTCGCGCAGCACACAGGTAAATTCTGCCCGTAAAGCAGCATCTGATACCAAAGATTTGTTTAACTTAGGCACATCAACCTATCTGGAGGTCTTGTCTGCCGAGCAATCCTACCTCAGCGCACAGCTCTCCGAGGTGTCCGACACCTTCAGCTGCATGCAGGCCGTCATCAGCCTGTACCAAGCACTTGGAGGAGGAAGGGAGAGGTGATTGATGTTTGGTGATAGGCGATTGGTGTTTAGTGATAAGCGGTCGGCGCTTTGGCATCACCTATCACTAAACACCAATCGCCTATCGCCAAACACCAATCACTGAAAAAAATAACTTATCACTAATCATTAAACACTAATCACTATGACAAGTCCGTTAGCTTATGTAGATTCAGCCGCCAAAATCGGAAAGAACGTCACCATCCAGCCTTTTGCCTATATCGAAGGGAACGTAGAAATTGGTGACGACTGCATCATCATGTCCGGTGCAAAAATACTGAACGGAACGCGTTTAGGAAAAGGGAACAAGGTACACCACAATGCCGTCCTTGGTACCGATCCACAAGATTTCCACTATACGGGAGAAGAGAGCCTATTGGTGATAGGCGACCATAACGACATCCGCGAAAATGTAGTGGTGAGCCGCGCCACCCATGCAGGCAACTGCACCCGTATCGGGAACGACAACTACCTGATGGACGGCGTGCATCTCTGCCATGACGTACAAATCGGCAACCATTGTGTATTGGGAATCAAAACCACCGTAGCCGGAGAATGCCGGATAGACGACTGCACGATTCTGAGCAGCAACGTCATTCTGCACCAAGGCTGCCACGTGGGAAACTGGGTACTGATTCAGGCCGGCTGCCGCATCTCGAAGGATGTGCCCCCTTACGTCATCATGAACGGTAACCCGACTGCCTATCACGGCATCAATGCCGCCGTGCTTCAGCACAAGCACCAGGTGACCGAACGCATCTTGCGCCACATCGTAAACGCCTACCGCCTGATTTATCAAGGAAACTTCAGCGTGCAGGATGCCCTGCAAAAGATTGAAGACCAAGTGCCGATGAGCGACGAGATACACAACATCATCAACTTCATCAAGAACTCCAAAGGGATTGTGAAGTAACGCTTTGAACACATTGGTAGCATAACTGTGCGCGATACGAAGTCTTCTTTATATAGTTAACGTGAGTTCGATATAAGAGCCGCATGGTAATTGAGGGTGTTTCAAAACTCTCGTTCTTAGAAATTCACCCCTGCTACAGTTATCTGTGACAGGGGTGAATCTTTCTATTTGGGCATTCTGACACACCCTCAATTACCATGCGACATGTGTGAATCGCTTATATCACGTTAATTTCGAGGTTATATCGAACTTACACTATCACAGGCAACAAAAATTACATAAAAAAACAAGCTTGCTGATATCCCTCTTGCAAAATGATTGCACGAGAGGTATCAGCAAGCCTGTTATTTATTCATCGCTGCCATACCTGAAAGGGGAAATGGCAGTAATGAGAATTCATGTCTTTATTCAAAGCGGAGCGTACCGAAGAACTCCGGACAATGGAAATTCGGTTTCTCCAACCCAATCGGATTCCAGGAAAGGAAATGAGGGGTCTGGAGATTATCACCGCATTTGTAGAAATTAGCACGAACCGTCTTACCGTCCAGTGAAGCGATGTCGTGCAGGAAGAAGACGGAATAAGGAATGACCAGAGCCACTTCCCAACTGCACTCTCCCACTCTTTCTTCAAAGGCTTCACGACCCAGAGAAGACCAGCGTTGCACTTTGTCGAGCACCTCTTGTGGAGCGTGCTGGCGATTTCCACGGCCGGCACCGCCACCGACAAGCAAAGTTCCTACACAATTGCACTCTATATTATAATATACCCCATCGCCGGCAGGAACGGAAAAGAACTCTACACAAGCATCTTCCCAAACCGGACCGTTATCGTGACCGGCAACTGCACGTACACTGGCTTCCTTCACTTTGAAGTGCAACAGAATGGCATTTTCCGTATGCGCTATGCGGAACTCCACCTCGGGAGCATAAGGGAAATCGGCCCAGTTCACTGTGTTTACAGGCTGGAAGGCTACCTTCTCTTCGTCCAAAAGGGCAGGAACCGACTCGGCAGTCAGGGTGCCGGCCACACTTACTTTCTTTACACTTAATTCTTTCATCTTGCTATTTTGGAGGTTAGTTGCAGAGAGCGGCAGCAGACAAAGAGCGGCTGCCACCGCCATCAAATACTTGATCAGATACATGAATCAATGAACTGCTTCATCTCCGGCGTATGTTCCTCTACGCTTTGCAGCAGTTTGAACTGAGCTTTGGTACGTACCAGATTGTGTTCCGGGTACTGGATTTTGTAGTAGGTATCGCCGTTGATGTAGTCTGCCAGGAAGCGCACGCACTGCATGTAGGGGAAGAGAGCGGCTGCGTATGGCAGGTTCTCGATCTCTATAGGCAGCAGGAAGGACTTGCCGGACTCCAGATAACCTTTGGTGAATGCCTTGAAGATTTCCATGTTGAAGTTCACGTTCTCCAGGTTCTTGTCGTCTTCCAGACCGGTATTGGCACCCGAGCGAAGGAAATCACCATAGTCGGAGAAGACGAAACTGGGCATCACGGTATCCAGGTCGATGACGCAAAGCACGGTGCCGTCTTCGTCGAACATCATGTTGTTCACTTTCGTGTCGCAGTGGCATACACGTTTGGGCAAAAGGCCTTCGCGGTGCAGGCGTTCCGCCTTGCACATCTCGTCGGCACGCTTTTCTATCTCATCCAAGAAGTATTGTACCTCTTTCACGCGTCCCACGGCATCGGCGGCCACAGCCTCGCGCAGCTGTTTCAGGCGGAATTCCATGTTGTGGAAGTCGGGAATCGTCTCACCCAGCGTGTCGGGAATGTCGGCCAGCATGGCTTGGAAGTTTCCGAAAGCGGCCCCGGCATAGTAGGAGTATTCGGGATTCACCGTTTCATAAGTCTTGGCACGGGGGATGAAGACCATCAGGCGCCAATAGTTCTGGCCATCGTACCAGTAGGTCTTTCCGTCGGACACGGGGACGAAGTGGAGCACTTTCCGATCAATATCCGTTTCGCCCTTCTCCTCCAACTTACGGCGGATATGCGCGGTCACAGCCTCGATATTGGCCTGTAACATCTCCACATTCTGGAAGATGGCGTGGTTGATGCGTTGCAGCACATAGTCGGGAGCATCGGCTTCGACAGTGGTCACTTTATACGTGTCGTTAATCAGGCCTGCACCCAACGGTTTAATTTCAAGGATTGTACCCTCCATATTGAAATGGGATACGATAGATAAAAGGTCTTTCATACTTTAATTGTTCTATATTGTGAGTAAATAATAAAATCAGTTTATACCATTAATACCTCTATCAATTTATTTACAAAGATAGTCTTTCCGCTTCATACAGCAAAGCAAGTATCGTCCGATGAGCATCCAAAATTATACATTTAAACAGACATAACCGCAAAAACCGCCAAATAAATGCCCTGGTCTTACACAAATATCCGTATATTTGTGGCCTAAACCTTAAAAATCACCAGAGAAGTGCGAAAGTTTACCATTGGGTTATTTATAATCTTTATGTGCGCGGTGGCTGCAACCTTGCAGGGACAAAACATTACCTTCAACCACCTGACTACCGACGACGGGCTGTCACAATTCTCCATAAACGCCCTCTATATCGATGAAAACGGTGCATTGTGGATCGGAACCCGGGAAGGGTTGAACCGATATGACGGGAAGAACATACAAACCTACAAACTACAAAAGGACGACCCACACAGCCTGTTCTGCAACACCGTACTGCAGCTGACCGGCAATCATGACGGGAAAATATACCTGCTCTGCACCGAAGGAGTGGCGGAATTCAACCTTGCCACGCAAAGATTCACCACCCTACTGCAAGGAAAAATCCACAGCATCTACTACAAAGAGGCTCTGTTTATCGGAAAACAGAATGACATCTACCGATACAACGAACAGACCGGCAACTTCGACCTTTATTACCAATTGCCCGGGAAAAACCTGGAGATACACAGCATGTATGTAGCCAAAGGACACCTGTGGATGGGTACTACTACCAACGGAGTGTACCGCCTGAACCTGGCTGACAAGGAGCTGACACACCCCATACTGCAAGGCAACATCACGAACATCTACCAAGACAACGAAGGAGAGCTGTGGATAGGAAGCTGGGAAGAGGGCTTGCACCACGTGAAGAGCAACGGAGAAATCGAAGTCTTCAGGCACGATGAGCAGAATCCTCACAGCATCTCTTCCAACTTCGTAAGAGCCTGTTGCGAGGACAACCTGGGGAACATCTGGATAGGAACCTTCAACGGGCTGGATCGATACGACAGGAGCACCGGACTGTTTCAAAGCCATACGGCCAACGACCCACAGGGCAACGGACTGACACACTCCTCCATCTGGTGCATCGTGCAGGACAACCAGGGGACACTATGGCTGGGAACCTACTTCGGAGGGGTGAACTACTTCAATCCCGAATACGAGATATACAACCGCTATACCTACTCTTCGGAGGAGAAGAAAGGACTGAGCAGCCCGGTGGTAGGGCGCACGGTGGAGGACAAAGACGGCAACCTATGGATCGGAACCGAAGGGGGCGGACTGAACTACTACAACAGGCGTACCCACGAATTCAAATGGTTCCGCCCAAAAGACGGGGCAAACAGCATATCCCACAACAACATCAAGGCTCTCTATTACGACCCGTCCCAGGAGATCATCTGGATAGGAATTCACCTGGGCGGACTGAACAAGCTGGACATACGCTCGGGACGTTTCACACACTACCGCATGAAAAGCAACGACCCGGAAACGCTGCCCTCGGACATCATCCGCGACATTGCCCCGTACAAGGAGCAGCTGGTGATAGCAACCCAAAACGGAGTCTGCCTCTTCAACCCGGCCGACGGGAAATGCCGGCAACTGTTCCAGGACAGCAAGGAGGGCAAAAGAATCAAGATGGTGGCCGATATCACCTTCGACCGGAACGGCCTGCTCTGGATTGCCGCTACCGGCGAGGGCGTGTTCAGCTATGACTTCGACAGCGGACAGCTGACCAACTACCGCCACAATGCCGCCAATCCGCACAGCCTCAGCAACAACAACGTGAACAACATCACCCAGGACAGCAAGGGAAACCTGTGGCTAGCCACTTCGGGCAGCGGACTGGACCTGTACCGTCCCTCGAGCAATGACTTCGAGAACTTCGACCAAGCCCGGAACGGACTCTCCAGCGACTGCATCTACGAAGTGAAGGAATCGGCTGTCAGCGAAAAGCTGGTACTCATCACCAATGCCGGCTTCTCCATCTTCGACCACCGGCAAAAAAGATTCCAGAACTACAGCGCCGAGAACGGTTTCCCACTGATTGCCGTCAACGAGAACGCCCTTTGCGTGGCACGTGACGGCGAGATATTCCTGGGCGGCACGCAGGGCATGATCTCTTTCCACGAGATGGAACTGAACTTCACGCCGAAGCCCTACAAGATTGTCCTGTCGCGCCTCTTCGTAAACGGAGCGGAAATACGGGTGGGAGACGAGACCGGCATCCTGCAACAGGCGCTATACCGCACGCCCGAAATCACGCTTGACGCCGACCAGTCCATGTTCAGCATCGAATTCGCCACCTCCAACTACGTGGCGGCCAACAAGGATGACATCATCTACAAACTGGAAGGCTTCTCCAACGACTGGAACAACACGCGCGGACAGCACAACATCACCTATACGAACCTGAATGCCGGAACCTACAAACTGATAGTGAAGCCCCACGGAAAAGACGAGAGCCTCTGTCCGCAGGTGGAACTCATCATCCATGTATTGCCTCCCTGGTACAAGACTCCGCTGGCCTACCTCCTCTATCTGGTCCTGACGGGAGCGCTGCTCTGGTTCCTGGTGCGCACCTACAAGTCGAGAATCAAACTGCAAGAATCGCTGAAATACGAACAGAAGCACATCCGTGACATAGAAGCACTAAACCAGTCGAAGCTGCGTTTCTTCACCAACATCTCGCACGAGTTCCGCACTCCGCTCACACTTATCGTGGCACAGGTGGAGACACTGATGCAGTTGCAGAACTTCACGCCTGCCATATATAATAAGGTGTTGGGCATCTACAAGAACAGCATCCAGCTCCGGGAGCTGATTACCGAACTGCTGGACTTCCGCAAGCAGGAACAAGGCCACATGAAGATAAAGGTAAGCCCACACAACATCGTGAACTTCCTGTATGAAAATTACCTGCTTTTCCTTGAATATGCCAATACCAAGCGGATCAATTTCATGTTCGAGAAGGAGACGGACAGCCTGGAAGTGTGGTACGACCAGAAGCAGATGCAGAAAGTGGTGAACAACCTGTTGTCCAACGCCATCAAGCATACGAAAGCCGAAGACACCATCACCCTCGGCATAAGGACGGAAGGAAACCATGCCGTCATCCGCGTGACCGACACCGGCAGCGGCATAGATGCCCGTGAGGTGGACAAGATATTCGACCGCTTCTACCAGATAGACCCGATAGATTCCACGGATGCCCACAAGACGGGAACCGGCATCGGACTGGCACTGACCAAGGGTATCGTGGAACTGCACCACGGCACCATCCGCGTGGAGAGCCAGCTGGACAAGGGAACCTGCTTCATCATCGACCTGCAACTGGGCAACGCGCACTTCAGCAATGAGCAAATCAGCAAGCAGGCCGACAGCGTGCAGCAGATAGAGACGCCCAAACCGGAAACCAACACGCAGCTGCAAGCCGAATTGGAAGAGAATGCTCCCATCAAGCGACTGCCCGATGCCAAGATACTGATTGTGGAGGACAACGACTCCATCCGCGAGATGCTGGCAGGCATCTTCAAGCCCTTCTATGAAGTGCTGACCGCTGCTGACGGAAAGGAGGGGCTGGCACTGGTGAATAGCGAGATGCCCAATATCGTGGTGAGCGACGTGGTGATGCCCAACATGTCGGGGACGGAGCTGTGCAAACAGATAAAGAGCAACTTCAACACCTGCCACATCCCCGTCGTACTGCTCACGGCGCGCACCGCCGTCGAACAGAACATTGAGGGGCTGCGCATCGGGGCGGACGACTACATCACCAAGCCCTTCAACACCCACCTGCTCATCTCGCGCTGCAACAACCTGGTGAACTCGCGCATCCTCCTGCAAGAGAAGTTCAGCAAGCAGCCCCAGGCCTTCGCGCAGATGCTGGCCACCAACCCCATCGATAAGGAGATTTTGGACCGCGCCATGGCAATCATCGAACAGCATCTGGACGATACGGAGTTCAACGTCAACGTCTTCGCGCGCGAAATGGCCATGGCACGCACCAACCTCTTCACCAAGCTGAAGGCCATCACCGGACAGACACCGAACGACTTTATCCTGACCATCCGGCTGAAAAAGGGGGCACTGCTGCTACGCAATAACCCGGAACTGAACATCACCGAGATATCGGACCGAATCGGATTCAGCTCCCCACGCTACTTCTCCAAGTGCTTCAAGGATGTCTACCACGTCAGTCCGCTCGCTTATCGGAAGGGAGAAAAACAGGAAACCGAGCCCACGGAGAAAGAATAGAATCCGTCCTCCGGCACCGGACACGGCTTGCCCCCCGGACAGACCGGCAGGCAACCGACGGCAAACCCCGGGAGTTTGTCTGCAAAACCCCAAGGATTTGCCGGCAAAAGCCCGGAGGTTTACAAATAAAAGTCCTGGGGATTGCCGAGGAAACCCCAGAGGTCTGCAAAACCATTTTTGTACGTTTTCGTCCTTCCCCTGTACAACCTTATACCTCCAATCCCCCACAATCTCCTACCTTTGGGCATCCGAATCAGAAAACCGGAGTGCCGATGGCCGTCCGACAGCCACCGGCACTCCGGCACAAGAAAAAAGAATCATCAAAACCGAACAGATATGAAACGAAACATCATCAAATGGAGCCTATGCCTGTGCACCGCCGCCGTGCTACAGACCGCAGCCGCGCAAGAAGCCGAACAGCAGGCTGCCCTCGACAACTATCACAAATATGCCCGGCAGGCATCCGCCCCGGCAGATCCGGCAAAGGAACAAGCCATCCTCTCCTACCGGAACTATTTTGCCCGGAACGGCTACCGGAAAGGTGGCATCAGTGCCAAGGGATGGGAAAAGAACGACGCACTCTTGCAAGCCGACGGCACCTTCTCCGACCTGGACGACCGGCTGGTAGGAAAGTCCTTCGACGGAAACGAAGCCAACTCGGGCGCCATCATCGTAGAGGCACTGAACCGCCTCTGGACCCTGTCCGAAGCCTTCAAAAGCGGGCTGGCCGACACGGAACGTCACGCTGCCCTCTGGGACAAGTGGCAGAAAGCCATCCTGCACTACGGCCGTCTGGAGACAGGACGGCCCAACAACTCCAGGCGTTTCCACTCTTCCTGCTTTGCCATTCCCACGGCAGCCATGAACATCTACTTCTGCCACCTGCCGCTGATGGATGCCGTGGAACGGGGCGACAACCGGGATACACAGCTCTCCGCCGTGTGCGACATGCTGAAAATGCTCGCCCTGCAAGCATGGACCCAGCCCTATCGGGGCGACGATACCGACCGGAACGTGGTGCAGACCGACCGCTTCCGCAACCACGTGTGGTGGGTAGGCGGCAATGCGCTGGGCTACCGCTCGCTGCTTCCGGTCGCCTTCATGTTCCGCTCCGCGCCCATGGTCGACCTGCTGGCCGAAATTTGCCGAAAGGCCATCAGCGCCACCTCGCAGAACACCTACAACGAATCGTTCTGGAACGAAGGCTTCACTGCCGACGGCGCCGGATGGGGCCACGGAAAACAGTGCCTCATCTGGGGCTATCCCATCGACGGAACCCTGAACGCCCTGAACATGCTGGGCATACTCAAAGGCTCGCCGTGGGAACAAAAGCTGACGCGCGAAAACGTGGAAGCGCTGATGAACTACTTCCGCGGCGGCAATTACTACTACTATAAGGGCTACATCCTGCCCTGCCTGGACCGCTACTCCATGAGCTACAGGCCCGAAGCCACCGAAATCCGCTACAACGGCATGCTGAAACAGCTGCTGAACGACTGGAGCGCCTTCTTCACCGATGCCGAGCAGCAAGAACTCAAGCAACTGCTGGCCGAGAGCCGAGAGAAGTCCATCCGGATGGAAGCCTACGGGGATAACTATAACGGCACGCGCTGGTTCTTCAACAACGATGACCTCATCAAGAAGAACGAGCGCTACCACATCATGGTCAACATGGCCTCCTCGCGCTGTGACGGTCTGGAAAGCGCCACCGGTTTCGCCGACAACTACAACTTCTACACCGCCGACGGCGCCACCTTCTTCCAGAAGAGCGGAAACGAATACCGCAAAGCCTTCGGTGCCTACGACGTGACAGCCCTCCCCGGTGTCACCGCACGCGAAGGCATGGACCGACTGACACCCGTCACCAACTGGCGAGGCTATTGCAGCCGGCACAACTTTGCCGCCGCAGCCACACGGGGCGGCGAGAATGCCGTGGCAGGCTTCATCTACGAGAAGATGAACGGCTCGGACAAGGAAGGAGTGAACGACAAGGGCGACCATGCCACGGAGAATCCCACCCTGTACGGCGTAAAGGCCTATAAATCCTATTTCATGCTGGGCGACTACCTGGTGGCCCTGGGAGCCGGCATCACCAACAAGCAACCCGGACTGGAAGGGAACATCCGCACCACCATCGAGCAGACGGAGAAGACGGGCGACGTCTACACCTATCGGGGCAAAGGCATCGAATGGACCATACAGCAAGGCAAGTTCGCCTACTCCGTCTTTCCCGAATACCGGAAACGGGTACATTCCACCTGCAAGACGAGGAAAACCGACTGGTTGAAAATGAACCAAGACAACAAAAACAAGAGGAATCTGCCTGCCGAAGTCGACATCTTCAGCCTGTGGATAGACCACGGACGAACTCCGGTGAACGACACTTACGGCTATGTAGTGTACGCAGGCGAAGGCCGTCCGGCGCCGAAATATCCCTTCGAAGTACTGAGGAACGACACGCTGGTCCAAGCCGTCCGCTCTGCCGACAAGCGAGTGACGGAAGCCATCTTCTACGCGGCAGGCGAGGTGCTGAAGGCCAAACGACTCTCCCTGTCCGCCTCCGCCCCCTGCACCGTGCTGATAGAAGAGGAACAGGATGCCTACATATTTGCCGTAACGGACGCCTGCATGGACGCCTCCTTGCAGGAAATCGAGCTGGTGTTCAACGGGAAAACCCTTCAGGTACCGATGCCCCAAGGCATGCTCTGCGGCAAGCCGGCCGTGAAGCGTCTTTCCAAATAGCTTTCAAGCAATGCTCCTCCGAATCCCTATTGAACGTAAAAAAACAGTGTCAATCGACATAAAAAGATACATCCTCCTCGGCCTGTGTTGCCTGCCCACATGTACAGGCAACACAGGCCCATGGCGGACCGGAAAAAGAAGTTTTGAACATTTTTCTCTTTACTTATGTACATTCTTATACCTTCTAATTACAGAGAAACACTTACCTTTGGGTATCAAAAAAAACAATTAAAAGCTAAGAACATAATGAAACATCTCTTCTCTCCTCTATGGTCTTTCATTCCGGGTGCAGTCTTGATGACAGGCTGCAACAACCAGCCCAAGAATAAGACATCGGAACACTCCCGGCAAAAGCCGAACGTCATCTACCTGATTGCCGACGACTTGGGCATTGGCGACCTGAGCTGCTATGGCGCCACCCAAGTGAGCACCCCGAACATCGACCGGTTGGCCGGACAAGGCATGCAGTTCACCAACGCATACGCCACCTCCTCCACCAGTACCCCTTCCCGTTTCGGCCTGCTGACCGGTATGTATCCCTGGCGACAAAAAAACACCGGCATTGCTCCGGGCAATTCCGAGCTCATCATCGACACTGCCTGCGTCACCATGGCCGACCTGTTCAAAGCAGAAGGCTATGCCACCGCCGCCGTGGGCAAGTGGCACTTAGGACTGGGTCCGCAAGGAGGCACCAACTTCAACGGCCTCATCAAGCCCAACACCCAAGACATCGGCTTCGACTACGAATACATCATACCGGCCACCGTGGACCGCGTCCCCTGCGTCTTTGTGGAGAACGGGCACGTCGTAGGACTCGATCCCAACGACCCCATCACCGTCAGCTACGACCACAAGGTAGGCAACTGGCCCACCGGACTGGAGAACCCCGAACTGGTGAAGATGAAACCGAGCCAGGGACACAACAACACCATCATCAACGGCATCCCCCGTATCGGCTGGATGACCGGCGGCAAGTCCGCCCTCTGGAACGACGAGGAGATAGCCGATGTCATCACCGACAAGGCCAAGAGCTTCATCATCCAGCATCAGGACGAGCCCTTCTTCCTCTATATGGGCACACAGGACGTACACGTGCCTCGCGTGCCCCATCCCCGTTTTGCCGGCAAGAGCGGACTGGGCGTACGCGGCGACGTCATCCTGCAGCTGGACTGGACGGTGGGTGAAATCATGCACACGCTGGATAGCCTGGGCATTGCAGACAACACCCTCTTCGTCTTCTGCAGCGACAACGGTCCCGTCATAGACGACGGCTACCAGGACCAGGCGTTCGAACTATTGAATGGCCACACGCCCATGAAGCACTACCGGGGCGGAAAATACAGCGCCTTCGATGCCGGAACCCGTATTCCCTTCATCGTGCGCTGGCCCGACGGCATCAAACCGGGCAAGCAGCAAGCCCTCTTCTCCATGATTGACGTCTACGCCTCGCTGGCCGCCCTGCTGGACCATCCGCTGGAGCCTGGAGCCGCCCCCGACAGCCGCGACCAGCTCGGCACCCTGCTGGGATGCGATGCCAACGGATGTGACTACGTCGTACAGCAAAACCTGAACAGCACCCTCTCCATCATCCAAGGAGACTGGAAATACATCGAGCCAAGCAACAGCCCGGCCGTAGAGTACTGGACCAAGATGGAACTGGGCAACCATCCGCAGCCACAGCTGTATAATCTCTCCAACGACCCGTCCGAGAAGGAAAACGTGGCCGAAGCTCATCCGGAGAAGGTGAAAGAGCTGTCTACCCTGCTGGAAGAGATAAAGAGATCCTATACCATTTCCACTACAACAAGCAATGATTATAACACACCGAAATCATGAATAAACGTAATTTGATTCTTTTCCTTGCCACCTTCATCTCCCTAACCTCTTCCGCCCAGAAGAGGCTGGACGACCTGGTGGAACTGAAACAACAGTCGAAAAACCCGTTATTCCACCAACTGGACAAAGCTCCGCACACACCGGCTTTCGAGTCCGAGGGCTATTGGGCTTGGGGCAGTTCGGTTGTGAAAGGAGAGGATGGCAAATACCACATGTTCGTCTCACGCTTTCCCAAAAGCCTGCCATTCCACCCAGGATGGATGGTCGCTTCGGAAATCGTCCATGCTGTGTCCGACGTACCGCAGGGTCCTTACCGCTTCAGCGAAGTAGCACTCCCTGCCCGTGGCGCACAGTACTGGGACGGACGCTCCACACACAACCCACGCATTCTGAAGCAGAACGGCAAGTACTACCTTGTTTATATGGGTTCCACACATCCCTTTGCCGACCCCACTTACGAGCAACTCACTCTGGACAGCCCCTGGTGCATCGTAGGCCGTGCCAACAAACGCATCGGCTTGGCAATTGCCGACTCTCCCTATGGGCCTTGGAAACGCTTGGATGAACCGATTCTGGTTCCCCAAGCCAATACCTTCTACAGTTATTTCACCTCCAATCCTTCTCCCATCATACAAGAAGATGGGTCGGTGATGATGATATTCAAGGGAAGAAAGTACATCGATGGTCATCAATACTCCTCGATGAGCCTGGGCATAGCCTATGCCCCCTGCATCGAGGGACCTTACCAAGTGCTGAACGGTGGGCAACCCATCTTCCAGGTAGACGGGCAGGGCGAAGCGGAAGACCCCTTCCTATGGCAAGATGCGGACGGCTACCACGTCGTCTTCAAGGACCACGTAGCCAAGTTCACCGGCGAACGGGGCGGAGGGGTCATGGCACACTCCAAGGACGGCATCCACTGGACGGTGGACCAAGACCCGAAAGCCTACTCACTCACCGTGGAGTGGGAAGACGGACGAGTGGAGAAGCAAGGACAGCTGGAACGCCCCTTCATCCTCTTCGAGGAGGGAAAGCCGACCTATATCTTCTTCGCCACCATGGACGGACCCGGAGGATTTGAAAACGCACAGCATTCATGGAACATGGTGATTCCTATCAAGATGCCATCCACGAACCTGAAGGAGCAGCCGCTCAAAACGGACAAGTAGACAAAAAAAACAATTACCACCATGAACGAAAACCTGTTACCCATCCACTTCGCCCCACTGCAAGGATACACCGATGCCGTCTATCGGCAGGCGCATGCACGCATCTTTGGCGGCATAGAGAGCTATTATTCCCCTTTTGTAAGAGTAGAGCACGGAGAAATCCGTAGAAAAGACATCCGGGACATCGAACCGGAAAACAATCAGGGCATCCACTTGATTCCGCAACTCATCGCCCCCGAGACCGACAAAGCGGAGCGGATTATCTCCCTTTTCATCGAAAAAGGATACCGGGAGGCGGACATCAACTTGGGTTGTCCTTTCCCTGTATTGGCCAAACGCCACAACGGTGCCGGCATGTTGCCCTATCCCGAAGAGGTACGCACCTTGCTGAACACCCTTGTCAAAGGGTATCCTGACATTCGCTTCTCCGTGAAGTTGCGCCTAGGCTGGGAACAACCGGAGGAGTGTCTCGCTCTGTTGCCCCTGTTCAACCAGTTGCCTTTGTCACACATCATCCTGCACCCTCGACTGGGCAGGCAGCAATACAAAGGAGAAGTGAACCTGAACGCCTTCGAGGCTTTCTACAACGGTTGCAAGGCACCTCTGTTCTATAACGGCGACCTGCACACCGTGGAAGAAATCCGCTCCATCGCCGAACGCTTTCCTCGCTTAGCAGGCATCGTCATCGGTCGTGGATTGCTTGCCAATCCGGCCTTGGCCTTGGAGTACCGACAGGGAGCAGCGCTTTCTACCGACGAACTGGCACGAAAGGTGGGTCAACTGCACACCGAAGTGTTCGGCATCTACCAGCATCAGCTGCAAGGTGGAGAAACGCAACTGCTCATGAAGATGAAAAGCTTCTGGGAATACCTGCTGCCCGAAAGCAACCGGAAAGCACAGAAGGCCATCCACAAGACCACGAAACTGGCCAACTATCTGGCTGCTGTCAGCAACCTGCTGGGAACATACTGAAAAGAGCGTAGACATTTCCAACCTTCACCGACGTTTCGGGAAACACGCCGTTTCTCATAAGACCAACCGTGTCCGCGTGGCCATTCTCTTTCTCTCTGAAAGGGAATGGCCATTTTTCGTAACACCTACTTTTAGAATTCACTTTTTATACGTACATTTACCACACATAACACATCATTAATCATTATTTAAACCAATGAAACGATTTACATCTTCACTCCTCCTGCTGGCAAGTGCTACACTCCTGCTGCACGCCCAGCAAGCGCAACGACACACGATGCCGATACTGAACCCCGAAAGCTGTACCAGCATCCTGGCCGGCAAGAAGGCAACTACCGACGGCTCTGTCATCACCAGCCACACGTGCGACAGTTACTACCGTACATGGGTCACCATACAGCCTGCCGAAACCTATGACCGGGACACCACTCTCAACATCTACAAAGACCGGTTACACACAGAATTCGTAGACGACGCCACGGGGCTTACCCTGAAGGGTAGCATTCCACAGGCCCGTTCCACCTTCGCCTTCCTCGACACCGCCTACCCCTGCATGAACGAGAAACAGCTTGGCATCGGCGAAACCACCATTACGGGACGCAAGGAACTGGTCAACCCCCAAGGCATGTTCATGATTGAAGAACTGCAAAAAATCGTATTGCAACGCTGTACCACCGCCCGGCAAGCCATTACCCTGATTGGCGAACTGGTAGAGAAATACGGTTACGGCGACTGGGGCGAATGCCTCACCTTCGCCGACCCACAGGAAGCCTGGTACTTCGAAATATTCGGCGAGGGAAAGGATAAAGTAGGTGGCGTATGGGCCGCCGTGCGTATCCCCGACGACCATGTGGCGGTATCGGCCAACATCTCGCGCATCAGTACGCTCGACCTGAAAGACAAGGATCATTACATGGCTTCGAAAAACGTGTTCGACGTGGCACGCAAACTGGGCTACTGGGACGGGAAAGAGCCTTTCTGCTTCTGGAAAGCCTACAGCGGCGCCAACTACTTTGGCGAGAAGAAGGCGTTCAGTGTCCGCGAATACTTCATACTGAGCCGCCTCGCTCCCTCCATGCAATGGGACTACAATGCCGAAGAGTTGCCCCTCAGCGTGAAACCGGAGAAGCTACAGTCCGTCACCGATGTCAGCCGAATGCTGCGACAGACGTATGAGGGTACCAAATGGGACGTAACCCAAAACCTGAAAGTCGCCGTCAAGAAGAAAGGAAGCGAAAAGGCCGACACCATCGTCAGCCCCATGGCCAATCCCTGGATGACACGTGACGAAATGACGATGCTAAACGCCATCCGCAAGGACCTTGTGCCCAACAACCGCAACATTGCCGTTCCGCAATGCGCCTACTCCACCGTCATACAGCTACGTAGTTGGTTGCCGGATGCCATAGGCGGCGTGACATGGCTCTCCTTCGACAACCCGGGACAAAGTCCGCGCATCCCCGTCTTCTGCGGAGTAAGCGACCTGCCTGCCTGCTTCAAAGTCTGCGGACAACACCGCTACCGCGAAGATGCCGCCCTCTGGACCTACCGACGCGCCAATAAGCTGGCCACCGTGAAGTGGGGAGTCACTCGCAAAGTGATGGAACAGAATCTCCACTACTTCGATGCCAAAGGCGAACGCGAAATACCATTCGTAGAGAAACAGTATGCCGAAATTCTGAAAAACCAAGGCAACGAGGCAGCACAGGCCTTCCTGACAGGCTACACCGCCGACTATGCCGGAGCCACGCTGCTGCGCTGGCAGGAGATGGGTGACCGGTTCTGGCACGACTTCCAAAGAGGATTCTGAAAAGGGAAAGCTGAGCAAAGTCCGCTTATTTGCTCAGCTTCACCTCGTAGCTGGCTGCCTCCCGGCAAGTGAAGCGCAGGACAGTGTGTTTCTTATCCGTCGAGATAACCCTGCAATAAGAGGTGTCAGGAACGCGCCACCGCCCTTTCAGAGTGACAGTCACAGAAATCTCCTGACACTCATTGTCCGTCCAGGGGCGTGAATAGATACTGCGCTCGATACGCTTGCCGTCCGGAGTGAAAACTTCGTCACTGGGGCCGCGGTAGAGGGCCAGGTCGGGTTGGGCGACGGTAAGCAGGAGTTTGTCCTCATGTTCACGTATCATGACCAGGCAGGAGGTGTCGGCCTTCTGCAACCATCCGTCGGAGGGCAGGGAGCGAGGAGTCTCGAAAAGGACGTAAGAGGTGAGACTGTCGGCCAGGGAGCGGACAATGTGGGCCTCGCGGTCCTGACGGAGCACCTTATAAGTAGGCTTCCGGGCAAAGGCTTGCAGAGAGGCGGCATCCGTGTGAGGCAGAACAGCATACTCGTAAGAGGCACCACAAGGTGCCTTGCCATGTTGCAGGGTGAGCGACACCCAGTCACCGGAAGTAGATTCGGTACTACGCTCACCCACGGTGATTTGTGGGAAATTACGTTCAAGAACAGCCCATTTCATCGAGGATTTTCCGAGACAATAACCCACACCGTTGGGGTCAAGATAGGTCTGTCCATCGCTCCGGTAGGCATCCCAGTAAGCGCGAGTCTCGGGAGTGGCAGCAGCCAACTGAAACAAAGTGGTCTCCGTAGGATACTCCTCATTCCGGTTTTCGATATCGGAACCGAGGCAGACGATGGTACCACCGAAGAAATGGAACGACTTACGGGCGCGGTGCGTACCGTTGTACTTGTCATGCTCATGCAGCACCATGCCGAAATTTCCATTCTCATGGGCCTGTGAAAGTCCTCCGGCAAAGGCCTCATCGGAATAGAGCATCTCCTCCATACCGGAGAAAGTATCGACATTCAATACCCGGGCACGCAACTGGTCGAAAGGCAGATGAATGCTCGTGACACCCGGAATACGGTTCCAGTCGAAACCGGCTTCCTGCCAGCCACCAGTCGCAAAAGTAACCATTTCATCGGGTTTTCCGGTAAGAATCTGCATACTGCCATGTGCCAGATAGCGCCCATAGAAGTTAGCAGGGAGATAATGCTCTGCTGCCCAAAGGTAACGGGAATGTCCGCGTACTACGGCAGCCCAATTGTTGCGGCGCTGTACAGAGACACAACCATAGCCCAAAGCCAGATTGCCCTGTGGGTCGGGTTCCGGACGGAAGCCTTGGTCTTCGAGCAGTTTCTTCATCTTCAGTTCGTGGCGAGTGGACGCCTTCGGCAGATAATCGGGGGCATTTCTGTCCGGAGTTTCCGTATAGGCTACCAGACGCAGATAGGCAGCTGCCATTTCAGGATCATACTTTTGCTTGCCATCCGGCGTACCGGCAATGGCCATCGTAGCATATTGGATAGGTATCAGACTTCCTCCTCCGTTGGGATGACGTCCGGACATAGAGAGCGGCCATTGCTTCAAGTTGCAATAAAAACGCATAGTGAGAAGCACTTTCTTCACAGTCTCGTGCGCCTGCTCCGACAGACGGAACTCGGTACCGCTCAACAAGTAAATCATATTGGTGGCACCATCCAAGCCGCCCACAGCGTATGCCGGATAATTATTGCAATGGTGGAAGCAGGCACCATCCGACTTAAAAGAACCGGCCAGCCCCGGAGCCGGAAGGCAGCCTTTGTTCAGCCAACGGGAAAAGGAACGCAGATATTGCAGTTTCTCCGGTGTATCTTCCATAATCAGAATACTGGCTATGCGACCTTGTAACTTGGTATTGAACGTATCTATGTCAATACCGTTGACAGCCGGTTCGGGATAAACCTCGTTGGTGATGGCATACCAGTTGAGCGTACGTACCGCCTCTTCCAGCCTACCGGCCTCACGCAACACGTCCTTCATCAAGAAATAAGCCACAAAAAGACCGCGCATGCTATATCCGTAGTGGTGGATATTTCCCCAACAGCTACCGTAGGCAATGCCTTGGTCTGTGGCATTATCGTACATAGCAATGAATTTCTGCTTCAACTCATCTTTCAGAACCACATCCTGCGTATTGTTGTAAGCCATGGCAATACGTTTCATAAGATTGAAGTAGTCGCTTATCTCCACCCCCAGTTTGGAAAACATGTCCTTGTCCCAATCGGGTATCATACGCTCGTAAGCTTCAGACTGGCGTACAAAATAAATGGGACGTCCCACCACTTTTCCGTTATTATAAGTAATCCGGTAGAAATCATACTTCTTGCGAATGGACTGCATCTCCTTGTCCGAAAGTGCGGAAGGCGTATAAAGCATGTCGCGGAAGCGCTTCTCCATAACCCGTATGTCCTGCTTCTGCGCCTCGGTCACGGCTGCCAGAGGGATGTCCGGCTTCCACAAAGAGTGTTCATAGATAACCAACCAATGATTGGTAGTTCCCTTGTTTACAAACGGTACCTGCAAGTCGGCAGTCTGCTGACGGGCATCCACCTTACTGGCAGTAATCAGATGGTCGAAAAAGAGTTTTCCCTTCGCGTCTGGAGCAACAATGCGGATTTCGTTCATCCCTTCTTCCGGAATGCCCTGCATATCGCGTTCATAGCATACCCATGCTCCGCGCCAACCGGTGAAGTTGATGCCAAAAGGAAAGGAAGTACATATCTTGCCGTCTTTCAGGAACTCGAACCTAACCTGCTTGTCCTGAGCCTGCTCGTTGTACACCCAGACGATGAAAGCCGAAAGATAGGTGTCTTTTCCTGTCGGATCTTTCTTCTCAAACTTCAAATCTTTCTTGATGGACAACACGGCACCCGGCTCAAAAGTCCAACTTAAACTGTGGCCGCCATCCCTATAATGCTCATCACTGACATTCAACTGAGAACCTGCTACTGTAGTGATAAACACCGGAACCTGCTTCTCTTCAAAAGAAAGCAAACGCTCATTCTTCACAATCTGCGCACGTACACTACCCGGCAGTAACATGCAAGCGAGTACTGCTACTACTATTTTCCATTTACCGAATTGCATCATATCTGTTTATTTAAGGTTATCATAAGTTGTAATCGCATATCTCAATGTATTAGTACGGTACAAAGAAACCCTTCTTTTGGGAGAAAGAGGGGCATAAATCGTACAGAAGAAGGATAAAATAATGATTGAGGCGGATTTCTGCCCCTGCTCCGTCGGGGATGAAGTTCTTCGAAAGCCTTGTTTTCTTCTTGTACCGCGTGAATGTCAAGTAACGGCATACGAAAAATGAATCCATCCTAAGATATATACTACGCAATACGCTTTCAATCAACCGTATAGCACTTTATTTTTTCTTCACCCTCTTTAAAGTTCCACTTTAATGGGAATAAAGTACTACTTTAACAGGGATAAAGTGTCACTTTAATGAGGATAAAGTATCACTTTAATGGGAATAAAGCAGCACTCTACCAAGGATTATCATCATTTGTGCTTCAGATACTCGTAACCAAACCGACAACGCAAACAGTCCTTCCTGTCGCAATACTGCTTTTGAAGCTGAAGTAAGGCCTGCGAATCGGCAGCAGTAGATACCGGCAAGCCGGCACCATCCCACAGACGAGTCACGCGGTTATTCTCGGCCTTCAAAGACTCCAGGAAACGGGTGGCACGGTCGCACAAGACATCGTCAGCCTTGTGCATGCCGTATGCATAAAGAAACGGAATGACCGTATTGATGGCAATCAGATTCAAAGCACCGTCCCCTACTCGCTTTTCTCGTCGGGGCGAAACCTTTCTGAAGTTGAAGTGCTCCTCCCAATACACGGAAGTCCCGGTAGCAAGTATCTTCTTCACCGCTTCCAATGTTTCAGCTTCCATGACACGCGAGAAGAGCGACTGCTCCTTGTGATACAGATTGGCAAGTTGGGCCAGACGTACATGCGGAAAGTTATCGGGACGAAGACGCAGAAAACGCCACTGTTCAACGGACATGGGAGCAGACAGCCCGAACTTGTGTTGCAGGTAGCGGAACTCTTTCTGGAGTTTCAAATAATAATCATCCACTCCCACTGAGTCCTCCTCCAGCAGCCCAGCCTGTCCCAGGAAGAAAGCCTCCACTTGAAACAGATTGTCCCGATGCTTGTCTACAGCACGGAATGGAAGGCGGTTTGCCCATGCCTCGAAAGCGTCCCCATTCAACCCGAAACCGAAGTTACGGGCAAGAGTAATGAAAAAAACATCTTCCCAATGATGATTACAGCGTTCGAGCCGACGGAATATGACGCACGCCTTCTGCTCAAAACGCTCTACCTGCAAGGCCGACAACCAGGAATGAACGGTCAGCTTCGGAAGAGATGCAAGGATGGAATAACAAGGAGGATAAATCTCTGCCTGACGAAGCTCTTCATAACGCTGACGGACAGTTTCGGGACAAGTGAGCACCATTTGGGGTACCAACTCGCCATTCATACGGTATACATCGCAATCCGCCTCGCCCACCACGTGCAGAATCACCGTGTCATAAGCCTTGTCACAATCATGCTTGTGCCGTAACCAGTCCGATGCCTGTGTATGCACCTCGACATTGCCTACCCAAAGTGTACCCCCTATCTTCAATTTGGCATTAAAAAAATCGGGGCCTGCGTTCCCATTAGGCAGACCGGAATCTATCACTTCGACCGGTTGTCCGGAAGTGGTCTGTAGCGGAGTCAAAGGAAAGATTCTGTGCCTCCAGACGTAATGCAGTAATTGTTCCATGGTTAACAAGATATTGATATTGAACGCAAATGTACGCAAAGAATACACAGATATGAAACATTTGGCCACTTTTCTCCCTCTCCATCGGCGTAAACAAAACTTTTACTAAAAAACCCCATATCGTACATTTTATGTCCCCCAGTAAAGGAAATAAAGATAGCCTCTCCACTCCCTTTTACAGACAGAACGGACAAATCAGTGCGGATGAACTTTTTTATTCTTTTTTTGTACGATTTTACTTCTCCTTCTTGGGTACTATTCTCTAATATTGCAACAAAAATTAACCATTACATATTATGAACAAACTAAAAGCGAAAAACAACAGATGTAAACAGCGCATCAGCGTGCTGTTTCTCATGCTATGTTCTTTCCTTTATTCTTATGGGCAAAGCGCACTTGTCCAGGGAAAGGTCATAGACACATCATTGAATGAACCGGTGATCGGAGCTACGGTTCAAGTAAAGGGCAGCGCCGGAACAGGTACGATTACCGACTTCGACGGTAACTTCAAGCTTCAGGTCAATGACATAAAAAAGACAGTACTTACCGTCTCATTTATCGGCTATGAGACCATAGAAGTGCCCCTGAATGGCAAGACCTCCATCACCGTAAAACTGGCCGAATCTGCCAATGAGCTGGAAGAAGTCACCATCGTGGCTTATGGCACGCAGAAGAAACAGACCCTGACCGGTGCCGTTTCGTCTGTAGGCACAGACGCACTGACGGCATCGCCCAACGCCAGCATCGCCAACTCGCTGGCCGGTAAAATCACCGGACTTTCCTCTGTACAAATGTCAGGACAACCGGGTGCTGAAGACCCGAAAATCTTCGTCCGCGGTGTCGGCTCGCTGACCGAAAGCGGCGCTTCTCCGCTGATTCTGGTGGACGGCGTAGAACGGGCATTCTTCCAGATGGACCCCAATGAAATCGAGAACGTAACCGTGCTGAAGGACGCCTCTGCCACTGCCGTATTCGGTGTGCGCGGCGCCAACGGCGTCGTACTCGTCACCACACGCCGCGGTACGGAAGGACGCGCCAAGATTTCCGTCAACTCCTCCGTAGGTATCCAGACCATGGCCAAATGGATGGACATGACCGACGCCTACACCTATGCCACCATGTACAACGAGCAGGAGACCAACGACGGCCGCGCCCCCATATTCGACGAATACTCATTGGAACGCTTCCGCCTGGGCGACTCACCCATCATCTACCCCAACATGGACTGGAAAGAGTACATGATGAAAAAGGCCTCCGTCCAGACCCAGCATAACCTGAACATCTCCGGAGGAACTGAAGGCATGCGCTACTTCATCTCTATCGGCTACCTCTACCAGGACGGTCTGCTGAAAGACTTCGGACAGGGAAACGGATATAAGTACAACCGATACAACTACCGCGCCAACCTGGACTTCGACATCAGCAAAAGCACTCTCCTGAAAATGGGCATCGGCGGCATCGTGGGAGACAAACAGGAACCCTACAACGGCAATACCGTATGGAAAGACATTTCCATCGGCCAGCCGATAGCCGGTCCCGGTCTGGTGAGCGGCATGCCCATGACCTCACAACCGAGGTACTCGGACATTCGGTACAGCGACCCGTTTGCCAACACCTACGGCAACGGCACAAGCAACGTGCTGAGCAACACCATGAACCTTGACCTGCACCTGACTCAGAAACTGGACTTCCTGACCAAAGGACTCTCTGTAGAGGTGAAAGGCGCGTATAATACAGGATATACCTATACCAAAAAGAAGAAAGGCAACCGGGAAATCTATACACCCTTCTTCGAATCGGAACTGGACGGCTCGGGACTGCAGATCGGCGACCCTGACTACAACTATAACATCGTGCACCGCATCACCGGCACAAACTCCAAACCGACCATCACCGAGAGCAAAGGACGCAGCCGTAACTGGTACTTTGAGGCCAGCATGCGCTACAACCGCAAGTTCGGCAACCATAATATCAGCGGTCTGCTCCTCTATAATCAGACGAAGAAATATTACCCTTCACAATTGCCCTACGTGGCCAGCGCCTATGTAGGCTTGGTGGGACGCGCCACCTATGACTACAAATCACGCTACCTGGCAGAATTCAACATCGGTTATAACGGTTCAGAGAACTTTGCCCCGAACAAGCGCTTCGGTACCTTCCCCGCCGTATCCTTAGGATGGGTCGTATCGGAAGAGGAGTTCATGAAGAAACAGTCGGTCATCGACTTCCTGAAGTTGCGCGCCTCTGTTGGCCTGGTCGGTAACGACAACATGAGCAGCAACCGTTTCCTCTACCTACCGGACAGCTACGACGTAGACCTGCAAAAGCAAGAGACCGGCAGCTGGAAAGAACAACTGTGGGGCTATAACTTCGGCCTGAACAATGCCGCATGGTACCTCGGAGCCGTGGAACAACGCCTGGGCAACCGAAACGTGACGTGGGAAACTGCCCTGAAGCAGAACTACGGTATCGACCTCACCTTGCTGGACAACCGTCTGAAAGTTACGGCCGAATACTTCCGGGAGCATCGCAAGGACATCCTCATCGCACGCCAGACCGTCCCCGGACTGACCGCCCTGACCAAGGAAGTGCTACCGGTAGTGAACATGGGTGAAGTCAAGAACCACGGTTACGAGCTGGAGATAGGCTGGAATGACAAAGTGGGCAACGACTTCCACTACTACCTCAACGCCAACATGTCCTACTCCAAGAACGAAATCATCTTCCAAGACGAAGTAGAGCCCAACGAACCCTACCTGTGGCGTACCGGCAAGTCGGTAGGTGCCATCTTCGGCTACGTGGCCGACGGCTTCTATTCGCCCTCCGACTTCGTAAACGGCGAAAGCGGCGAACTGGTCGAAGGACTGCCCATACCGCAGACTCCGGTGTATCCCGGCGACGTGAAATACCTTGACCTGAATGGCGATGGCAGCATAGACCCGGACGACCAGAAGCAGATAGGCTTCCCCACCCGACCCAACTACACCTTCGGCTTGAACTACGGGGCAGACTACAAAGGCTTCTTCTTCTCCATGAACTGGACCGGCACGGCCGAGCGCTCCATCGCCCTGGTAGACCAATACCGCAAGCCGTTCAACGGAGAGGCACGCGGCCTGATGCAATACCAGGTAGACGGCCACTGGACACCGGAAACAGCCGAAACGGCCCAATACCCCCGTTTCTCTAAGAACAGTGTCAACCACAACAGCTACACCTCCACCTTGTGGGTGAAGAACGCCTCCTACCTGAAGTTGAAGAACCTGACCGTGGGCTACAACTTCACGCAGAACGAGTTCCTGAAGAAACTGGGCATCACCCAGCTGGGACTGAAATTCACCGGATACAACCTCCTGTGCATCGATGGCGTGGACGTGATCGACCCGGAATTCGTGGCCAGCTTCAACGACACCAGATACCCTGTGACCAGACAATATACATTAGGCCTTAACATCACATTCTAAAAAACCAATGACAATGACCATGAACAAGATTATAAAAGGCATCTGCTTCGTCGGACTGATGAGCCTGACGACCGGATGTGACGATTTCAGTTTTTGGAACTCTTTTCTGGAGAAGCCGATTAGCGACGAACAGACCATCGACTCCGTCTTCGGGAAAAAAGTATACGCCGAACAGCAACTGGCACAAGTCTACCACTCGCTGCCCGACCATACCCCCATCAATGGACGACTGAGCTGGAGCGTCCTGGAAAGCCTGACCGACCTGGCAGACTACCTGAAGAGTGGAGGCACCGACTACCACAAAGGAGCCATCACGGCCAGCAACGCCGCCTCCAGCGTCTACTCCCTGATGTACAACAATAAGGCCGACGGCAAGTTCTCCTCTATCTACGGTATCCGCCAAGCCTACATCTTTCTGGAGAACGTGGATCGTGTGCCCGACATGACCGAAGAGGAGAAGAGACGCCGTAAGGGAGAAGCCAAGATGATTATCGCCTACCACTACGTGGACTGGCTGCGCAACCTGGGCGGCATGCCGTGGATAGACCACTCCTACCAGCCTAACGACGACATGAACATGACCCGTATGACTATCGAAGAGATGGTCACGAAAATCGCCCAGCTCTGCGACGAGGCGGCAGCCATGTTGCCCTGGGACGTAGCCGCCTCTGAAGACGGACGCATGACGGCAGCCGGCGCCCTGGCACTGAAATCACGCATGTGGACCTTCGCGGCCAGTCCGCTCTTCAACAACGAAAAGCCCTACCGCGAGGGAGAGGCCTCCGACCTGCACTACACCTGGTGGGGAAACTATGACCAAAACCGCTGGCGCGAGGCACTGAATGCCGGACTGGCCTTCATCCGCGAGAACCAGAAGAACGGGAATGTCTACAAGCTGGTGGACAACGGCAATCCGCGCACCAGTTTCACCTCCGGTTACTTCGACCGTTACAACCACGAGACGCTCATCTCCAGCCACCGTTTCGCAAGGTGGGACCTGAACGCCTATAACATCACCCAGATACGCTACGGCGTATGTACGCCCATGCTGAACTATGCAGACATGTTCCCGATGAAGGACGGCAGCGACTTCGACTGGAATAATCCGGAGCACAGCGCCTACCCCTTCTTCACGGAAGACCTGCAGGAGACGCGTGACCCACGCCTCTACGAAACGCTGATTGTCACCAACGACAAGTTCTGGGGACGCAGGGCCGAAATCTACCAAGGCGGACGCGAACAGCCCCAAGACATGGGAGGCGGCCAGAACTGGCGCTGGGCAGGCCTGGGCAACAACGGCATCGGGCAGCGCAAGTACACGCAAGACCACCTGAACGAGTTGCAGAACAAGTTCTACCAATGCTGCCTCATGCGTCTGCCGGAAGTCTACCTGAACATCGCCGAAGCCATGAACGAACTGGGCATCGCCACTCAGAAAGACGAGTTCGGACGCAACGCCTACGACTACTTCAACCTGCTGCGCGAACGCGTGGACATGCCGGGCATCACTCCCGAGAAGTATGCGCCGGGCGTGGCCCTGCGCGAAGCCATCCTGCGCGAACGCGCCCTGGAGTTCGGCTACGAGGAGGTGCGCTACTTCGACATCATGCGCTGGAAGCACAAAGATTACCTGGACATCACACGCCGCAGGCTGAGGACCTACCCCGTGGGCAACAAGGTGACCATCGGCAACCAGAGCGTCTACGTGAACTTCCGCCACGAACAGGACACCAAGACGGTGAACAAGCGCGTATGGGTGGACCAATGGGACGACAAGTACTACCTGACCCCCATAGCCCTGGAGGAAATCAACAAGAAATACGGCCTGATACAGAATCCGGGATGGGAATAAATAGAACGTTAACTTAAGTATTTTACCAAGATGAAGAAAAGATATATATCCGTATTGGCTGTCGCAAGCCTGCTCTCTCTCTCTGCGATGGCACAACAGAAGATTACGGGCGTAGTGAAAGACACACAGGGCGCACCGGTATTGGGAGCACTGGTCTCAGCCGTGGGAAACCCGGCCCAGCATGCCATCACAGACGTCAACGGCCTGTTCACCCTCGAGGTCAACCAAGGCGACTACATTGACGTGACTTATGCCGACAAGCAGAAAAAGCGCGTGTGGGTGAAAGGCGAGAAGGTGGAAGTATCCCTCGACTGCCAGAGCCTCTTCGTGGAAAACCGCGGCAAAGTGCAGGCCACGGGCGACCAGACACAGGCCATCTCCACCCTGTCGGGCGAGAAACTGAAGAACAACTCCACATTCAACGTGGGGAACGCCCTCTACGGCATGATTCCGGGACTGATCGTGAAGCAGAACACCGGCTGGACGGACGGAGCCACGCTGCAAGTGCGCGGCGGCGCGTCGCAGACCAGCAACACGCCGCTCATCGTGGTGGACGGAGTGCCGCGCACGCTGGACTACCTGAACATGCTGGAGGTGGAAAACATCTCCGTGCTGAAGGACGGGGCCGCCACAGCCTTGTGGGGCACGCGCGGCGCCAACGGCGTGGTCATCATCACCACCAAACGCGGACAGTACAACAGCCGCGACATCGATGTCAACTATACGTATGGCATAGGGCTCCCCATCAACCAGCCTGAGTTCGTGGACGGCTACACCTACGCCCTGATGAAGAACGAAGCGCTCTACTACGACGGACTCCCCACGAAGTATGACGCCCCGGCCTTGGAGGCCTTCCGCAACGGCTCCAACCCGGACGCCTTCGCCAACGTAGACTGGCTGGACCACGCCCTGCGCAACCATACGGAAAACCACCAGCTGAACCTCTCCTTCCGAGGAGGAGGCAAGAAGCTGCGCTACTTCAGTGCCATCAACTACAAGAACGACCAGGGCATCCTGAGCGACCGGGCGGCCAACTACTCCGACCGCTATGATGCCCAGATGAAGAAGTACCGCCTAGACGCGCGTATCAACCTGGACATCGACGTGACCCAATACACCAAAGTGGGCCTGTCACTCTTCGGACTGCTGCACGAGAACAACCGTCCGCGCACCACGGAGAGCGACCTCTTCACAGGCCTCTATAACGTGCCGTCGGGAGCCTTCCCCCTTCGCACGACCACAGGCTTCTGGGGGAGCGACAACATCTTCAAGTACAACCCCATAGCGCGGATTGCCGATGTCGGCTACTACCGCACGGACGAGCGTCTGCTGCAAGGCGACCTGCGCATTTATCAGGACCTCTCGCTCGTCACCAAGGGACTGCGTGCCGAGCTGGGCATCTCCTATGACAACAGTGCCGTCTACCACGAAACGGGTACCAAGGACTACGACTACGAGGCCATTGACGTGGTGCCCGGAGCCGTGCCGGGCGAATACGACATCATCCGCAGCAAGGGAGGCGAGGACAAGGCGCTCTCCGTGAGCAACAGTGGATTCGCCAGCCAGTTCAGCCGCACGGTGGTAGACGCCAAGGTGGGGTATGACCGCACCTTCGGGCTGCATGCCGTCAACGGGACGTTGCAGTACCGTCAGGAGTCATACGTGCCCACGGGCATCAACGTGACACGCAAACGCCAGTCCTACATCTTCACTGCCGGATACAACTACGACAACCGCTACCTGGTGGACGTGGTGGCCAACCACAGCGGCACTAGCGTACTGAGCAAGGGCGACCGCTTCCGCACCTATCCGGCCGTGTCGGCCGCCTGGATACTCTCCAACGAGAAGTTCTGGCAGGAGAACCCCGTAGTGGACTACCTGAAGGTGCGCGCCTCCTGGGGACACTCGGGGAGCGACAGCGACCTGGACTACGACCTGGACGAACGCTACTGGGTGACCTGCGGCGGCACGTTGTTCCGCGACACCCCCTCCGGATTCGGCGGACTGCACCCGGGCACGCTGGCCATCAACAACCTGACGGTGGAACGCTCCGAGAAGTACAACGTAGGCATAGACATGCGCCTCTTCCGCCGCCTGAACCTGACGGCAGACGCCTTCTACGACAAGCGCACGGACGCGCTGATCGAGGCCGGGAACCTCTTCTCCTCCGTCATCGGGACGGGCATCCCACAGCAGAACATGGGCAGGGCCAACTCCAAAGGCATCGACCTAGGCCTGAACTGGGAAGACCGCATGGGCAAAAACTTCAAATACTACGCAGGCGTCAACTTCTCCTACCTCCGCACGGAGATTGAGGAGAACGGCGAGGGATTCCAGCCCTACGACTACCTCTATAAGAAGGGCGACCGCGTGGGACAGATCTACGGTCTGGAGGCCATCGGCTACTTCCGCGACGAGGCCGACATCGCCAACAGCCCCCGACAGATGTTCGATGCCGTGCGTCCGGGCGACGTGAAGTACAAGGACCAGAACAACGACGGCAAGATAGACGCCTACGACCAGGTGGCCATCGGGCACTCCTCCACCATCCCCGGCATCTACTACGGCATCAACCTGGGCTTCGAGTACAAGGGCTTCGGCGTGGACATGCTCCTGCAGGGCGTAGGCCAGTTCAGCAAGATGCTCAACGTGCGCAGCGTCTACTGGCCTCTGCGCAACAACAACTCCAACCTGACGAAGTGGTACCTGGAGGACAACATCCGCTGGACCGAGGAGACGAAGAGCATCGCCAACCTTCCCCGACTGACCACGCTGGACAACGCCAACAACTTCCGCAACAGCACACAGTGGCTGGAGAACGGCGCCTTCCTGAAGCTCCGCAACCTGAACGTCTACTACAACCTGCCCCAACGGTGGATTAGCCCTCTGAAGATGGACAAGTGCCAAGTCTATCTGCGCGGCAACAACCTCTTCTCGCTGGACCACATCAAATACATGAACTGCGAGGACCTGACGGTGAACTACCCCGACCTGATGTCCCTCTTCGTAGGCGTAAACATTAACTTCTAAATACCAAGATACCATTATGAAAAAGATAGCAATCTACCTGACCGCCGCACTGACCCTGGCCGGATGTGACTTTCTCGACTTCGACGAATCCTCCGGGAAGACCCAGGACGAGGCCTACGGCTACTTCGAGAACGTAAAAATGCTGGGCAACGCCGCCTACCGCTCGCTACCCGTTGACTTCGGTGCCATAGGCGGAGCCTTCCGCGAATCGGCCACGGACAACGCCGTATACCGCTGGGACAGCAACGCCGTCTATGACATCTACAACAACGTGTGGAGTCCGCTGAACCTGATAGACGACCAGTGGGGCACCTACTACAGCGTCATCTACGACATCAACTCTTTCCTGCGCAACTACTCCGAGGAGAACCTAGAGCGCCATCAGTGGGACGCCAATTACGAGGACAATATCAAGCAGGCACGCATGTCACTCAAGGAGAACCGGGCGTTGCGCGCGCTCTACTACTTCGAACTGGTGAAGCGCTATGGCGACGTGCCCCTGCTGACCGAGCCGATGGAGTTGGCCGACATCAACCAGATGAAAAAGACACCGGCCGCCGAGGTGCTGGAATTCGTGGCCACGGAGTGCCGCGCAGTGGCCGACGACCTGCCGCTGAGCCACAATGACTTCTACGGCGAGACGGGCCGCGTGACCAAGGGAGCCGCCCTGGCCATCCGCGCACGCGCGCTGCTCTACGCCGCCAGCCCCCTCTTCATAGGTGCCAAGAACCCGACAGAAGCCTACCAGAAGGCTGCGGAAGCCGCCTACGACGTGATAGCCATGGACTACTACAGGCTGGAAGGCCTGACCGCTGACCCCCTGTTCGGCGACCTGCTCGGCAACGAAGTGCTAAAGTCTCGCCAGCTCATCTTCGAGACGCGCCAGAACGTGAGTAACACGCTGGAACAGCGGAACCTACCCGTGGGCTTCGCCAACGGCACGAACACGGGCAACACGCCCACGCAGAACTTGGTGGACGCCTTCGAGATGCTGGACGGAACAGCCTTCGACTGGAACAACCCCGACCACGTGGCCAATATCTACTATGACCGGGAGGGCAACCCGACGCGCGATCCACGCTTCTACCGCACCATCCTCTGCAATGGTTCCCGGTTCATGGGCCAGCAAGTGGACACCTACGAAGGCTCGGCCTATGGGGCTCCCGTAACCGGCGCCACGCAGACAGGCTACTACCTGCGTAAGTTGCTGAACGAAAACGTCTCGTTGGATCCCACGCAGCCCGTCACACTGAACCACCACTTCCCCAACTACCGCTATGCCGAGGTGCTACTCAACTACGCTGAGGCCATGAACGAGTGGCAGGGACCGGACTACACCGACACACGCTATCCACTCTCGGCACGCCAGGCCCTGAACCAGGTACGCCAGGCCGCCGGCATGCCCGATGTGGCCACGGCAGGCAAAGAACCCTTCGCCGCCCGGGTGAAGAACGAACGCCGCGTGGAACTAGCCTTTGAGGACCACCGCTTCTGGGACATTCGCCGCTGGAAGACGGGCCACGTCGTGGAGGCCATCTACGGGGTCGATATCCGCCGCAACGGTGCCGGCTACAGCTACACGCGCCACCAAGTGCAGACTCGCATCTGGGAAGACAAAATGTATCTCTACCCCATCCCTCAGAAGGAAACTTACGTGAACGAAAACCTGACACAGAATCCGGGATGGTAAGCCCTGAAACGATGCTCGATGAAAACGAAGTATAGATGATTAATCAGTTTACAGCAGCGCAGATTAGCAAGGTAACTGAATTAATTATCAGTAGAAATTATTTTCCCCTCCTCCGAAGAGAGACGGCTCTTCGGAGGAGGGGAAAATAATTTCTACTGATAATCAGAAATGATAATCTGTGGTAATCTGTAGTGAAAATCAATTAGAATTCACCTTCTTTGTTACTTCCCGAAGAGCCAACGGTTCAGCCAGCGGTTCACGTAGATGTTGAGCACCGCGCAACTCGCACCGGCAGCGGCACCTACCAGCACGTCCGACGGATAGTGTACCCCCTCATTCATGCGCGACACCCCCACGGAACACGCCCACAGGGCGGACGGGGCAATGACATACCATTTAGGGTACTTCACACTGAGCGAAGTAGCGAGGGCAAAAGCCGTCGCCGTGTGCCCTGAAGGGAACGAAGGACTACTCTCATGACTGTAAGCATGCACCCTGTCAGGATATTTATCATAAGGCCGCTCGCGACCCACCAGATACTTCATGCCATAAGTCACAACAAACGCTCCGGCCACACTCGTCCCCACATAGACCGCATCCTTCAGCAACCCCCGGTCGTGCTTCGCCCAAGCAGCAACGGCCATCGCTACCGGCACCCCTACAGCCACATACGGTTCTGAACGAGAAACAATCCTGTTGTAGTTGCGGACAAACTTACCATCCCAACTGTTAATTCGGTGCAAAGCATCAATGTCCCAATTCTGTGCTGAAAGACTGGATACAACCAGGAAGACAGAATATATTAAAAAAGCCATTCTTCTCATAACCACTTCACATTAGTTTGGCACAAAGATAGAACAAATAGATAGAGTTCTCACAAAAAGATACTATCTTTGTTGCCACATTTATACTAATTCGCTAACCATATTTATGGGATTGGAAACTTTTTGCCACTGTCAAACGGATTGTATGACATGTCCTCAAAAGTCAGAAGGAGTATTGGCCTATTGCCACTATTCCCAAGGCCGACATTTTCCTATAGAAAAGTGTACACAAAACTGTATGATTTTCATGTTGCAAGGTGAATTGCTTGTAAATAGTGACGAATATCCGGGCACTACACTGCGAGAACGCCAAATCATCCTGCAAGCCATCGGCTCCAAAATGGAACTTCTGGCACTGACCGAAGTAGAATACATTATTTATTGGTTCACCGAACTCCCCCTGATATGCAAAGGACGCTATGACGAGATACTGAAACGCTCGGAAGCCCCCTTAACCTACACACCACTTACAGCCATTCCCATGCTCGAAAGCCAACTGAAAGGCCTGGCCTATTACCTCAAGGAGCAACCCTGTTCATGCAGCAAGTACGTAGAAGTGAAATGCCAGGAACTAGTACACATACTGATGTGCTACTATCCGCTCTATCAGGCCAGCACCTTCTTCTATCCCATCAGCACCTACACGGAAAGCTTCCAGTATTTTGTGATGCAGAACTACGAAAAGGTGAAAAATGTAGAAGAGTTTGCCCATCTTGGCGGATATACGACTACTACCTTCCGTCGTCTGTTCAAGAACCTGTACGGAGTGCCAGTCTACGAATGGATGTTGGAAAAGAAGCGTAAAAGCATTTTGTACGACCTTCAGTACACCAAGCAACGCATCTCGGCCATTAGCACCCGTTACGGTTTCGACTCGTTGTCTCACTTCTCACATTTCTGCAAAGATTCTTTCGGAGATACACCTCGCTCCCTCCGGAAACGTCTGGCCAACGGAGAAAAAATCACCATAATCACTAAGGGACAGGGCAAAGGCCGGGAAGAGGAGTGACCTTTCACTTGTACGCAAACTTCGCATCCGCTTCCATTACGGAATAATTTCTTTAATTACTTGCTTAATCAAGGTATTTCACCTATTTTTGCAAAAAAATAAGTAAGGAAAAGCCGTATTCCACCATGCGGAAAAAGAAGCACCTTCGGCCGATTCGGCCTGCAACAGGTGTCCTCTTTGCCACAAACGGGCGGAACAGAACCCAAAGAATCTTTTTTCTAACTATTAAATAATTTAAATTCAATCATTTATGTGGTTAAGTAATTCATCTGTAGGAAGGAAAGTGGTGATGAGC
>CAMWRY010000008.1 GCA_947176775.1 uncultured Bacteroides sp.
CCGCGAAGTAATCAAGAAAATCGGCGATACCAAGGGCGAGTACATGTGCGACAGCAACGCGTGCGGCGTGCTGAGCGCCATCCACGAGCAGAGCCCCGACATCAACCGCGGCGTAGAGCGCCAGGACCCCATGGACCAGGGTGCCGGCGACCAAGGCATGATGTTCGGCTATGCCACCAACGAGACGGAGAACTACATGCCGCTCTCGCTCGACCTGGCACACCGCATCCTGCTGGTACTGGCCGACATCCGCCGCGAAGGCCAGGTGATGACCTACCTCCGTCCCGATGCCAAGAGCCAGGTGACCATCGAGTACGATGACAACGGCACGCCCGTGCGCATCGACACCATTGTGGTCTCCACCCAGCACGACGACTTCATACAGCCCACTGACAGCAGCGAGGCCGCACAGCTCAAGGCCGACGAGGAGATGCTGGCTCAAATCCGCCGCGATGTCATCGAGGTGCTGATGCCGCGTGTCATCGCCTCCATCCATGCCGAAAAGGTGCTGGCGCTGTTCAACGACGGCATCAAGTATCACGTCAACCCCACGGGCAAGTTCGTTATTGGCGGCCCCCACGGTGACACGGGGCTGACGGGACGCAAAATCATCGTCGATACCTATGGCGGCAAGGGTGCCCACGGTGGCGGTGCCTTCTCCGGCAAAGACCCCTCGAAAGTGGACCGTAGCGCTGCATACGCCGCACGCCACATCGCCAAGAACCTGGTAGCTGCCGGCGTGGCCGACGAGATGCTGGTACAGGTGAGCTATGCCATCGGCGTGGCGCGCCCCATCAACATCTTCGTGGATACCTACGGCCGCAGCCACGTCAACATGAGTGACGGCGAGATTGCCCGTAAGATTGACGAACTGTTCGACCTCCGTCCCAAAGCCATCGAAGACCGCCTGAAGCTGCGCAACCCCATCTATCAGGAGACTGCCGCCTACGGACACATGGGGCGCAAACCGCAGATAGTCACCAAGCATTTCCGCTCGCGCTACGAGGGCAACAAGGATGTAGAGGTGGAACTCTTCACTTGGGAGAAGCTGGACTACGTGGACAAGGTGAAGGCTGCGTTCGGGCTATAAGTTTTTTTGAAGGAATAATGGGGGTGTAGAAATCTGTGGTCACACACACCTCCATAGCTCCTTCAAAAGGACTTCTTTCAAAAATTATTCCAGCAGATAGGAAGATTGATAGAAAGAGAAATAAACGATTTCGTAGTTTACCGGTAAACGTATTTGCAGTTTACTGTTAATCTGATATGATTTTGAAATATAATTGGGTGAATGATAGTTGTTTACGATATATTCTACTGCCCGGGTATAGCTTGAATCCGTGTCTGAACTGTACTTGCCCTATACCAAAACCATATCTCCTCCGCATTCATAGCAACAGAGCCTATACGGAGCAGATACGGAGCTGGTACGGAGCAGATACGGAGGTTGCACGGAGATTGCACGGAGATACTACGGAGATGGAGTAGGATAATATGAAAGTCGTGGCAGCTATTTTAATCTCCCTTTTTGTTCTATTTTTTTGCAATATCCCTGAAATGGTGTATTTTTGTGGCTAGCAACAAAATTAGAACTGGACTATGAAAAACATTTTGCCTGTTCTACAATCTGTTCACTCACGACCCCTATTCGTATCAGCGGTTCAAGCAGTCCTCGCTCTACCGACTGCTGAACAGTAAAAAGTTCTGGACTTACTCCATCCTGAAGGACGACCACATGGAGGAAGAGGTGAAGGACTTCATCATTGCCGACGGAGAGAATGCCCGCTGCTGCGGCCCCGGATGGGACTACTTTGCCAGCGACTCCATCTTCATCAAGGTACAGACCATCTCGAAGAGTTGCTACGACATCTATCACCGGATGATAGACCAGCTCTGCACCAACGGCGGCGCCTACATCCCCATGCCGGCCAACATAGGGAGCAACATCAGCGGCGGAACGGTGTACGGTTGCTTCCGCGTGAGCGCCGTGTCCGAGAAGGGGGTGGAGATGAAGGAGTAGCTCCCCGGAACACTTGCATTTCTTCTTTGACAGAGGAACTACAGGTATTTTGTTTCAAATCTCCCTGAAATCATGTACCTTTGCGGCAATACTTCAAAGATAAATAGCAATACGATGAACAAGATAAATGCCGTATGTGTGTACTGCGCTTCGAGTACCAAGATAGATGCCGCCTACTTCGATGCCGCCCGTGAACTGGGTACCCTGCTGGGACAGGGAGGCATCCGGGTGATTAACGGGGCGGGAAATATGGGCCTGATGGCCGCCGTGTCGGATGCCGCCCTCCGGGCCGGAGGCGAGGTGACGGGTGTCATCCCCCGTTTCATGGTGGAGCAAGGGTGGCAGCACACCGCGCTCACGCGCCTTGTGGAAGTGGAAAGCATGCACGAACGGAAAAAGATGATGGCCGACCTGAGCGATGCCGTCATTGCCCTGCCCGGCGGCTGCGGCACGCTGGAAGAGCTGCTGGAAATCATCACCTGGAAGCAACTGGGCCTCTATCTGAATCCGATTGTGATACTGAACGTGAAGAACTACTTCGACCCTCTGCTCGACATGTTGCGGCAGGCGGTGGACGAACACTTCATGCGCATGCAGCATGGTGCCATCTGGCAAGTGGCCCGGACACCGCAGGAAGCGGTGGAACTGGTACAGACTACCCCCGTGTGGGACGTTTCCATCCGTAAATTCGCCGCGATATGATGAGAGCGCTACTGATGGCTTGGGCAGGAGTGGGAACGGAGGGCATCCCCATCCCCTATTCGCCGAGGATGGATGATGGTATCACCGTCATCCTGCTGTGCTGCTTCTTTCTGTCGGCTTACGTCCTGTCGCGCAGCCGCAAGTTTCTGCTGCAACTGGTGAAGGACTTCCTGCTGCACCGCGAACGCACCAGCATCTTTGCAACTTCTACGGCTGCCGACATGCGATATCTGTTGTTGCTGGTCGTGCAGACCTGTATTCTGGCCGGTGTCTGCCTCTTTAATTGTTTCAACGACCTTCAACCTACCTTGGTACACCACGTCTGGCCGGAGTATCTGCTGGCTCTCTACATCGGCATCTGCCTGCTTTACTTGTGCCTGAAGTGGTTGCTCTACTCTTTTCTGGGTTGGATTTTTTTTGACGAAAGTACTACCACGCTATGGCTGGAGTCTTATTCCACGTTACTCTATTATTTGGGATTTGCCCTGTTTCCGTTTGCCCTGTTCATCGTGTATTTCGATTTGAACTTGCAATTGACAATCATAATAGGACTGTTTTTGGTCTTTTTGGCCAAAATGTTGATGTTGTACAAGTGGCTAAAGCTTTTTTGTAATAATTTATATGGCAGTTCACTTTTAATTTTGTACTTTTGTGCCCTTGAAATTATGCCTTGCCTTGTGCTGTATCAAGGCATGCTGCATCTAAACGATTATTTGATAATAAAATTTTAGGACGTTGAAAATTAAGAAAGTACTTGTGTCGCAGCCGAAACCGGCATCAGAGAAATCTCCTTACTACGACATTGCCGAAAAATATGGTGTGAAAATTGATTTTCGCCCCTTTATCAAAGTGGAAAGCCTTTCAGCGAAAGAGTTCAGACAGCAGAAAATTTCAGTTTTGGATCATACTGCCGTTATTTTTACTTCGCGGCATGCCATTGACCATTTCTTCCATCTTTGCACGGAATTGCGTGTGACAATTCCCGAAACTATGAAGTATTTCTGTGTGACAGAGGCGATAGCTCTGTATATCCAGAAGTATGTGCAGTATCGTAAACGCAAGATTTTCTTCGGAAGCACTGGGAAGATTGATGACCTGATACCTTCCATCGTGAAACACAAGGCCGAAAAGTACTTGGTACCGATGTCGGATGTACACAGTGACGACGTTAAGAATCTGCTGGACAAGCATAAGATTCAGCATACCGAAGCCGTCATGTATCGTACCGTCAGCAACGACTTCACTGCCGACGAGGCTTTCGACTATGACATGCTGGTGTTTTTCAGCCCGGCAGGTATCACTGCCCTGAAGAAGAATTTCCCTGATTTCGACCAGAAGGATATCAAGATCGGAACGTTCGGTTCCACCACCGCCCAGGCTGTTCGCGACGCCGGTCTTCGTCTGGACTTGGAAGCTCCCAGCGTACAGGCACCCTCAATGACGGCGGCGCTCGACATGTTCATCAAAGAGAATAATAAAGGAAAGTAATGAAGAAGCTGCGAGTTGTAGTTCACAACTCGTAGCTCTTAACTAACTCATGCCAGATACACTGCGTAAGTCCGAACGACTGGACAAGAAAAAAGTGATAGAGAAGATGTTTGCAGGCGGTGCGCGCTCGTTTTCAATCTTCCCACTGCGTGTGGTATATCTGCCGGTGGAGGAACTGGAGGCAACCGTCTCCATCCTTGTCAGTGTATCGAAGCGCCGTTTCAAACGGGCGGTGAAGCGCAACCGCGTGAAACGCCAGATACGCGAAGCCTATCGCACAAACAAGCACGGACTGCTGGAGGTACTGATGGAGCAGAAGTGCCGTCTGGCCGTTGCTTTCATCTACCTTTCGGACCAGTTGACAGACTCTTCCCTCATCGAGGAGCGCATGAAGACGGCTTTGGCGCGCATTGCCGAGAATATAACGGCAGAGGCTGAAACCGAGCCTGCCACTCCGCAAGTGCCATGAAGCGTCTGCTTTCTACCTTGTTGCTGTTTCCCATCTACTTCTATCAGAGGTGCATATCGCCCCTTACGGGACCCTCATGCCGCTTCACCCCCACCTGTTCGCAATATGCGGTGGAGGCCATCAAAAAACATGGACCTTTCAAAGGGCTTTACCTCGCCGTGAAGCGTCTTCTGCGTTGCCATCCCTGGGGAGGTTCCGGATACGACCCCGTTCCATGAACATTCCTAAAGACATACATACCCACCGGCTTCCGTCACTACCCGGAACGGCGATTGTGAACGTCGCTCCCGATGCTTTTTCGCCCTGCAAGGGTGAATGGTACTCGATAGGCATACATCCCTGGCACGTCACCCCTACCCTTGCTTCCGAGGGTGCTTCCTGTCCGCCGTCGTTACGCCATCCGCAAGTGCTGGCCGTGGGCGAAGCCGGGCTGGACAAGCTGGCCGCTGCCCCGATGACGCTGCAAGTAGAGTTGTTCAGAAGGCAGGCACGCTGGGCGGAAGAAGCAAGGAAGCCGTTGCTGATTCACCTGGTGAAGGCGACCGACGAGTTGCTGAAGGTGAAGCGAGAGCTATGTCCCTCCGTCCCGTGGATTATCCACGGTTTCCGCGGCAAGGCGGCACTGGCAGAAGAGTACCTGCGACACGGTTTTCACCTCTCGTTCGGAGAGAAATATCAGGAAGCGGCACTTTGCACGATGCCTGCTTGCCGCCTCTTCATCGAGACGGACGAAAGTGAAATCGCCGTTCGCGAACTGTATGTCCGAGCTGCCCGGGTGCGCGGCATCTCCCCCGAAGAATTGGAGGAAACCGTCCGGAGAAATGTCCGTACCCTCTTTTTTAGACCCTAAGAACTTGCTTCTTCGGATAAAGAGTCGTATTTTTGCGCAATCTTAAAACAAGGCTCTAAGCAGACAATCAATACATTAATTAATCAGATAACATATTCATTCGATGAACTTTGTAGAAGAATTAAGATGGCGTGGCATGCTCCACGATATGATGCCGGGTACGGAAGAACTTTTGGCTAAGGAACAAGTGACTGCATACATCGGTTTCGACCCCACAGCAGACTCTTTGCACATCGGTCACCTTTGCAGCGTGATGATTTTGCGCCATTTCCAGCGTTGCGGACACAAGCCGTTGGCGCTGATTGGCGGTGCCACGGGTATGATTGGCGACCCCTCGGGCAAGTCGGCCGAACGTAACCTGCTGACGGAAGAGACCTTGCGCCACAACATGGAAGGCATGAAGGCGCAACTCTCCAAGTTCTTGGATTTCGAGTCGGATGCCCCCAACCGCGCCGAGCTGGTGAACAACTACGACTGGATGAAGGACTTCTCCTTCCTTGACTTTGCCCGTGAGGTGGGTAAGCACATCACCGTGAACTATATGATGGCTAAAGACTCTGTGAAGAAGCGCCTCAACGGCGAGGCTCGCGACGGCTTGTCGTTCACCGAGTTTACCTACCAGCTGCTGCAAGGCTATGACTTCCTGCACCTGTATGAGACCAAAGGCTGCAAGCTGCAAATGGGCGGTAGCGACCAATGGGGAAACATCACCACCGGTTCGGAACTTATCCGCCGCACCAACGGTGGCGAAGCGTTTGCCCTGACCTGTCCGCTGATTACAAAAGCCGACGGTGGCAAGTTCGGCAAGACGGAGTCCGGAAACATCTGGCTTGACCCACGCTACACCTCTCCCTACAAGTTCTATCAGTTCTGGCTGAACGTGAGCGACGAAGATGCCAAACGCTACATCAAGATATTTACCGCCCTCTCCCGTGAGGAGATTGAAGCCCTGACGACCGAACACGAAGCGGCTCCCCACTTGCGCGTGCTCCAGAAACGCCTGGCCAAGGAAGTGACCATCATGGTACACTCCGAAGCTGACTACAATGCAGCGGTAGACGCCTCCAACATCCTCTTCGGTAATGCTACTTCCGATGCCCTGAAGAAGCTGGACGAAGACACCCTGCTGGCTGTGTTCGAAGGTGTTCCCCAGTTTGAAATCTCCCGGGATACACTGGCTGCCGGCGTGAAGGCGGTCGACCTGTTCGTAGACCATGCCGCCGTATTTGCCTCCAAGGGCGAGATGCGCAAGCTGGTACAGGGTGGCGGCGTTTCGCTGAACAAGGAGAAGTTGACAGCCTTCGACCAAGTAGTGACGACAGCCGACTTGCTGGACGAAAAGTACCTGCTGGTGCAACGTGGTAAGAAGAACTATTACCTGATTATTGTGAAATAACGGCATTAAAGGCGATGATTCGCATATCCGTTTTATTACCATACTCCTCTTTAGTGGCCGGTCTTTGTCTGCAAAGTATTGCCTCTAAAGTAACGAAGAAACGGAAATAATGCTTCGATAATAAAAAATAGCCCCGAAATATTTGCATATATCGGGGCTTCCTTTTATCTTTGCATCGCTTTTTAACAGAAAGCCCTATGTTTGGACTATGGTGTAATGGTAGCACAACAGGTTTTGGTTCTGTTTGTCCAAGTTCGAATCTTGGTAGTCCAACTTTGTTTTTCATTATTTTTGATTTTTGCCCCCTTAGAGTTTTTAGCTTTAAGGGGGTTTTTTAGTTCCCCTTCCTTCTCTTGGCAGTGTCCGCCGGCTCTTCGTCATTCACCATACATATCGATTCTCTTGATTTAACAAGTCTTTGAACAATATTGCTGTATAATTGAGACAAAATTATACAGCTTCTCCATTTTCTTTTGCTACATTTGCACCGTGTACGTAAACGATATGCCTTTGCAACCGAATCGGACGCTTCGTACATCAAGTGAGAACGTCATTTTTAAACTTAATAATTAACATTATGAATCCGTATTTGAATTTTTCTTTGGAAGGTAAGGTAGCCTTGGTGACAGGTGCTTCTTATGGTATCGGTTTTGCTATTGCTTCGGCTTTCGCAGAACAGGGTGCAACAATCTGTTTCAACGACATCAACCAGGAACTGGTGGACAAAGGTCTGGCTTCATACGCCGAAAAGGGCATTCAGGCTCATGGCTATGTATGTGACGTGACCGACGAACCTGCCGTTCAGGCACTCGTAGCTCAGATTGAGAAAGAGGTGGGTACCATCGACATCCTCGTGAACAACGCCGGCATCATCCGCCGTGTCCCCATGCACGAGATGGAGGCTGCCGATTTCCGCCGCGTTATCGACATCGACCTCAACGCTCCGTTCATCGTATCGAAGGCTGTTCTGCCTGCCATGATGAAGAAGGGCCACGGTAAAATCATCAACATCTGCTCCATGATGTCCGAACTGGGCCGTGAAACGGTATCGGCATACGCTGCTGCCAAGGGTGGTCTGAAGATGCTGACACGCAACATCTGCTCCGAATATGGCGAATACAACATCCAGTGTAATGGTATCGGCCCGGGATACATCGCTACTCCCCAAACTGCTCCGTTGCGCGAAAAGCAGGCCGATGGTAGCCGTCACCCGTTTGATTCGTTCATCTGTGCCAAGACTCCGGCAGGCCGCTGGCTGGATCCGGCAGAACTGACCGGTCCTGCTGTGTTCCTGGCATCCGAAGCCTCTAATGCTGTCAACGGTCACATTCTCTATGTAGACGGCGGTATTTTGGCTTACATCGGAAAGCAACCGAAATAAGCTGAATGGTGCATCTTTAATTCTCAATTCATGAAGAAGCTCCTTTTATTAAGTATGACGGCGCTCTTCTGTCTTGCCTGCAACGGCAGCAAGACGGAGGTGACCGTCACGGTAACCAATCCGCTGGCCATGGACCGCTCCAATGAGATGGTAGAGGTATCCATGACCGAAGTATCGAACCGCTTGAACCTGGCAGACACGGCACAACTTGTAGTGCTGGATGCCGAAGGAGAGCAGGTGCCCTATCAAGTGACCTACGATAACAAACTGATTTTTCCGGCCGCAGTAGCTGCCAATGCTTCGGCTGCCTACACCATTCAGGTGGGTACGCCTATTAATGTGGAGGTAAGAGCCTGCGGACGCCAATATCCCGAACGCATGGACGACATGGCTTGGGAGAACGACCTGGTGGGTTTTCGTGCCTACGGTCCTGCCTTGCAGGCAAGGGGCGAGCGTGGCTTCGGCTACGACTTGTTCACGAAGCGAGGTACTGCCGAACCGGTATTGGAAGAGATGTATGCCAAGGAGCTGGATGCCGACTCTTGGAAGAAGGTGAGCGAACTGCGCAAGACGGACCCGAAAGCTGCCGGAGAGCTGGTGCGCACGTTCTCTTATCACGTGGACCACGGCTACGGCATGGATTGCTACGCGGTAGGTCCTACGCTGGGTGCCGGTGTGTCGGCGCTGATGGTGGACGACAGCATCCTCTATCCGTGGTGCTACAAGACGCAGGAGGTGCTGGACAACGGCCCGTTGCGCTTCACGGTGAAGCTGGAGTTCCATCCGCTGACGGTGAAGGGTGATACCACGGTAGTGGAAACGCGCCTGATTACGCTGGATGCCGGTTCTCACCTGAACCGCACGGTCATCTCGTATAGCAACTTGAAGGAGGCTCTGCCCATTGTCACCGGTATCGTGCTGCACGAACCGGACGGTGCTGTGGTGGCTGATGCCGCAAACGGCTACATGACCTATGTAGACCCTACTACAGGGCCGGATAACGGCAAGATATTCATGGGTGCTGCCTTCCCTGCCGTTGTCAAAGAGGCCAAGGCCGTGCTCTTCCCCGAAGAGGAGAAGAAGATGCGCAACAACGCAGACGGCCATGTGCTGGCTGTAAGCGACTACGAGCCGGGTGCCGACTATGTGTATTACTGGGGCTTTGCCTGGGACCGCGCTGACATCCGGACTGCCGAGGCATGGAACCAATACATGGCTGACTTCGCACAGAAGGTACGTTGTCCGCTGACAGTGGAGGTGAAGTAAATTTCTAAGAAAACGTAAGTTCGATATAAGCGATAGCCCATAGGCCGCATGGTAGCTTCAACAACATGCGGTCTGTGGGCTATCGCTTATGTCGAATTCACGTTAAGAAAACATCTACAACACTTTAAACTCGTACCCCTCTTCCTTCAGAAAATCGATGGCACGCGGCAGTGCGTATTGCAGGTTTCCGTTCTCCCAAGACTTCAGTGAGTCGTGGAAGGTGATGATGGAGCCGTTGCGCGCATAGCGCATCACGTTGGCAAGCACCTGCGGACCGCGCAGCTTTTTACTATAGTCACGGGTTACGAGGTCCCACATCACAATCCGGTAGGTCTTCTTCAGTATGCGGTATTGATTGGCAAACATGTGTCCATGAGGAGGACGGAACAAGAGTGGATAGAGCACTTTCTCCACATTGCAGTTGATGTCGCCACCCATCTCCATGAAGATTTTCGCCTGCTCGGTGTTTCCCAAGTAGTTCTTGGCAGTATATTCAAATCCACGGATGTGGTTGAAGGTGTGGTTGCCGATGCGGTGACCGCGCTCCACGACCATGCGGAACTCTTCGGGATGTTTCCGTATGTTGTCGCCTACCATGAAGAAGGTGGCTTTGATGTCCTGCTTATCCAGCAGGTCGAGCACCCAAGGGGTGACCTCGGGGATGGGACCGTCGTCGAAGGTCAGGTAGACGGCCTTCTCGTTGGGATCCATGCGCCAAAGGGCGCTGGGATAGAGGTTGCGGATGAATTGGGGAGGTTGTTCTATAAACATAATTGGATCCTCAAACCTCCTCCCCCGTAGGGAGGGGAGGTTTGAGGATAGTGTTGTTGATGAATACTATAAGAATATTTTTCCTCTACTTTAGAATGCTGCTCTCACCCACTTCCCCCTCCCTACAGGGGAGGGGTCGGGGGAGAGGCTACTTCATTCTTTCTGCATAGATACGATACAACTCTTCTATCTTCGGCTCGTAGATTTCGGTCAGGCTGGAGTTGTACTTCTTCATGCTTTGCACTTCGGCATTGAGCACACGCCAGTGGTATTCAAACTCGTTGGCGGAAATCAGGAAGCGGTTATCGTCCAGGCTCAGGTACCAAGTCATATACTCTACGGCCTTGTCGGCAAGGGCTTTCATGATTTCGTCCGCCTTGGCGGTTTCGTCCAGCTGATAGTAGGCTTCGGCCATTTGTGCGGAACCGTTCTGCCAGTCGTAGGGCACGTTGTAGGCCGGAATCATCTTTTCGGCATAGTCCAGGGCGGCTTTGGCCTTCTCCTTCTTGCCTTCGCGTATCAGCTGCTGCACGAGCTGCGAGAAGATGCGACGGTGGGAGTGGCACATGCGCATGGCATTCTCGTCGATGTAGATGCCCGGCTTGTCGATGCCGCCGTAGCGGAACTTGTTCATCAGGTTGTCATACATCTTCTCGGAGTCTATCGAGACGCCTGTCTTTTCGTTGTCGAACGGGGTGAAGCGGTAGGCAAGACCTTCTTGGATGAAGTGATTGTCCATGCCCAGCTGATTGTCGCTTCCTACGCTGACGGCGATGTAGATGGGACGTTCCCAGTTGGCTTCGCTCAGCATTTCGAGCATCATCAGTTCGCTCTTGTAGAGGGCGCGTTTGGGGATGTAGTCACCTTTGTAGGTCTTGGTGCGCAGCTTGATGCTCATGTAGTCGGGGATGGAGTCGCCCGGTATCATCATGCCGCTGCGGCGCACGGCTTCCTTGTCTATCTTGATGACGATGCTGTCCGTAGGAATCACCTTCAGTTCTTCGTCTTTCGGAGCACGTACCCAGTGCTTCAGGATGTTCTTCAGCTCGTAGGGGTTGTCGCCGAACTCCTTCTTCACGTTCACCAGCGCTTCGGGGTTGCCATTCAGGGCCTGTTTTTCGGCTTCGGCATAGAGTTGGTCGATGCTCTTCTTGTACTCCGGCTGGATGGGGATGTATTCGTTGGTACCCTCTACGTACTCCATGCGGTCCCAAGTGATGGGTAGCGAGGGAGAGTCGTAGGCAGGACGCTTCATCTGGTCGATATACCAGTCGGTCTGCAAGTAAGAGAGGTTGCAGGTACGGGCATCGGTGCGGAAGCCTTCGGTCTCCTGGTTGTACCAGAGGGGGAAGGTATCGTTGTCGCCGTTGGTGTAGATGATGGGGTTTCCGCTCTCTTGCAGGGACATCAGGTAGTTCTGTCCGAAGTCGCGTGCCAGGTAGCGACCGCTGCGGTCGTGGTCGTCCCACGTCTGGCTGGCCATCTGGATGGGAACCAAGAGGCAGAGGAGGGAAACGATGAGGGCAGATACAAGTTGACGAGTTGACGAGGCTACAAGGAACTTATCCTCGTTTCCTTCTCCCCTTGTAGCCTTGTTAATTTGTCCCCTTGTCCCCTTGTCAACTCTCTCCACCAGTCCTGCCACACCCATGCCAATCCAGATGGCGAAGGCGTAGAACGAACCGGCGTAGGCATAGTCGCGTTCGCGCGGCTGGCTCGGGGTCTGGTTCAGGTAGAGCACGATGGCGATACCGGTCATAAAGAAGAGGAAGAACACCACCCAGAACTGCTGGATGCCCTTCTGTCCGCGGTAGGCTTGCCACAGCAGGCCGATGATACCCAGCAGCAGGGGCAGGCAGTAGAAGACGTTGTGTCCCTTGTTGTCGCGTAGTTCCTGGGGCAGCAGTGTCTGGTCGCCCACCAAGAGGTTGTCGATGAACGAGATGCCGGTAATCCAGTTGCCGTGCTCTATCTCGCCGCTACCTTGGATGTCGTTCTGCCGTCCGGCAAAGTTCCACATGAAGTAGCGCCAGTACATCCAGTTGAGCTGGTAGGAGAAGAAGAACTTGATGTTCTCCCACTGCGTGGGCATGTTCACCATTACCATTTGCCCACACTTGTCGTAGGGCACGTCATAGCCCGTGATGTCCTGCCAAGCTTGGTATTGCGGTGTGTGCGCACTGCTGTACATGCGTGGGAAGAGCATGTTCTGCGCATATTCGTATTCGATGCGTCCGGGGATTTCGATGTACGAATCCTTCTCGTCGGGCGTGGCTTTCTCCTTGCGGATGAACTTGGTGCCGTTGTACTTGATGCGCGGTTCGCAGTAGCCGGTTTGCGTATTCACGTCGAGCGCCACTTGCGAGGTGAAGGCAGGACCGTAGAAGAGCGGCCGTGTGCCATATTGCTCGCGTCCCAGGTATTCGCCCAGCGTGAAGATGTCCTCAGGCGAGTTCTGGTCCATCGGTGTGTTGGCGGTGGAGCGGATGACGATGAGCGCATACGAGGAGTAGCCGATGACAATCATCGTGGTGCAGAGCAGCGCCGTGTTCAAGGTGTGTGCCGATACGCGGAGCGACTCCTTCAGCAGCGCCTGTGTCTGCGGACGGAGGTAGAACCACAGCAGAGCGATGATGATGATGCCTATAACCACCGAGCTGGTGCCGTGTCCGTAGAACGGAATGCCCAGCAGGGCGATGGTGAGTATGAAGGAGAGCGTCATGCACGTCTTGTTGCGCTCGGTATAGCTTTCGTAGATACCCCAAATGAGGCAGGCTGCCAGCAGGATGATGTAGACGATGACACCTGTGTTGAAGGACATGCCCAGCGTGTTGACAAAAAGCAGCTCGAACCAGCCGCCCACTTTCACGATGCCCGGCACAATGCCATAGAGCACAGCCGCTACCAGTATGCCCGAAGCCACCAGTGCCAGCAGCGAACCACGGGCGTTGGCATTGGGCACCTTCTTGTAGTAATACACCAGTACGATGGCAGGCAGACAGAGCAGGTTCAGCAAGTGAACGCCGATGCTGAGTCCTGTCAGGTAGGCAATGAGAATCAGCCAGCGGTCGCTGTGCGGCTCGTCGGCCACGTCTTCCCACTTCAGTATCAGCCAGAATACCACAGCTGTAAACAGGGAAGAGAAGGCATACACCTCGCCCTCCACGGCACTGAACCAGAAGGTGTCGCTGAACGTATAGGCCAACGCACCCACCAGACCGCTGCCCATGATAGTCACCAGCTGTGCGGATGTAATGCGGCTCTCGTCCGTCACCACCAGCTTGCGCACCAGGTGCGTGATGCTCCAGAAGAGGAACAGGATGCAGGCGCCGCTCATCAGCGCACTCATGTAATTCACCATCTTGGCCACTTGCGAGGCATCGGAAGCAAATTGTGAGAAAAGGTTGGCCACCAACATGAAGAACGGTGCGCCGGGCGGATGCCCGACTTCCAGCTTATAGCCTGTAGTGATGAACTCCGGGCAGTCCCAAAAACTTGCAGTCGGTTCGATGGTCATGCAGTAAACCGTTGCCGCAATGAGGAATGTAATCCAACCCATCAGGTTGTTTACGGTCTTGTACTGTTTCATTCGGATGAAATTCGTTATTATATAATCTGTTTATTTTCAATTGTTTAAGTGTCGCTTGACAGACACTTGTGTCTGTCTCGACAGAGGCCAGTGTCTGTCGTCTCAAAGACCAGTGTTTGTCACGACAGACACCAGTGTTTGTCAACTCAAACTATATTGCCTGCCACAGCAAGTCTCGAAGGCCTTTTTTTCAGGGCCTGGAACCATGGTGCACAACGCGGCAAAGATAATAAATTCAATTCTAAATAGATGCCAATGCGACTGATTATTAGGATAGGTTAAGGGAATGCACTGCTGCCATTGTTTCACTTTTTTTCCCTGCAATGGATAACATGAGCAAAAAAACTCTATTTTTGCATCTATATCTTGTTGCTGGACAACCGTACTTAAACTTACATATACCATGAAAAGTAAAATTCTTGCATTGATTCTATTGTGCTGCGCCACCTCGCTGGCAGCCAAAGTAAAACTACCGTCTTTGATAGGCGACAACATGGTGCTGCAACAGCAGACCGAAGTCCGACTATGGGGAACAGCCACCCCGAAAGCCGAAATACGCGTCACCCCCTCGTGGAGCGGACAACCCACTGTGTGCCGGGCCGATAAAGAGGGCAACTGGCAACTGGCGCTCCTCACCCCCGAGGCCGGATATACGCCCTACGAGATAACCTTTGACGACGGTGAGAAGACCACGCTGAAGAATGTGCTGGTGGGCGAAGTGTGGCTGGCAGCCGGACAGAGCAATATGCAGATGCCTCTGAAGGGCTTCGGAGGCTGCTGCGTACAGAATGGAATAGAGACTGCCATCAGTGCCGCCACCGCCGCTCCCGGCGTGCGCATGTTCAATGTGCCCATGCGCCAAAGTTATACCCCACAAGAGACTTGCGGCGGACAGTGGATGACCACCCGGACGTTTACAGACGTGATGGAGTTCAGCGCCACCGCCTTCTACTTCGCTTCTCTCCTGAGCAACGCCCTGCATATCCCCGTGGGCATCGTGAACTGTTCCTACGGAGGTACCCGAGTGGAGAGTTGGTTGCCACGCGAGATTCTGCAAGACTACCAAGACATACCTACAGATAGTGTCGCCATCAGCCGCCTCATGCCTGACTATAAACGTCCTATGCTGACCTATAACGGGATGTTCCGTGCCGTGCGTCGTTGCACCGTGAAGGGAATCATCTGGTATCAGGGATGCTCCAACGTAGATAGCCACTCTACCTATGCCGACCGCTTGGCTACCATGGTGAAGCACTGGCGCGAGGAACTTTCACTGGGCGACATTCCTTTCTATTTTGTGGAGATAGCTCCCTACGACTACGAAAGTGGCGACCAAGCCGACGGGGCGCGTCTGCGCGAGGCACAGTTCAGGGCGCAAAGCCTGATTCCTAACAGCGGCATGGTCTCGACCAACGACCTGGCCGAGCCTTTCGAACGATATAACATCCATCCGCGCCGCAAGCAACCGGTGGGGAACCGCTTGGCCTACATGGCACTGAACCGTACTTATGGCAAGAAGCAAGTATGTTGCGAGGGTCCTCAGTACAAGTCGTGGACCGCCAAAGACAACGAGGCATGGGTATCCTTCGACCATTTGGACATGGGTATCTGCCGTAACTACGACATCCGTGGTTTCGAGGTGGCTGGCGAAGATCGTGTCTTCCACCCTGCCGATAAAGTGTGGTTGCATTGGCAAACGAACGAAATGGTGGTCTCTTCGGAGAAAGTGCCCCACCCCGTTGCCGTGCGCTATTGCTTCCGCGACTTCCAAGTGGGCACCATGATTGGTGGCAACGAGCTTCCTACAGTTCCGTTCCGGACGGATGATTGGTAACAGAACTCAGCAACCGGTGTGCTTTTCTCTTACCAATACCTTTTCTTTTCCGAAGAGATACCGGGACACATGCAGCCTGTCCATCCCCCATGCCACTCCTATGCTGCCGAAGAGGGTAAAGCCGGTGGCCGTCGCTAAGAAAAGCATTCCCGTTGCATCGAAGGCAAAGAGCGGCAGCAGTGCCTTGGAAAGCATCGTGAAGATGGGCGAGAACAGCAATATTACCAACGTGTTGCGCCCTATGAAGCGGCATCCTCTGCGCACCCCTTCGGGCACTCTTGCATAGACAGCCAGCAGCAGGCTGATTGTCAGCCAAGTGATGCCTACTCCGGCCAACGTTCCCCTATCCAGGTTGTCGGGAAAACTGCATAGCAACACCAACGGGACAACAGCCAGCGGCGTGGCGCGGAACACCTGCGTGAAGCGCACTCCGCTCTGGCTTACTGCCATCCCAATAAGGTAGTAGAGCGCGTTGGAGAAATTCATCACCCCTCCCCAGTAGGAAAGCCCGGCCAGGCATACCCCTGCCACCATTATCCGCGAGGCTACCGACAGTCGTGTGCAGCGGAATGAGGCATAATAGACAAGGCTGCACAGTATCAGGGTGTGCAGGTACCAGTAAGGTCCCATTGGGTGCAGGAATAGTTTGTCGAGCAGCACGGCAGGGGTGATTTCGGCCACTCCGTCACGCACGGGCAGGAAATGGGACATCACCGTATAGGCGGCCTCCATGCAGGCGTAGGGGATGAAAATCCACAGGAATTTGCGCAGGAAGCTGCGAGCGTCTTTTCGGATATTGGCCAGATAGCCCGACAGAATCAGGAAGGCGGACATGTGGAACGTGTAGACGACCTGCTTCGCATACGGGTACTTGTCGCCTATGTACACAAGGTGAAAAACAATCATCAGGAGGATGAAAATACATTTCAGGTAATCTATCTCTTTGACACGCTCTTCCATACGGGGCAGATTTTACGGCACAGATGCCGGCTGCAAAGATAGTCGATTTCTGTTATTTTCCGGCCGTCCGATTGCTTTTACGTATAGAAAACGTATATTTGTACATGAATCAATCCATATAATGCAGACTATGATAACAAACCAGTTACTCCATCCGGAAAGTATTGTCGTAGTGGGCGCCTCCAACAACGTCCACAAGCCCGGAGGGGCTATTCTCCGAAACCTGATAAACGGCGGATATGCCGGCGAGCTTCGTGCCGTCAATCCCAAAGAACCCGAAGTGCAGGGTGTCACCGCCTTTGCCGATGTCCGCGACCTTCCGTCTACCGACCTCGCCATCCTTGCCATTCCTGCCGGCCTCTGCCCCGATGTTGTGGAAGTGCTTGCCGCCGAGAAACAGGTGAAGGCGTTCATCATTCTCTCTGCCGGCTTTGGCGAAGAGACCCGTGAGGGTGCCGCCCTGGAGGAGCGCATCTTGCAGACGGTGAACCGCTACGGCGCTTCCCTGATAGGTCCCAACTGCATCGGCTTCATGAATGCCTGGCACCACAGCGTCTTCAGCCAACCCATCCCCCAGCTGCATCCGCAGGGCGTGGACCTGATTTCCAGTTCGGGTGCCACGGCAGTCTTCATTCTGGAGAGCGCCGTGACCAAGGGCTTGCAGTTCAATTCCGTCTGGTCTGTGGGCAACGCCAAGCAGATAGGTGTGGAGGACGTGTTGCAATACATGGACGAGCACTATCAGCCCGAGACCGACTCCAGAATAAAACTCCTCTACATCGAAAGCATTGCCGACCCCGACCGGTTGCTTTTTCATGCCTCGTCGCTCATCAAGAAGGGGTGTCGCATTGCCGCCATCAAGGCCGGAAGCAGTGAGAGCGGAAGCCGGGCCGCCAGTTCGCATACGGGAGCCATCGCCAGCAGTGATTCGGCTGTGGAGGCACTCTTCCGCAAGGCAGGCATCGTGCGCTGTTATTCGCGCGAGGAGCTGACCACCGTGGGGTGCATCTTCACCCTGCCCGAACTGAAAGGAAAGAACTTCGCTATCATCACCCATGCCGGAGGCCCGGGCGTGATGCTGACCGATGCCCTGAGCAAGGGTGGACTGAACGTCCCCAAGCTGGAAGGAGAGGCTGCCGAGGAGCTTAAGAGTCGCCTTTTCCCCGGTGCCGCCGTGGGTAATCCTATCGACATACTGGCCACGGGCACTCCGGAGCACCTGCGCCTCTGCCTGGAATACTGTGAGGAGAAGTTCGACGGGATAGATGCCGTGATGGCCATCTTCGGCACTCCGGGACTGGTGACCATGTTCGAGATGTACGACGTGCTGCACGAGAAGATGCAGACCTGCCGTAAACCGATATTCCCCATCCTCCCCTCCATCAATACGGCCGGTGCCGAGGTATCCGCCTTCCTCGCCAAGGGGCATGTGAACTTTGCCGACGAGGTGACTTTGGGTACGGCCCTCTCGCGCATTGTGAATGCTCCGCGCCCTGCCAACAACGAGATAGAGCTTTTTGGGGTCGACGTGCCGCGCATCCGCCGCATCATCGACTCCATTCCTCAGGATGGCTACATCGCTCCCCACTACGTGCAGGCATTGCTCCGCTCGGCAGGCATCCCGGTGGTCGAAGAGTTTGTGTCCGAGAACAAGGAGGAGGTACTTGCCTTTGCCCGTCGCACCGGTTTTCCCGTAGTGGCCAAGGTGGTGGGGCCTGTGCATAAATCGGATGTGGGCGGTGTGGTGCTGAACATCAAGGGTGAGCAGCACTTGGCCTTGGAGTTTGACCGCATGATGCAGATTCCCCAGGCACATGCTGTCATGGTGCAGCCTATGCTGAAGGGTACCGAGCTTTTTATCGGTGCCAAGTACGAAGAGAAGTTTGGCCACGTGGTGCTTTGCGGCTTGGGCGGCATCTTTGTGGAGGTACTGAAGGATGTATCCTCCGGCTTGGCTCCCCTCTCCTATCCGGAGGCCTACTCTATGATTCGTGCGCTGCGTGCCTACAAGATTATCAAGGGCACGCGCGGACAGCAGGGAGTGAATGAAGACAAGTTTGCCGAGATAGTCGTGCGCCTCTCTACCCTGCTGCGCTTTGCCACGGAAATCAAGGAGATGGACATCAATCCGCTGCTGGCTACCGAGAAACAGGTGATAGCGGTGGATGCACGCATCCGGATAGAGAAAGATAGTTAAGCATCTTATGGCTATCCTGCCCAATCCTCCCTATCCAGATTCCGGTAGCCGATGGCCTCTGCCAAGTGTGGAGGCTGTATCGGTTCACTGCCCTCCAGGTCGGCAATGGTGCGCGCCACCTTCAGAATGCGGTCGTAGGCGCGTGCCGAGAGGTTCAGTCGCTTCATGGCATTCTTGAGCAGGGCAAGTCCTTTCTCGCCGGGGCGCGCATAGAGAGCAAGCAATTTGCTGTTCATCTGTGCGTTGCTGTAGATGCCGGGGATGTCGGCATATCTTGCTTCCTGCATTTTCCGGGCGCGTATCACACGTTCCCGTATGGTGGCGCTCGACTCTCCGGGACGGGTGTCTGCCATCTTCTCGAAGGGCAGTGGAGTAACCTCTATCTGCAAATCTATCCGGTCCAGCAGGGGGCCTGATATGCGGTTCAGGTATTTTTGTACTTGTCCCGGACTGCATACGCAAGCCTTGGCCGGGTGATTGTAGTAGCCGCAAGGGCAAGGGTTCATGGAGGCTACCAGCATGAAGTTTGCCGGATATTCCACACTGTACTTGACACGGGCCACTGTGATTTTCCGGTCTTCCAGCGGCTGACGGAGCACTTCCAGTACGTTGCGCTGGTACTCGGGCAGTTCGTCCAGAAAGAGGATGCCGTTGTGGGCCAGGCTGATTTCACCGGGTTGGGGAAATGCGCCTCCACCGGTCATGGCTGTTGTGGAGATGGTGTGATGTGGGTCGCGGAACGGACGCCTGGAGATGAGTCCGCCATCCTTTCCGATATAGCCTGCGACGGAGTGTATCTTGGTGGTTTCGAGGCTTTCGCCCAGTGACAATGGAGGCAGGATGGATGGAAGCCGCTTGGCCAGCATGGACTTTCCGCTGCCGGGAGCACCGATGAGCAGGATGTTGTGGCTGCCTGCGGCGGCTACTTCCAAGGCACGTTTTACGTTCTCTTGGCCCTTTACTTCTGCAAAGTCCAGGTCGAAGTCGCTTTGCCGGTTGTAGAACTCTTCGCGTGTATTGACCTCTGTCGGTATCAACTCTTGTTTTCCGTTGAAGTATTCGATGACCTCTTTGAGATTGTTTACTCCATAGACTTTCAGATTATTCACTACGGCCGCTTCGCGTGCATTGGAATAGGGCACTATCATGCCTTCGAATCCCAGTTCCCGGGCTTTGATGGCGATGGGAAGTGCTCCCTTGATGGGTTGCAGGCTTCCGTCCAGACTCAGTTCGCCCATCAGCAGGTACCGGTTCAGTCTGTCCGACTTGATTACTTCGCTGGCGGCCAGCATACCGATGGCTAAGGGCAGGTCGTATGCTGACCCTTCTTTCCGGATATCGGCCGGTGCCATGTTGATGACGATGTTGCTGGTCGGCATCCGGTAGCCGTTGACTTGTAAAGCGGATATGATACGCTGGTGGCTCTCTTTGACGGCGGAGTCCGGTAATCCCACCAAATAGAACATACAGCCCTTGGAGCTGTTTACTTCAATAGTGATGAGGGTGGCATCAATGCCTTGGACGGCAGCTCCGAAGACTTTTATCAGCATGTTTTTCGTATGATTAAAGGTTTGACGACGGAGGAATGAAGTCTACCGTCGGTTTGTTCTTTTGAGTTTCTTCTCAGCCTCTTTTTTCTCTTTCTCCTGTTGCTTTATCTCTTCCAGCCTCTCTTCGATGGCTTCCAGACTGAGGTCTCTTCCTTCGATTTTTCCGGAAGGGGTGAGAAGCAGATTGGCTGGTAATGTCCGTATGGCTAGCTGCTTGATGATGGCTGCATTCCATCCGTAGAAATCACAACTCTGTTCCCACTCTAAGGTGTCTTTTTGGATGGCTTTTTCCCATTCCTTTCTGTCTACGTCCAAGGAGATACCCCAAAGGGCGAAACTTTCGTTCTTTTTCTCTTTCTTGTATATCCGGCGCAGGGCGGCATTGGTTTCCATACTCTGCTGGTCCCATGATGCCCAGAAGTGTAATAGCAGATATTTGTCTTTGAAGTTAGTGCGGCTGATTTGTGTGCCTTCGGCATTGGGCAGGTGGATGTAAGGAACTGTCTTGCCTACGGTTGCTTTTTCTTCTTCTTGAATGATGTCAAGCAACTCTTCCATGAATGGACGGTCTTTCACTCCTCCGGTCATGTGCTCTGTCATTGCTTTGATTTTGGAAAACTTGGGCTGCTGTTTCTGTACAAAATATTTCTCCAGCAGGTAGATGCTCACCAGTGAGGCGGGGTGGCTGTTGATGAAGGCTTCTGCTTTTTCTTCCAATACATTTTCCGAAGGGGTACCCACTCCTTTCAGTTCTTTCTGGAAGGCGGTCAGTTCTTCATTCAGGGAATTTCCGGTGATTTCCAGTGAGGTGAGTTCAGCAGCTGAGCCTTTTATCTTTATCTTATCTCCTTTGTTCAGGTAGAGCGGATATTCCATTCCGTCACTGAACCGCAGCCATGCAGAGACCAGTGTGTCGATTTCAAGGGTTGTAGCGAACTTGCTGTCTTTGACGGGCAGTGTGTCTGTACGGTCATAAAAATTGTCCATACCGTATATATATAGGGTGTCGTTTCCCAGTCCTTTGATTTCGCCGCTCAGGCTGACCGAGTTTGTATGCTTGCTGCCGCAGGCAAACAATATCATGGTAGGCAGAAGATAGACAAGACAGATTTTCTTCATTCCGGTTCTTTTTCTGATAACTTCGGTTGCGAAAGTACTCCTTTTTAGTGTGAATAAAAAGAAATGCCCGACATATTTCTATGTCAGGCATGTTCTTTTCAGTCTAACCTTTATTATTTGATGATATTCATAAAGTCAGCACTTGTGAAGTATTTGGCGAATTCCAAGTCGGAAGCAGCCTTCTTTGCCAAAGTCGGTTCTTTAGCAATGGCTTTTTTCAGACTGCTGGTTACCATAGATGCGTTATTGGTTCTTGCGCCAAGTACAGCTGTCAGGTAGTCAGTGTAAGCGTCTGCCTTTTCGATAGCGGCCAGTGTGTTCTTAGCCTTGTTGTAGTCCTTAGCCAGGATTTGTGCCAAAGCAGCGCTGTTGGTCTTTGTGTTGCCGAATGCGTTGACAGCTCTGTCATATTGTCCCTGAGCGATGTACAGGTTACCCAGAGCTTCGTTCAGTTCTTTAGAACCGGAAGCCTTGCTCATGTAGCTTTCTGCAGCAGTTCTGTCACCCTTAGTCAAGGCGATAAGACCCAGGTTCATGTTTACTTCAGGAGCGTTCTTGATGGAAAGGGCTTTCTTGAAGTAGCTTTCAGCCTTGTCCAAGTTACCTGCCTGGTAAGCCAGTTTACCCAAGTTGTTGTAAGCACGGAAGTCGTTCGGGTAGATTTGTGTAGCTTTTGTGAAGATAGCTTCTTGCTTAGCAACATCCTGAGTCAGTGTAGTGGCATACAACAGTTCTTCGATGTTCAGTTGTTTAGCATCGCTGTCGGCCAGCTTAGCGATTTCTTCGTCAGACTTACCGATGATTTCGTAGTTCAAAGTCAAGCGTGAACGACGCAGTTGCGGCAGGATTTCGTCAGCCAAAGTCTTGTAAACAGAAGAGATGTTCTTGATTTCCTGCTCTCTTTGCTCGGGATCCTGATACATGGAAAGAACGCGGAGAATGAGTTCCTTGTCTTGGATGTTTGATTTGGATACCAGTTCCTGGAAGCCTTCCCAGTCCTGAGCTGTGTACTTAGTGTCTACTGCTGCATCGATTTTGGCTTTCTTCAGGTCTCTGTTGATGATTTTAGCGGTGTTGTCCTGACGGTTTTCGGCCAACTTGCTGTTCAGACCTACACCACCATCGGGAGAAGCGTATGCAGAGATTTCGATGTTGCTGATTTTCTTGTTGGCAGCTTCGTCGATGTTCTTCACTTCTTCACCGAATGCTTTGGCAGTTTTCAGTTCGCTGGCACGTACGTTGGCCTGTTGAATCAAGAACATGATGTTGGCATCGTGCTTCTCTTTGATGATGCGTTGGAAAGCATCGTCACCGTTAGCGGGATTGGCGCTGCCCAGTGTCTGCTCCAACATTTCGGAAGTAGAGATTACGCCGTCGGCTACTTTTACAGCAGGGATGGTGATGGTTTTCTTGCCAACTGTAGCTTTGAATTCCAGATACAGTTCTGATTTAGCCATTTCCGGTACATAGTCGAAAGAAGTCTTCATTGTATAGCTGCCTCCCATCTTATAAGAGATGGTCTGGTCATTGCCTTCTACTTTTTCGCCTTGGAATACTGCAGACTGGCCTTTGGCTTCGCCACCATTCCACTTCAATACGGGGGTTACTTCTACTACGGCCTTCTTGTTGAAGTACTTTTCGGGGAATTTGCCGTTGATTGTAGCGGGAACTTTACCACCCACGGCTTCCAAAACTTGAGGAGTTACGGTGAAATAGTCTGATGACAACTCACCCATTTTTTTGCTGCATGATGTCATCAGTGCAACAACCATTGCCATTAAAAACGGCAGATACAATCTCTTAGTCATTTTAGGTATAAATTAATTGTTTGTAATTGAAATTTGTCTATTTCATTTCAGTGTGTTGTTTTAGGTATGGACACAACAACGCAAAGATATTAAATCCTATTACAGATTGTTAACTCGCGAGTCAATTTTATCATAATTTAATGAATCTGCTGTTCTTTGCGGTACTTTATATTGCGAGGATGATGTTCTATGATTTCGCTACGCAATTTGTTCCGGTCGATGTGGGTGTAAATTTCTGTTGTAGCTATGGATTCGTGTCCCAGCATACTTTGTATGGCACGCAGGTTGGCACCCCCTTCCAGCAGGTGGGTGGCAAAGGAGTGGCGGAAGGTGTGCGGACTGATGTTCTTGGCGATGCCGGCTTTTTCTGCCAGTTCCTTGATGAGGTGGAATACCATGATGCGAGAGATGCTCTTGCCCCAGCGCGCCAGGAATACATAGTCTTCGAAGTCTTTCTTGATTTTCCACCGTTCGTTGCGGTCCATGAACCAGTATTTTATCTCTTGGATGGCACGGGGGGATATGGGTACAAGGCGCTGTTTACTGCCTTTTCCTTCTACCTTGATGAATCCCTCATCGAAATAGAGGTCGGAGATTTTCAGGTTGCAGAGTTCCGATACCCGCAGGCCGCAACTGTAGAGGGTTTCGAGGATGGCCCGGTTGCGTTGTCCTTCGTTGGTGCCCAGGTCGATGGCACCGATGATGCGGTCTATCTCTTCCACCGTCAGTACTTCCGGAATCTTGAATCCTATTTTGGGACCTTCCAACAGTTCGCTGGGGTCTCCCTCCAGATAGTCGGCTATGACGAGGAAGTGAAAGAATGACTTGACACCTGACAAGATGCGTGCCTGTGAACGGGGATGGATGCCTATGTCGTGCAGTCCGGCAGCAAAGTGCTGCAAATCGTTCAGGGTAGTGCCGAGGATGGGGATGTTCTCTCCTTCCAGGAAATGCAGCAGTTTCTGCAAGTCCGTCTGGTAGGCATCCACAGTATTGGGTGAGAGTGCTTTTTCCAGTTTTAGGTACTGGTAGTATTTTCTGATTATCAGTGCCTGTTTCTCTTTATTCGTAGATTTCTCTTCTGGTTTCATTCCTTTTTCTACCTTTGCTTTGCGAAAATAGGCTATGCCTCAGCATAAAAAATGAACGCGTTCTTTTATTTTGCCCTCGGATTGCACTATCTTTGCACCGCAAAGGTATAAAAAATTGTGTTATGAGGATACAGATTATTAACGGGCCCAATATAAATCTCTTGGGTAAACGTGAACCTTCCATTTACGGTAGTGTGACTTTTGAAGACTACTTGGCCGAACTCCGCGAAAGGTATGCGGATGTGCAGATTGATTATTTCCAGTCCAACATTGAGGGAGAATTGATAGACAAAATCCAGCAGGTGGGTTTTGACGTGGATGGCATCATTCTGAATGCAGGTGCCTATACTCACACGTCCATTGCGCTGCAGGATGCTATCCGTTCGGTCACTTCACCGGTGATTGAGGTGCATATCTCCAATGTGCATGCCCGTGAGTCTTTTCGGCATGTATCCATGATTTCCTGTGCGTGTAAAGGGGTTATTCTGGGCTTCGGGCTGAACTCTTACCGGTTGGCTTTGGAGGCTTTGCGGTAGTGTGGGCTGACGAGGCGGTTTGTGTCCCAATCGTATAATTATAATAGGTGTATAAATAAAATAGGTATATTAAAGGTAAATAGATTATGTTATTAAAGCAAACGAAGATTGTCGCAACAATTTCCGACCAGCGTTGTGAGGTTGACTTTATTAAGCAGTTGTTTGATGCCGGTATGAATGTGGTACGCATGAATACTGCCCATCTTGGCCGCGAGGGAGCCGAGAAGTTGATTAACAATGTGCGTTCGGTGTCCAATCGTATCGCCATCCTGATGGATACGAAGGGGCCTGAAGTGCGTACTACCGTTCTTGCCGAACCTATTCCTTTCAAGGCAGGTGACCGCGTGAAGGTAGTGGGCAATCCGGAGCAGGAGACTACCCGTGAGTGTATCTCGGTTTCGTACCCAAATTTTGTGAAAGATTTGGCTGTGGATGGCCATATCCTGATTGACGACGGTGACTTGGAGCTGGTGGTAGTGGAGAAGACTTCCGATTACCTGCTTTGCGAGGTACAGAATGAGGCTACTTTGGGTAGCCGCAAGAGTGTCAACGTTCCGGGTGTCCGTATCAATCTGCCTTCTCTGACTGAGAAGGATCGTACCAATATCCTTTATGCCATTGAGAAGAATATCGATTTCATTGCCCATTCCTTTGTGCGCAACAAGCAGGATATTCTGGACATCAAGTCCATCCTTGACGAGCACCACAGCGATATTCGGATTATCGCCAAGATAGAGAATCAGGAGGGTGTGGACAATATCGACGAGATTCTTGAAGTGGCCGACGGTGTGATGGTGGCACGTGGTGACTTGGGCATAGAAGTGGCGCAAGAGCGCATCCCGGGCATCCAGCGCATTCTGATTAGGAAGTGTATCCTTGCCCGTAAGCCGGTTATCGTGGCTACGCAGATGTTGCATACCATGATCTCTAATCCGCGGCCTACCCGTGCGGAGGTGACGGACATTGCCAATGCCATCTACTATCGTACAGATGCTTTGATGTTGAGCGGTGAGACTGCTTACGGTAAATATCCGGTAGAAGCTGTCCAGACAATGACTAAAGTGGCTGCCCAGGCTGAAAGGGACAAGTTGTCTGACAATGATATCCGTATTCCGCTGGATGAAAATAGCAACGATGTAACGGCTTTCCTTGCCAAGCAGGCTGTAAAGGCTACTACCAAGTTGAAAATCCGTGCCATCATTACGGACAGTTACAGCGGACGTACGGCACGTTATCTGGCCGCTTTCCGCGGTAAGTATCCGGTGTTGGCCATCTGCTACAAGGAGAGGACTATGCGCCATCTGGCTCTTTCCTACGGTGTGGAGGCTATCTATATGCCCGAGCTTGCTAATGGGCAGGAGTATTATTTTGCTGCTTTGCGCCGCCTGCTGAAGGAGGGTAAGTTGTTGCCGACCGACATGGTGGGTTACCTGAGCAGCGGTAAGGAGGGTACGCAGACCTCTTTCCTTGAGATAAATGTAGTGGAAGATGCCTTGAAGCATGCCGAGGACAGCGTGTTGCCTAATAGTAACAGATACTTGTAACATATAGAAGGGGATGTGTCAGAACTATGATAGAGCTTATTTAAGCATGTTTTACGGATGCGGATTAGGCGGATTTATCGGATTTCCAACACATCCTCTTCACTTTCTACTTCTCGATTTTAATTCTCAATTCTCTTTCTAAAGTGACTATCGACGAATACATACTTCAGCACATTGACGATGAGGGCGACTATCTGAGGGCACTCTATCGAGATACGCATGTCAAGTTGCTCTATCCCCGTATGGCCTCCGGGCATTTGCAGGGACGTATGCTCAAGATGTTTGTCCGGATGATTCGTCCGCGGCAGGTGCTTGAGATAGGGACGTATAGCGGCTACTCCGCCCTTTGCATAGCAGAGGGGTTGCCGGAGGGGAGCATGTTGCACACGTTTGAAATCAACGACGAGCAGGAAGACTTCACGCGTCCGTGGCTGGAGAACTCTGGCTATGCGGATAAAATCAAATTCTATATCGGCGATGCCTTGGAGCTGGTGCCGCAGTTGGGCTTCACTTTCGACCTTGCCTTCATTGACGGGGATAAGCGCAAGTACATCGACTACTATGAGATGGTGCTTGCCCGTCTGTCCGACGGTGGGTATATCATTGCCGACAACACGCTGTGGGACGGGCATGTGCTGGAGGAGCAACCTCGTCATACGGACTTGCAGACTATCGGCATCAAGGCTTTCAATGACTTGGTGGCGCAGGATGCGCGTGTGGAGAAGGTCATTCTGCCGCTTCGTGACGGGTTGACGATTATCCGCAAGAAGTAGCAGTAGCTTATACTATATGTATATCACTTTTATTTCTTCAGCAGTCTCTTGCTGAGGTACCTCACCGGGTACCATACGGAGAGGAAGCCTATGGCGATGACCGTAACGAATACCAGCACGATGTCCGTGGTATGCACACTCACCGGATAGGCGTCGACCACGAAGTTTCCGTTGCCTCCTCCCAATGAAATCAGGCCGAAACGTTGTTGCAGAAAGCACAGCAGTAGCCCTAAGACGATGCCGGCGAGGGCGCCGGAGATGGAAATCATCCGTCCTTCGAACAGAAAGATGCGTGCTATGAGGCGGTCGTCGGCACCCAGGTTGCGTAGTGTTGCCACATCCTCGCGCTTGTCCAGTATCAACATGGAGAGTGAGCCGATGACGTTGAAGCAGGCAATGGCTAGGATGAAGGTGAGGAAGAGGTAGGAGATGAACTTTTCTATCTCCATGATGCGGAATACATCGGCTTGCTGCTGGTAGCGGTCCTGTACGATGAAGCGGTTGCCCAGAAGGTTTTCAATCTTCCTTTGCGTGGAGTTGATGTCGGCATTAGGTTTCAGTTTCAGCTCAATGGCCGAGACTTCCGTGTCGTAACGGAACAGGCGCCGGGCAAAGCTGAGGGAGGTGAGTATGTAGCGCGAGTCGTACTTCTGCTGGTTGACGGCAAAAACGGCACCGGGCGAGAATAGATACTCCCGGTTGAAGGCCGCTGTGGGGTTGGCGATGTTTATCCGCACGTTCCGCTTGGGGGCATAGACCTGCAAAGGGTCTACGAACTGGAGACCGGTGCCTAATTCGGAGATAAGTTCCACGCCCAAGAAGCCGTAATCCACTACAGAGTCGTTCAGGATGAACTTTCCCGTTCCGTAGAGCAGGCTGTCGATGGAGGTCAGTTGCTCGAAGTTCTCTTCCACTCCCTTGATGACGGCCATAGCTTGGCGGTCCTTGTACTGCACCATGGCATTCTCTTCCAGTGTTTCGGTCCACACGTCAATCTCGGGCAGAGTCCGAACCTGCTCGATGCGTGGGTCCTGTGGGTCGAACACCTTGCCTTCGCGGATGGTGATTTTCAGTTCCGGGTCGAAGGCGGTGAAGAAGCCGGCTACCATGTCCTGAAATCCATTGAACACGGACAGGGTGCACACCAGTGCCAAGGTGGCCAGTGCCACTCCGCACACCGAGATGCCGGAGATGATGTTGATGGCATTGTGCTTCTTCTTGGAGAAGAGGTAACGCCGGGCTATGAAGAAGGGAAAGTTCATGGGAAGAGAGGGACCCCTGTCGCTATTTCAACAGTTCGTCGATTCGTTCCAGATAGTCCAGCGAGTCGTCCACGAAGAACTTCAGTTCGGGGATGATGCGCAGCTGATGACGCACACGGGTGCCCAGCTCGAAGCGTATGGACTTCATGTTCCCATTGATGTTCTTGACGATTTCTTCGCTCCTCTCCGAGGGGAATATGCTGAGGTAGGCCCGTGCTACGCTCATGTCGGGGCTGATGCGCACGGCGCTGACGGAAATCAGTATGCCGGGCATGGACTTGGTTTGCAACAAGAAGATGTCACTCAGTTCCTTCTGCAGGAGTCGGGCTATTTTATTCTGTCTGGTGGTTTCCATACTGTCTGTTTTGGGGTTTAGAACCTGTTTTCGCGAAGCAAAGTTACTGAAATATATCGTTCAGCCGGCTGTTTCTCACTTTTTTTTCTTTCTTTTCCACGGTCTTTTTATCGAATCGCGGTTGCCTGCCATGAAAAGGCTGTCCCCAGGCTGCGGATATGCGTTCCCCAGTCGGGAACAGACGTTCCAAGGCAGCGGATATCTGTTCCCAGGCTTGGGGTGGCACTCGCCATTTGCTCTTTTCACTTTTACTGCGGATACTGTGGCACTTTATAGCTTGTGCTTTACAGCATTATGCTCAGTGCTCGTCGGGCCGTCTGCCTGTGCGGCAAGCAGAGTCTTCAGCTCCTTCACCCCTTCTGATGCGCCCTTCCGGATGACATGTATCGGCCGTACGATGTGCGTGTCCACAGGTTTGGGGTCTATCAGATACACCTCTGCCTCGCGAGGCACATAGTGTAGTAACCCTGCTGCTGGGTAGACGTTCATCGATGTACCGATGATGACAAAGATGTCCGCCTTCTCCACATACTTGATGGCAGTCTCAATCTCTGGCACCGCTTCGCCGAACCACACGATGAATGGGCGGAGTTGTGAGCCGTCGCCGGCCTTGTCCCCCAGCTTCACTTCATACTCCTCCGTTTTCAACTCCTTGACAAAATGTGGGTTATAAGGGTCACGGCTGGAACAAACCTTCGTCAGCTCTCCATGCAGATGTATCACTTGCGTGCTTCCTGCCCGTTCGTGCAGGTTGTCTACGTTCTGGGTGACCACTGTCACTTGGTACTCCTTCTCCAAATCGGCAATTCCCAAATGTCCGGCATTCGGCGCCACATCGAGCAATTGCCTGCGGCGTTCGTTGTAGAAGCGGATGACCAGTTCCGGATTACGTGCATACCCCTCGGGAGTGGCTACCTGTTCCACCGGGTACTTGTCCCACAGTCCGCCGGCATCGCGGAAGGTGCTGATGCCACTTTCGGCGCTCATACCGGCGCCCGACAATACGACCAAATTCTTCATAATTCTCTCCTTTCTTTGATTAAAGCAAGGCAAATATACGGAGAAAGTCCAAGTTACGGCACAAATAAGAAAAATTAAATGCCCAAAAGCCTTGTCATTCAAATAAAAGACGTACTTTTGCCATTCGTAAATTTGCAATGGACTGGAAAAGAAACCAATCCGGTCGTCAACAAGAATACTTTATGGATAAATTCAGTTATGCTATCGGCCTTGGAATAGGTCAGAATCTTTTAAGCATGGGTGCCAAAGGCATTGCAGTAGAAGACTTTGCACAAGCTATCAAAGACGTTTTAGAAGGCAACCAGACAGTCATCAGTCATACGGAAGCTCGCGACATTGTTAACAAGTACTTTGCCGAACTTGAGGAGAAGATGAACGCTGCCAACATAGAAGCCGGCAAGAAATTCCTGGAAGAAAACAAGCAACGCTCGGGCGTAGTTACCTTGCCCAGCGGACTCCAGTACGAAGTCATCAACGAAGGAACCCCGGGCCGCTACGCCACAGCCGCCGACCAGGTGCAATGCCACTATGAAGGCACGCTGATAGACGGAACCCTCTTCGACAGCTCCATCAAGCGCGGACAGCCGGCCACCTTCGGCGTAAGTCAAGTGATTCCCGGTTGGGTAGAAGCCCTGCAGCTGATGCCCGAAGGCGCCAAATGGAAACTCTACATTCCCAGCGACCTGGCATACGGTGCACAGGGAGCCGGTGAGATGATTCCTCCTTATAGCACATTGATATTCGAGGTCGAGTTACAGAAAATCTTATCTAAATAAATAAAACAAGTAAAAGCAAAATGAAAAAAGTAACATTTCTCATGGCTCTTGCAGTAGCTGCCGGCATGGCATCTTGTACTGCTCAAAGTCCGAAAGCCGATTTGAAGACGGACATCGACTCATTGTCTTACGCTATCGGTATGGCACGTACAGAAGGTCTGGACCAATACCTTGCACAACAGGGTATCGATTCTACTCAGATGGCGGACTTCCTGAGAGGTTTCAACGAAGGTGCAACCAAAATTAGCGAGAAAGATGTAGCCTATATGGCTGGTATGCAGATAGGCCAGATGGTCAGCAAGCAATGGGTAGATGGCTTCAACCAGCAAATCTTCGGCGGTGACTCTACACAGACCATCAGCCGCGAAAACCTGCTTGCTGGTTTCATTGCCGGTGTTGTACGCAAAGGCGGTGCCATGGATATGATGCAGGCACAAGACTACATGCGCACTCAGATGGATGCCATCAAAGAAAAAGCCACTGCCGAGAAATACGCCGATAACAAGGCTGCCGGTGAAAAGTTCCTGGCCGAGAACAAGACCAAAGAAGGCGTAGTGACTACTCCGAGCGGCCTGCAATACAAAATCATCACTAAGGGCAACGGAGAAATCCCTGCCGACAGTAGCAAGGTGAAAGTGAACTACAAAGGTACGCTGATTGACGGAACCGAATTTGACAGTTCTTACAAGCGCAACGAACCCACTACCTTCCGTGCCAACCAGGTAATCAAAGGCTGGACAGAGGCTCTCACCATGATGCCCGTAGGCTCCAAGTGGGAACTCTACATCCCCTACGACTTGGCATACGGTTCAAGAGAAACCGGTGCTCAAATCAAGCCCTTCTCTACACTGATTTTCGAAGTAGAACTGCTGGGTATCGAAAAGTAAGGCCGATAATAGAATAATAAGGTAATGGGGTGATAAATCGGTAAAATGATATTACCGTTTGTCATCCCATTCTCTATTTTCCACTATCCTATCCTTTTGTTCTTCTCCATCACTTTGTCACATAATCATTTCCTCTCTTCATTTTCTTTTTCTTTTCCTCTCTTTTATTTATTTTCTTGTCCGTTTTCATAGATAAATTAAAATAAAGCCCTATATTTGCTTACTATTTGATAACAACAAGAATTTTACTTATTTACGATTATGGAAAAAATAGATAATCTTGACCGACAGATTTTGGAAATCATCTCTCAGAATGCCCGTATTCCTTTCAAGGACGTAGCAGCAGAATGCGGTGTGTCACGTGCGGCTATCCATCAACGTGTGCAGCGCTTGATTGACCTCGGAGTCATTGTAGGCTCAGGCTATCATGTGAATCCTAAATCACTCGGGTACAGAACCTGTACTTACGTAGGAATCAAATTGGAGAAAGGCTCCATGTACAAGACGGTAGTTGCCGAACTGAGCAAGATTCCCGAAGTTGTAGAATGTCATTTCACCACAGGCCCATACACTATGCTGACCAAGGTGTATGCCCGTGACAACGAGCATCTGATGGACTTGTTGAACAATAAAATGCAGGAGATTTCAGGCGTGACCGCTACCGAGACACTGATTTCTCTGGAGCAGAGTATCAAGAAAGAGATTCCTATTTGTCCGGAGAAATAAGAGAATCTGAAGTTGAGCCTTGCAAAACTTTGATAAAATTAACCCGGTTACAAATAGTCTGTTCACTTGAGTTGCTATTAGAGATTCCTTAGCGTTGAACATTTGCAGTAACCGGGTGTTGTCCTTTTATAACTAATAACGAGCAACAATGTATTTCTTGAACGAATATCATTTGTCAGGCCTTGTCATAGGTATCTGCACTTTTCTTATTATCGGCTTGTTTCATCCCATAGTCGTGAAGGCGGAATATTATTGGGGCACCAAGTGCTGGTGGGTTTTCCTTTTGTTTGGCATCGGCGGCGGCATCGCTTCCCTCTATACGGATAATATCATGATTGCTTCCCTTTTGGGTGTCTTTGCCTTTTCCTCGTTCTGGACTATCAAAGAGGTGTTCGAACAGGAAGAGCGAGTGCGCAAAGGCTGGTTTCCCAAAAATCCGAAACGGACTTATAAGTTCTGAAAGAACAAAACCTGCAAGAAAACCAGAAGGGCCGTCAACGAATCCGGAAGTCGTTGACGGCTCTTTCTGTAAGAATATGTATGCGCTTGTCTTCAGCTTCGCCCCCTTCACCATCCATTGAGCCGTCGGCATGAATACAAATATCCTGCTTGTCGCCCTTGTAGTCCTTGATGGTCAGCAGGAAATAGTGTTCATCGTCGGCAGTCTGGTATTCTACTGCATCATCAATTTTGAAAGCCGCATACTCGGAAGCACAGAAAGTGGGAAGGATGTTTTCAGGCAGTTCCCGGGTATGAAGTTTGGTTTGGGTAGATAGCCAGTTGCCTGAATAGTCGAACAGCAGTGTATGGGTAAGTTCTCTGTCCAGAATCTTGACTTTGGTCTCTTCTTTGCCTGTATAGATGTGGATGTATTCTGCCTGCGGATAGTGGCTGTTGACAAAGGCAGTCACATAGTCAGGAGTAGTCTGCGGTAGCCACTCCTAATGTCACACGTTTCCTATCCATTTGACAACAAGCGTCGCCTACCTCTGCCTGCTGAGGCAGAGAATCCCCCATAAACCATCAAATTTAATGCTATCACCTTGGATTTTTTAGCGAAAAGTCTTGCATATTCCAATGTAAAATACTACTTTTGCCCCCGTTATCCAAGTAAGGATACATCGGACTTGTAGCTCAGTTGGTTAGAGCAACAGACTCATAATCTGGAGGTCCCTGG